>VFQY01000023.1 GCA_018883425.1 Candidatus Omnitrophota bacterium | reverse complement strand
GCGTCAATCAGGATGAGCAGCTCCATCAGATTATCATTGGCGGGCGTGCAGGTGGACTGGAGAATAAAAACATCTTTACCGCGGATGTTGTCGCGGATCTGAACCTGGATTTCACCCTCAGGAAACCTTCCGCAAAGAACGTCCGCAGTCTGGGTCCCCAGAAGCTCCGCAATTTCAGAGGCTAGGCCGGGGTTGGAATTGCCGCCCAAAATCACAAGCGACTGATCACATTTTCGTTTCTCGGAGTTCTGAGACATCGTTTGCTCTCCCATATCTAAAGTCTCTGGCGTCACTGTTTTTTCCTTCCTCGATTGAGAACTCGAGCCGGCACACCCACCGCCAGCCGGCCCTTGTCAACGACTGTTCCGGCCGTCAGCACAGCACCCGCGCCGGTGCGGGCTTCATCGCAAATTCTGACAGGCGCAATCAGGATGCTGTCAGATCCGACCAGTACCTTGCGGCCGATGACCGTCTGATGCTTGTTCTTGCCATCATAATTTGCGGTAATCGTTCCGGCCCCAATGTTGGTCCCGTCGCCTACCGCGGCATCACCCAAGTACGCAAGATGTTTCGCGGAAACACCCCTGCCGATGCGGCTTCGGTTCACTTCAACGAAACTTCCAATCGTGCTGCCGTCGCCGATCTGAGTCCCGGACCTTATCTTTGCGAACGGCCCGATTCTGCAGCCCACTCCGATGCGGACACCGTTCTCGATGTAGGTCCACGGGTAGATGACTGTATCCTGCCCGATCTTCACATCTGCCCCGATGAGACTCTGCTCAGGCTGGATGAAGGTCACCCCGGCTTCGAGATGGGCTCGGATGTGACGCTGATTGAGCCGCCGGACAACTTCCGCAAGATCTGCTCTAGAATTGACACCCTGACCTTCTTCGGACTCGGCCAGAGGAAACGATTCGAGCTGCTCACCTTGAGATTCCAAAATTTCAATGGTGTCCGTTAAATAGATCTCATTTTTTTTATTGTGCGGACGGACACGTTTCAGCGCTGCAAAAAGTTTTCTTTTATCAAAAACGTAAATACCCGTATTCACTTCACGGATGCGGCGCTCTTCGGGCGACGCATCGAGCTCTTCGCGGATCCCGCAGAAACGCCCTTCACGCCGCAAAATTCGCCCATACCCCGCCGGATCGTCGCGCATGGCCGCAAGCACGCTCGCAGCCGCGCCCGAAACCCGATGTTTTTTCAAAAAACTCTTGAGCGTCTCTAAACGGACGAGCGGCATATCCCCCGGCCAAATCAGAACGTCGCCCTGCTCATCCGACAAAGCTCGAGCCGCCGTCATGACCGCATGCCCTGTTCCGCGCTGCTCAGCCTGAAGAACCGTGGTCGATTCCTGACCTAGGTACTCTTTAACCTTTTCAGCTCCCGCGCCGATTACAACCACAGGCTTCTTCATACCCAGGGCCCGCAGATGACCGAGCACGTGGCCCAACAAGGGAACCCCAAGCGCTTCGTGAAGAACTTTGGGGGTCTGCGACTTCATGCGGGTTCCCTTACCCGCGGCCAAAACAATCGCCTGCATGCCTCAGCCTTTGATCCCGGTTAGTTTAATCCCCTCAACGAAGAATCGCTGATTGAAGATAAACACCAGGAGAATCGGCAAGATCATCATCACAGAAGCCGCCATCAAAAGCGTCCAGTCCGTATGATGAAGGCTCTGAAAATAAGCAAGCCCGACAGGCAGCGTAAACTTTTCATGGGTATTGAGCACAATGAGCGGCCACATAAAATTCATCCATGTTCCCATGAACGTGAAGGTGGTCAGAGTCGCGAGCGCCGGCTTGGACAACGGCAGGATGATTCGCCAAAAAATGCCCGCGTAAGAACAGCCGTCGATTTTGGCGGCATCCTCCAAGTCTTTGGGGAGCGTCATGAAAAACTGACGGAGCATAAATGTTCCGTAAGCCGTAAAAGCCGCCGGCAGAATCAAGGCTTTGTAGCTGTCCACCCAGCCCAGGTAGCGGAGCAGAATGAAAACAGGAATCATCGTCACAGCCCCGGGAACCATCATCGTCGCTAAATAGCCGAAGAAAATCTTATCACGGCCGGGGAATTTGAGGCGCGCAAAAGCATAAGCCGCCATCGCACTTGTTCCCACCTGAGCCGCAGTCACCGCAACGGCTATAAAAATAGAGTTGAAATAAAATCGGGCGAAAGGGACAACACTCCAGGGCTTGATGTAATTCTCCCAAACAAAAGATGTCGGAATCCACTCTTCCCACCAGTTCTTCTGGAATGAGAAAACCTGCCCAGGCTCTTTCAGCGAGGTCGTGACCATCCACAAAAACGGCCCGATCATAGCAATAGCGCCGATGGACAGAACGATGTAGGCCGCCAGTTTCCCAACGATCTCTCGGCGGAACTTGCGTCTTTTGGCAGCTTCCAGCGTCAGTTTTTTCTTTTCAAGCATGTCGTACCCGCTCCTGTTAATTCAGCACGGCTTCTAAGAGCCGCTCACTCTTTCTAGTAATGAACCTGCTTGCCGAAAAAGCGCCATTGCAAAACGGTGAAAATAAAAACGATCACAAAAAGCACCCACGCGATTGCCGCGGCATACCCCATCTTGTGCCATTCAAAAGCATTGTTGTAGATGTAATAAATAATCGTTGTCGTGGAGCCGTTAGGTCCGCCCCCGGTCATGATGTAGGCCGGGTCGAATCCCGCCTGAAATCCCCCAATGATGCTCATGATTGCAATAAAAAAGGTTGCCGGAGATATTTGGGGCCATGTCACCGCCCAGAACTTCTGCCACGCATTAGCGCCGTCGACCTCAGCCGCATCATAGAGATCACGCGGAACCCCCTGAAGGGCCGCGAGGTAGAGAATCATATTGTAACCGCCCACGGACTGCCAAACGCTCATGATGATCAAGGCCGGCTTCGCCCACTTCTCGTCTGTAAGCCAATACGGGCCTTTGAGCGGAATATGAAGGAACTCGCCCGTCTTCGCGATAAAGGTGTTGAGAATCCCGAATTCGGGGTTGTAGATCAGTCTCCAGAGCATGTAGATCGCTACCCCGGCGCAAAGGGTCGGCAGAAAATACACCGTCCTAAAAAAAACAATTCCCTTGAGCTTCTGATTCATGCCGATCGCAAGAATCAGAGACCCCGCCATGCTGAGCGGAATGGCCAGCATCAGGTAAACCGTGTTCCACGAGTACTGCCAAAAAAACGGATCTTTGAAAAGAGTGATAAAGTTGTCGAGCCCGACAAAACGGGGAGCAGAGAGCAAATCCCAATCCAGGAAACTGAGGGCCATCGAGGCCGCTACCGGAATCGAAGTAAAAAGAAGAAATCCCAAGAGATTCGGCATGAGGAATCCGTAACCCGCCAAAGCTTCCTTAGTAGAACTTTTTAGTGGTTTCAAAATTCGATCCTCCGGCCTGAGGCCTAAGCGGAAGCCACCCAGGGCTGATTCTGACGAACGAGCTTGGGCTTTGCTTTGCCCTCAATCGCTTCGCGCGTCACGACACATTCACTGATTGTTGAATCCGAGGGTACGTCGTACATCGCGTCCATCATCACACCTTCTAGAACAGAACGAAGCGCTCTCGCTCCGGTTCCTTTGCGCAAAGCTCGCCGGGCGATCTCGCGCAGGGCTTCCGGCATAAATTTGAGATCCACATTCTCCATGCGGAAAAGTTTTTCATACTGCTTCGTCAGCGCGTTTTTCGGTTCGGTCAGAACGCGGATCAGATCTTCCTCGTTCAATCCATGAAGCGTTGAGATGACCGGAAAACGGCCGATAAATTCAGGAATTAATCCGAACTTGAGAAGGTCCTCGGTTTCCACCATCGCAAGAATTTCACCCAGCGTGGGTTCGCGGGTTTCCTGGGCTGAGGCAGCGCCGAAACCCAAAGATTTGTTGGAGGTCCGTCTCTGGATAATACCGTCGAGATGCGCAAACGTCCCCCCGCAAATGAAGAGGATATTTTTCGTGTTGATCTGGATGTACTCCTGCTGCGGGTGTTTCCTTCCGCCTTGCGGGGGCACATTCGCAACAGTTCCCTCAAGAATCTTCAGAAGCGCCTGCTGAACACCTTCGCCCGACACGTCGCGCGTGATGGATACGTTCTCGGTCGTACGGGCAATTTTGTCGATCTCGTCAATATAAACGATCCCCAGCTCGGCCCTTTTAACGTCAAAATTTGCGGCTTGAAGAAGGCGCAGCAGAACGTTCTCGACGTCCTCACCGACGTAGCCTGCCTCGGTCAGAGAGGTCGCATCAGCGATGGCAATCGGAACATCCAGAAGCTTGGCAAGCGTTCGAGCCATCAGCGTTTTGCCGGACCCGGTGGGACCAATCATGAGGATGTTGCTCTTTTCCAGCTCAACATCATCGGCAGACGTCTGTCCGAGCTGTTTCACGCGTTTATAATGGGCGTGAACACTGACAGAAATCTGCTTTTTGGCAGATTCCTGACCGATGATGTATTGATCAAGTTTTTCCTTGATTTCTTTGGGCTTCGGCACGACAAGCCGGGACGCCAGATTTTCAGTCCCAGCTTTTGCGGTCTTGCCTTGGTCTTTCTCGAGAATATCGCCGCAAATTTTGATGCAGATGTCGCAGATGTAGACTCCCGGACCGGCAAAAATTTTCCGGACCTCTTTGCGTTTATCCCGCCCGCAGAACGAACACCGCTCGTTTGTATTGGCACTGCTCATAGACAACCCTCAAAATAAAATTTGAACTCGACCAGAACTGCCCGGCCTGGGCTCGAACCAGGAATCATGCCTCCAAAGGGCAGTGTGATACCATTTCACCACCGGGCAATCCAAAAACCTTCCGCGGAGAAAAAAAGAGCCGCAGGCAGGATGCTTGCCGCGCCCAACCTGATCGGCTTACTCATGCTGAATCCATCGGGGATTGTGTTCCTCAGCTTTGGATTAGAAGGTTCTTGCTTCTTCTATTCGTAATGCAGGAAACAGCCCTCGAACGACACGAAGATAGCGTTTCTGGTCTCGTCTTTGAGAAAACATTGCAAAGAGAGTCGGTCCGCTTCCTGACATCCGGACACCGGCAAGCCCCGCTTGGTTCAGCCTTGAAACTCTTCTCTCTAATTCCGGTCTCAGGACAAAGGCCGATCTTTCCAAGTCGTTATGAAGCAAAGGCGTCACAGCGGAAAGGTTGCCCCGGTCTAAAAAAGTGCTGAGCATTCTAGCCGTGCGCCCCCCCTTTGTCAAGGAATCCGGCCTCAACATCGAGCCGAACTTACCGAAGACTTCTTTTGTCCTAAGTTCTTTGCTGTCAAGGACTAAGATAAAAAACCACGGCCGGCTAGCAGGGCGAACCTTGAGAACATCACCTCTGTGACTCCCGCGCGCTTGGTTCGCCTCGTAAAGGAAGAACGGAACATCAGCTCCCAGCTGCCGGCCCAAACCCATGAGAGTTCGGCGCGTCAAACCCAGCTCATACAGCCGATTCATCCCGAGCAGGAAGAAAGCTGCGTTGCTCGATCCTCCGCCTAAACCCGCGCCCAAGGGAATTTTTTTTTGAAGCTCCACCCGCACTCCGCCAAGCTTCGGAAACTTGATCTCGAGAAGCCGGTAAGCCTGGGTGATCAAATTGCGCTCGTCCGTCGGCAAGTCAGCGGCATCCGTCCGCAGGTCAAAACCGCGAGGGGTCCGCGTCAGCTTCAGTCGATCACAAAGCGATATCCTGTGAAAAAGCGTATCGAGGGCGTGATAGCCCCCGGGTAGCTTACCGGTGACATGAAGCGTCAAATTAATCTTGGCGGGGCTTTGAAGAACCAGGAAGCGCATACCGACTCTGAAATAAAAACCCGGCGGATACCCGCCGGGTTTAACAAGGTTGGTGTTTCTAGGAAAAAGTCCGGCATCACCGGCCGGCTAGCTGAGCGGTTATGACCAAGCCTTTTTCTTGTGGCGGTGCTTCCTCAGCTTCTTTTTGCGCTTGTGTTTATTCATTTTCTTTCGGCGCTGCTTACGTGCCCAGGGCATTACACTTTCTCCTTGTTCTTATTGGAGCCCGTTTCGGCTCAGGGAATAACTTTGTTGAGCGGGTACTCGATAATCCCGGACGCGCCCGCTTTTTTGAGCGCGGGTATCAGTTCGCGCACAATGGATTCATCGCTAATGGTATCGACGTCATACCAGCCTTCTGCCGACAACGTCGACACTGTAGGTTTTTTCAGAGCCGGCAGAAGCTCAAGAATGCGCGCCAAGTCTTTCTCCTGCACATTCATTTTAATACCGACCTTCTCCTCCGCCCGAATAGCACCCTGAAGCAGCATGACGATGTTATCCATCTTCTTGCGCTTCCAATCGTCCTTGTGACTTTGCTTATTGGCTATGAATTTCGGTACTGATGTCAAAAGCGTATCAATGATTCTCAGGTTGTTAGCACGAAGACTTGACCCTGTCTCGGTGGCTTCCACAATGGCGTCTGCCAGACGGGGCGGCTTGACTTCCGTCGCCCCCCAGGAGAATTCCACTTCGGCATGCACCTTGTTTTTCTTTAAATACTTCCGGGTCACGTTCACAAGCTCCGTAGATATTTTTTTCCCCTGAAGGTCCTTCACCTTTTTAAAAGGCGAATCTTGATGGACGCAGAGCACCCATCGCACGGGATTCTTCGTGCGCTTGGAATACTGGAGCTCGCAGAGTTCTGTGACTTTAGACTCGTTTTCACAGATCCAGTCATAGCCCGTCAAACCGCAATCGACGACACCGTCTTCGACGTAACGCGGCATTTCCTGGGGACGGAAAAGCACGACTTCGAGTTCTTCGTCATCGATGCTAGGGAAATAAGAGCGGGAATTGACGCTAATTTTGAATCCTGCCTTGTTGAAGAGGCGGAAAGTGGCTTCTTCGAGACTTCCTTTAGGGAGCGCTATCTTGAGTTTCTTCATAAGAGTGCGGATTGTAGCCGTTCCGGCCGGATGTGTCAACAAGCGGCGTCAAACGCAAGTCCCGGCATGCCGGTCAGCGTCAGGGCTTCGAAGCGCTTTTGCTCGTAGTGATCGATCCCGCGCCGGGCAATCATGGCCCCATTGTCTCCCGTCAGCGGCATTGGAGGGAAACCGATTTTGAGATTCCTATCCGACGCTTCCCGCTCAAGACGGCTTCTGAGCTCCGAATTAGCCGTGACCCCGCCGCCGGCAAAAATTTCCGTGAGTCCGTTCGCCTCGGCACACGAAAGCGTCTTCTCGACCAGCCACCCAGCCACGGCATTTTGGAAACTTGCACTCAAGTCCCTCTTAAAATCCGCAGACAGACGCCCTTGTTTGCGCACCAGGTAAAGAACGGCCGTTTTGATACCGCTGAAGCTGAAATCAAAAGGTCTCTTGAGTTTGGGCCGCGTGAAAGAGAACGCCTTGGGGTCGCCTTGAGAGGCCAGCTTATCGATGATCGGTCCTCCGGGATAGCCGAGCTCCAAGAGCTTGGCCACCTTGTCGTAGGCCTCCCCGCACGCGTCGTCGACGGTCTCACCCAGCAGAAACATTCTTGAGTTCTCCGTCAATGAAAGACTCGTGTGACCGCCGGACACCAAAAGTCCGAGATAGCGCCGAGGGACTTGCCTGCCGATGAAATTGGCTGCCAAATGAGCCTCGAGATGATTCACGCCGACAAGCGGAATTCCCAGCTGATAGCTCAGCGTTTTGGCGAAGCAGACGCCGACCAGGAGGGATCCGATCAATCCCGGCCCCTTGGTTACTGCTATCAGATCCAAATCCCCCGGACGCACACGCGCCTGCTTCATCGCCTGGGCATACACCTCGCCTACCGCTTCAAGACAATGGCGTGATGCGATCTCGGGGACAACGCCGCCGAAGGGCTGGTGCCGGGCAAGGCTTGACGCAACAATGTTAGATTTAATTTCAGAAGTTCCCGCGAGAACCGCGCAGGATGTTTCGTCGCAGGATGTTTCGATGCCCAGAGTGAGCATAGAATCGGATCAAACTCCGATTTTTCGGGCCAAGACTTCGTTGGCGAGCTTGGGATTGACCTTTCCCTGAGAAGCTTTCATCATTTGCCCGACAAGAAATCCGAGCGCTTGTTTTTTTCCGGCCCGGTAATCCTGAACTGACTGGGAATTGTCGGCAATGATTTTATCAGCAATCGTCTCAATCAAACTCTCGTCGGTGACCTGAACCCACCCCTTCTCACGGACGACTTCCTGCGCTGTCTGCCCCGTCTCGAACATCACCGGCAAGACGTCTTTGGCAATCTTTCCGCTGATGGTTCCGGACTCGATCAAAGCCACGAGCCCCGCCAAAGCTTGAGCTGAAACCGGAGAGCTTTGAATCGCCAGTTTTTTTGAATTCAAGAGAGCCAGCAGTTCCGATTGCATCCAGTTGCTGATCATCTTCGCATTTGCATGGGCCTTGATGGCCTGTTCGAAATACGCCGCGAGCGCTTTTTCCTGAACGAGCACTGAGGCATCGTAATCGCCGAGACCGTAATCCTTGCGGAAACGGGCAGCTTTTGCGGCGGGCAGTTCGGGCAGCTCTTTTCTGATGGCCTCAATCGCCGCGGATTCGATCGTCAGCGGAACTAAATCAGGCTCCGGAAAATAGCGGTAATCATGCGCCTGCTCTTTTGAGCGCATCACAAAGGTCTGAGCCTTCACATCATTCCACAGACGGGTCTCCTGAATCACTCGTCCGCCGCCCTCAACAAGCTCAGTCTGCCGCTCGATCTCATACTGGATCGCCCGCTGCACGTTTTTGAAAGAATTAAGGTTCTTGATCTCCGTTTTTGTGCCCAGATTTTTATCGCCCCTTTTGCGGATCGAAACATTAGCATCGCATCGTAGACTTCCCTCTTCCATGTTGCAGTCGCTGACTTCCAGGTACTGCAGAATAGCTTTCAGCGAAGTCAGGTAGGCGTAGGCTTCCTCAGGTGAACTCAAATCAGGATCCGAAACAATTTCGAGAAGAGGAACACCCGCCCGGTTGAAATCGACAAGACTCGCCCCCTCGATCCCCTCATGAAGCAGCTTTCCGGCATCCTCTTCTAGATGGGCGCGGTGGATTCCGATTTTTTTTTCTTTCCAGGATCCATCCTCAGAACGTGTTTCGATCAGCAGCCAGCCGGCTCCGTTAACAGGCTGGTCGAACTGTGAAATTTGATAGGCTTTAGGAAGGTCCGGATAGAAGTAATTTTTCCGGTCGAACTTGAGCCTTTTGGAAATTTCGCAGTTCAGCGCAATCCCGACCTTTACAGCCAGATGTAAAGCCTGGCCGTTGAGAACAGGCAGGGAGCCCGGCAGTCCGAGACAAACAGGGCAGGTATTGGCATTGGGCTCTGAACCGAATTTTGTCGAACACGCGCAGAAAATCTTTGAATGCGTGTCCAGCTGAACATGAACTTCAAGACCGATCACGGCCTCATAGACAGTTGTCATAGTGTTTTAAAGCGGAGGCTTTCTCCCGGTGATGCCGATTTCCTGTTCTAGCGTGTAGGCGGCACGGATCAGAGTTTCTTCATCAAAAGGCCGTCCCATCAGCTGAAGCCCCAGGGGCAAGCCTGAGCGCGTAAAACCGCACGGCAAAGACAGGGCAGGAACTCCCGCAAGATTGGCTGGAATCGTCATGATGTCTGACAAGTACATCGCCAAAGGATCCGAGAGTTTCTCGCCGATTTTGAACGCAGGTGTCGGCGCCGTCGGAGAAAGAAGGACGTCCACCGACTCCCAGGCTTTTTGAAAATCCTGACGGATCAAAGTTCTGACCTTCTGTCCCTGGCGGTAATAGGCATCGTAATAACCCGCGGACAAAACAAAGGTCCCCAGCAGAATGCGCCTCTTAGCCTCCGCACCAAAGCCTTCCTCACGGGTTTTTTCATACATCTCCTTCAAAGAATCCGCAGCGATCCGGGATCCGAACCGGACTCCGTCAAAACGTCCGAGATTCGAGCTGGCTTCAGCGACTGCCACAATGTAATAAACAGCAACGGCATAGGGCGTATGCGGAAGTTTTATGGTCTTAATCTCCGCACCGAGACGGCGGTAGACATCGGCGGCTTCGCGCACGCTTTTCTCCACCTCGGGGTCAAGGCCTGCTCCGAAATACTCCTCCGGCAGACCGATGCGCAGTCCCTTGACATCCCGCCGGAGCGATTTCGTGTAATCCGGAACCTCCTCGGGGGCTGAAGTAGAATCCCGCGCATCATGCCCCGCGAGAAACTTCATCAGAAGAGCAGCATCCTCAACGTTTTTCGTAATGGGTCCAATTTGATCGAAGCTTGACCCGAAAGCGATCAAACCGTAACGCGAAACCCGTCCGTAGGTAGGCTTCAGTCCCACAACCCCGCAGAACGCGGCGGGCTGACGGATCGAGCCGCCCGTGTCAGAGCCCAGCGCTGCGGGCACAAGACCCGCGGCCACAGCAGCAGCCGAACCGCCGCTTGAGCCCCCTGGAACCCGCTCTAAATCCCAGGGATTTCTGACCGGCCCGAAGGCTGATGTCTCGCACGAGGATCCGAAAGCAAATTCGTCCATGTTGCATTGTCCAAAAACAACGGCTCCGGCTCCTTTGAGCTTTTCAATCACGGCCGCATCGTAAGGAGGAACGTGTCCTTTGAGGATTTTTGAAGCGCAGGCGGTTTCAAGACCCTTCACGCAGATGTTGTCCTTAATCGCGATAGGAACTCCCGCGAGTTCTCCGCCGGCGGGACTCGCCAAACGCGGGGATCCAGTCCAATCTTCCCGCTTAAATCTTACAAGCGCGTTCAGTTTAGGGTTAAGCGTCTCAATGCGCTCGAGCAAGCTGGATCGAAGCGCGTCAAAACCCTCGGCGGCTGCGAAATCGCGGGACTCTCTGAGGGTCAATTCGTAGGGCTTCATAGGGGTTCAGCGCTCAACCGTTTTGGGAACTCTGAAAAACTTCCCATCCCGGTCGGGGGCCGCTCGGAGCACGGCCGCTGACACATCACTTGGCAGAACCTTATCTTCACGAAAAACATTCGTAAGATCCATGACGTGGCTGGTCTCGGAGACCTGGGATGTGTCGACCGACTTCAATTTTTCTACGTAGCCGAGGATTGCTCCGAGATCGGACTGGAGCTTATTTTTTTCATCCGGCGTCAAACGTATCCGGGCAAGTTCGGCTACTTTCTCAATTTCAAAGCTCATGGTTCTCCTCGAGTGTGGGCGATGTTAGCACGCCCCCCCCACCCTGTCAATTCAGGCGGCACTCCGGCACGCGATCACCCTGCCCGGATTCCCGGACATGCGTCATGGCGCATCGGGTCACGCAGGTTTTCACAAATGCGGCCGGCGAAAAGCCCGTAAACTTCGTTCCAAGGCCTCGTAGCACTCGGGCGCGAGCTCCTCAGGCCGCGCATCGGCGCAAATACCGATGCTTTCGAAAACGCCGATCCACTCAGCCTTCGACAGCTTCCACCGTCCGTCCCGCTGAAGAGTTCCCATGATTTTTTTCCGCCTCTGAGCGAATGCCGCGGCCGCAATTTCCAGAACAGCCTCAAGAGAGGCTTCCTGTTCTTTTGACCTTTCTTTAAAGTCGAACACGACAACACTCGAGTGAACCTCGGGCGGAGGTGTAAAACATTTCGGTGAAACATCAAAGGCGGGATAGGCCTTAGCGAAGAAATGTACCAAAAGACTCAGTCGGCCGTACTCGCGGGAACCGGGCTTGGCAAAAATGCGCTCAGCCACTTCCTTCTGCATCATGAAAACCGCGCGGCGGAGGCGTTTCAGAGGCAGCACCCCTGCCAAAATCGGCCCCGTAATGTAATACGGCAAATTGCTGATGATTTGATCTGCGGGCGGATTCATCGAGAGTGCCAGCTGGTCCAGGTCTTCTTTGAGAACGTCGGCTTGGCGGAGACGCAGGAATCCATCCGCGATTTTGTCCGCAAAAACCGTCTCCAGCATCGCGCACAGCCTGGGATCTTTCTCAACAGCCGTGACGCGGACGCCCCGATCCAGGAGCCAAGCGGTCAGCGCGCCCATGCCTGGACCGATTTCGAGAACGGACTTTCCCGAGCACGGGTGCAGCAGTTCGACGATTTTTTTTTGAATGTTGGGATCAATCAGAAGATGCTGACCCCAATGACCGCGCACGGCGATTTTGAACTCTTTAAGAAGCTCGATTTGAGTCTTCATGGCTTCAGCGCGCGATGAGACGCGCCGCCAGCTTCGCAGCTGCCGTCATTGAGGAGGGATCGGCTAGGCCTTTAGCCGCAATGTCAAAAGCGGTTCCGTGATCGGGTGAGGTTCTGACAAACGGCAGCCCCGCCGTCACATTGACTCCGTCATGAAAGGAAATCATCTTGAAGGGACCCAGCGCTTGATCATGGTACATGCAGACAAGCGCGTCATACCTGCCTTGATAGGCTTCATAGAAAAGCTGATCCGCGGAAAACGGGCCCGAGACCCTGACGCCGCTTTTGCGGGCGCGAAGAACGGCTGGAAGAATGATCTGCCTTTCTTCGGAACCCGTTTCTTCACCATGGGGATTGAGAGCGCAGACCGCGATGCTCGGTTTCTTCTTGGCCATTTGTCTTTTGAGAAAGCAGTCCGTCAGCAGAATCTTGTCATAAATACCCGCTCGCGTCAGCCGAGGGCTGACCTCTTTCAAAGCGACATGAACTGTCACCAGCGTCAGGCAGAGCCGGGCGCCGACAAACATCATCGCAAATTTCTTCACACCGGCTCTCTTGGCCAGATACTCGGTATGCCCGCAAAAACGCTCATCCAGCAGACGCATCGCCGTCTTGTTAACGGGCGCTGTTACGATCGCGTCCGCCTCTCCCCCGCACGCAGCTGAGGCGGCCTCCTCAAGAGCCGCCAGGGCGGCCGCAGCATTCGGCCTGGCAGCCTTTCCCACGGATATCTTCAACGAGCCGGCTTTCGCCCCTCCGAGTTCTCGGGCCCGCTCGGAAACATCCAAAAAATAGATCTTTCCAGGGGCGAGTTCCTTTCTGCGGATAGCGCGGATCAAACTCCAGGAGGAGGGAGGCCGTTGAAAAGCCTGCGGTATTCCGGCCACAACCCAGGCATGACCTCGAAGAAGGCCCGGGCTCTTGAGAGTCTTGAGGATAATCTCCGGTCCGATGCCGCCGGGATCACCCATCGTCAGAACAAGGACGCGGGTCAAATCAGCACCGCGCTAACGGATGGAAATGTAAGAGTTTTTCTTGAGGTCCTGCATCCAGTCATAGAATCGGTCTTCACTCTTGCGGCGGTACAGTTCATCGAGAATTTGATCACGAACTTCCTCGAGTTTTTTCTGAGAACCCTGCTCTCGCTCTTCGACTCTGAAGAGATGATAGCCCATGGGCGTTTCGATAATCTCGGAAATTTCTCCCAGTTTGAGCTTGAAAATGACCTCGTCAATAACAGGAATCATGGAACCTCTTTCGATCCAGTCGCTCAGGCCGCCCTTATCGGAGTGAACGTCCTCCGAATTTTTTTTTGCCAAAGCGGCAAAATCCTCGCCGGCCGATATTTTCAAGCGTATTCCAGCAATCTTTTCTTTGGCAGCTTCGTCGGTGAGACCCTTTTCGCGGGCTTCGTAACTTTTTTTGACAGTGATGGACCTGGTTTTAATTTTTTCCCGGCTTGCGAATTTTTCCGGATTTTTTTGATAAAACTCTTCAATCTCTTTGGGCGAAACAATCACTTTAGAGCGGATCTCCTGACTGTGCAGCTGCCGGATCATCGCCTGCCGGCGGAAGCGCTCTTTGAGATCCGTCAGCGTGAGCCCCTGGTCGCGCAAGGCGGCATCCATTTCAATTTCATTCTTAAATCGCTTCTTGAATTCTCCGACGGCTTTGTCAACCTCGGCGGTATCAATTTCGACCTTTTGGTTGACGGCTTCCTGATAAACAAGCTTGTCTTCGATGAGCTGATTGAGCAGTTTTTGGCGGGCTTCATTGAGCTTCACGATCAATTCCTCGCCCCGGTATTCTTCGCGGTACTGATCATAGAGAGGCCTGAGAAGAATATCCAGCTCACTCTGCGTGATGGGCTCGTCATTGACAACAGCGATCACCTGATCGAGGAGTTCCTTGCGGGCCCAGGCAGACTCTTGGGCCAAGGTCAAAGCGAGCAGAATAAAAAAAAGGACCTTCTTCATGGCCTGACTTCTATCATAGCTCCCGGGTTTTTTCAAGGAAGGCTTTGCCGCCGGAAACGGGGCTCTCGCTTTTCTGATCCTCAACGGCTTTTCTGAGCATGCGGCAATACAGATCAAAACCGACCGCATGGATGAACCCGCTCTGTTCATGGCCAAGAAGATTTCCTGCTCCTCGGATACTGAGGTCCTCAAGAGCTATTTTGAATCCTGAACCGAGCTCCGTAAAACGCTCAATGGCCGTCAAGCGTTTCTCGGCATCCCCGGAAAGGACCCAGTTTTGCGGGACAAAAAAATAGGCATACGCCTGTCTTTTTTCTTTGAAGCGGCCGACTCTTCCGCGCAGCTGATAAAGATCGGCAAGTCCGAATTGATCGGCCCGATTCACGATCAGGGTGTTGGCGTTGGGAATATCAATTCCGGATTCGATGATGCTTGTGGAGATAAGGCAGTCGATCCTTTTCTCCATGAAATCCTGCATGATGGCCTCTAGGGCCTCAGAGGGCATCTGCCCGTGAGCCACGCCGAAACACACATGCGGCAAAAGCTCCTGAAGCTGATCCCTCACTTTAAGGATCGACTGCACCCGATTATGAACAAAATAAACCTGGCCTCCCCGGTCCAGCTCGCGCTGAACCGCATCCATAACCCGTTTTTCGTTATATTCAAGAACGTGTGTTTCTACGGCCAAACGATTTTTGGGGGGCGTGTTGATGATGGACATGTCGCGGACTCCCATGAGCGACATATAAAGCGTCCTGGGTATGGGAGTCGCCGTTAAAGAGAGCACATCCACAGAATAGCGGAGTTCCTTGAGCCGTTCTTTATGAAGGACTCCGAAACGCTGCTCTTCATCCACGATGACAAGCCCCAGATCTTTGAAATGAATATCTTGGGAGAGGAGACGGTGCGTTCCGATCACGATATCCGTCACGCCTTCCCGGAGAGCCTTGACAGAGGCCGACTGCTCTCTTTTGGAGCGAAAGCGGGAAAGAACGTCAACGGTCACAGGAAAACTCTTCAGACGTTTCTTGAGAACCAGGTAATGCTGCTCGGCCAGCACTGTGGTGGGGACAAGGACTGCGACTTGCTTGCCGCCGGTGACGGCCTTGAAGCAGGCCCTCATGGCCACTTCCGTTTTGCCATAACCCACATCCCCGCAAACCAAGCGGTCCATGGGATGCTCGCTTTCCATGTCCTCTTTCGCTTCTGTCACAGCTTTGGCCTGGTCGGGGGTAAGCTCGAAGGGAAACTCCGCTTCAAACTCTTTTTGCCAAGCCGCGTCGCGTGGAAATTTCGTACCATGGCGGAGACTTCTCTTCGCTTGAAGTTCGAGCAAACCTCGGGCTACGGACTGCACGGCCAGCCTGGTTTTTTCCTTCGCTCGCTCCCAGTCCTTCGTATTCAGACGCGTCAGGCGCGGAGCCGCTCCCTCGCCTCCGATGTAACGCTCAACCGGATCCTGGAGGTCAACATAGAGGATCTCCCGATCGGCATATTCGATGGCAAGATGCCTTTTTTTAACACCCAAAGTCTGGATAATTTTAGTCCCGAGAAAACGCCCGATGCCGTACTCGAAATGTACGACATAGTCGCCCCGCTCGAGATCGTGATAGTCCGTCAGGGGTTCATAGGATTCAAAGCGCTCCCGCGCTCGGGAAATTTTATCCTGGATCTCACCCGTCAGCGGCAGGAGGTAGACGTCGTCATAACAGCTGAAGGATTTGCCGTCGAGCGGAGAAAAATCCCGGATCGCGGTCAGGTGATCCAGACGGAACTCCAGGCGCACAGGCGATCGGTACGTAAAGGGATAAACGTCGACGAGTGAACCTCGGATGGAATATTCTCCAGGCCGGGATACCATTTCTTTTTTCTGGTAGTTCAAACCGCGCAGGAGGTTCTCCAGCTCTTCTCGCTCATAGGTGAGTCCGGTAGAGAGACGGTGCAGTTTCACGCGGAGTTCCTTTAGGAATTTTCAGCGCCTAAGAAAATCGGCGCTTTCGGCAACGGGGGAGAAAAATCAGCGGGCGGAAAACCAGCGGCTCAACCGGCGCGCCGCTTCTTCGAGCTTCGCTTCCGATGTGGCGAAACTCATGCGGATGTGACTATCGCTCCCGAAAGGCTTCCCGGGAATCGTAGCCACATGGGCTTCTTCCAGTAATTTCTGGATCAAATCGGCAGATGAGAAACCGGTCTCCGCAATATTCACAAAGAGGTAAAAAGCACCCTGGGGCTTGAAGGGCTTGAGCGGTTTGATCTGCGAAATCAGGCCATAAAGAAGGTCTCTGCGCTTCTGGTAGACTTTGCACATCCGCTCAGCCTCGGGATCACCCTGATCAAGCGCCGCAACGCCGCCCGCCTGAGCAAACGAAGTGGGGTTCGAGGTCGAGTGACTCTGGAGACTGGAGATGGCCTTCGCCAGCTCTTTGTTGGCGCAAGCCGCATAGCCTAGACGCCAGCCCGTCATCGCGTAGGCCTTGCTATGACCGTTAACAATCACCGTGCGCTGAGCAAGTTCGCTCGAGAGCGTGGCGATCGAGATGTGTTTCGCTCCGTCAAAAATCAGTTTTTCATAAATTTCGTCGCTGACAATCTGCACCTTCGGGTAATCGAGAAGGACTTCAGCAAGCGCTTCAAGTTCCTGCCGGGTATAAACAGCCCCCGTGGGGTTCGAAGGCGAATTCAGCACTAAAACTTTTGTCCGAGGGCTGAGAGATCTGCGAAGGATGTCGGGTGTGAGTTTGAACTGTGTATCCTCATGGGTCGCCAGAACCTTTGAAGTTCCGCCGGCAAGAGTGACCATCGCTGTGTAGCTGAGCCAATAAGGCCCCGGAATAAGAACTTCATCGCCTTCGTTGAGCAGGGAGAAGAAAACGTTGAAAAGCGAATGCTTTGCTCCGCTGGAGACGATGATTTGATCGATGGGGTAGGTGAGATTTTGATCGCGTTTGAATTTGCGGGCGATAGCTTCCCGAAGCTCGACCGTTCCTACGGCGGGCGTATACTTCGTCACCCCCTTCATCAAGGCATCGGCGGCAGCCTGCTTGATAAAATCCGGCGTGTCAAAATCAGGTTCACCTGCGCTAAGGGATACGACATCGATCCCCTTGCTCTGAAGTTCCTTAGCTTTCGCGGCAATCGCGAGAGTCTCGGACGGCTCGAGCAAAGAAACCCTTCTGGAAAGCTCAAGCTTATCCTGAACGGAACCCGTCGTCATGAGGCTTTTTACTCGTCGCCCTTGAGGAATTTCCTCAATGTCCCGAGGAAACCGCCCTTCTTTTCGCCCTCTTTCTTCTCCGCAGTCCCTGAATCCGAAGATTCCGCTTCAGGCTCTTTCTCCTTGGCTTTGGACTTCGGCTTCTCTTCTTCCTTGGGCTTCTCGGCTTTCGCCTTGGCTTTTTCTTTGGCGGGCTTCTTTTCTTTCACAGCTTCAGCGGCTTTCTCAGCTTCCTTGGCAGCTTCTTTTTCGGCTTTCTTCTTCTTCTTTTCAAGAGCCTTGGCGCGCTTTTCCTGAGTGGATTCAAAGGCGGCCGTGAACTCTAGAATCGCCTTCTGACCGCCGTCGCCGGGACGCTGATATCCAAGCTTCAAAACACGGGTATAACCGCCTTTTCGGTCTTTGAACTGAGGGGCAATCTCCTTAATCAGAAGGCCTGCTGTTTCGGAACAGCCCAGGCGGGCGATCAAAACACGCCGGGAGTGAAGATCCCCCTTCTTGGCGAGCTCGATCATGCTGTCGGAGAACGCACTGGCTTCCTTGGCTTTCATGACCGTGGTTTGAATACGCTTATGAAGAACAAGGCTCTTCAGAAGGTTGCGTAAAAGCGCGATGCGGTGTTCGCTTTTTCTACCGAGTTTTCGCCGCATTTTTCTGTGATACATAAAATCCTCTTTTAGACTCCGTTATGATTTGACGGCCGCGGACTTGAGTCTTTCTTCGACGTTCATGCCAAGCGACAGACCCATGCCTGATAGAATCGCGGTGATTTCGGACAGAGATTTTTTGCCGAAGTTTTTGTACTTGAGCATCTGCGCCTCTGTTTTTTGAACCAAATCCCCGATGGTTTTGATGTTGGCCGCTTCAAGACAATTCGCGCTCCGGACAGAGAGCTCGAGTTCGCTGATCGGCTTAGCCACCATTTCTTTGAAAGCCGCATCCTCTTCGACGTCCTCGTCCTCTTCCTCTTCGGGAAGCTCGCCGTAGTTGACGAAGATGTCGAGGTGGCGCTGCAGGATATTGGAAGCATAGAGAAGCGCTTCCTCAGGTCCAGTCGCTCCATTCGTCCAGATCTCAAGAATCAGCCTGTCATAGTCGGTAATCTGACCGACGCGCGTGTCTTCAACGCGGAAATTCACCTGAGTCACCGGCGAAAAAATCGAGTCCACCGGAATAACGCCGATCGACGCGCCTTCCTTCTTGTTACGCTCGGCAGGCACATAGCCGCGACCGCGGTCAATCTCTAATTCCATCTGGAAGTGTACTTCCTTGGTCAGCGTGCAGATGACGTGGTTGGGGTTGACGATTTCCAGCGTATCATCTCCCTTAATATCGCCCGCCGTCACCGGCCCTTCCTTTTTGACGTCGATCATGAAGGTCTTAGGCCCCTTGCCATGATAACGGAGAACCACCTTCTTGATGTTCAGGACAATCTGAGCGCCGTCTTCTAAAACACCCTCGAGACTGGAGAACTCATGAAGCATCCCATTGATCTTGATGCCTGTCACGGCGGCGCCGTCAATCGACGAAATCAGCACGCGGCGCAGCGAGTTCCCAATCGTCGTTCCGTAACCGCGCTCAAAAGGCTCCGCATAAAACTTCCCATATGTCGGGGTGAGGGTCTCTTTGTCGGCTTCGAGCCGCTTCGGCATTTCGAAGGTCTTCCAACGAATTCCCATTTTCTTCCTCCTTGAATCAATCTCAGCGATGAAATAACTAAAGTTGCGCTTGTCTATTTCGGGGAAATCCCGCCCTGCCTCATCGGCCCGGGCTCATCCCGCCTTGCTCATGTTATTTTGAAAACAATTCGACGATCAGCGATTCTTCCACAGGCAGCTGAGCATCCGCCTTGGAAGGGCTACGCAAAACCTTTGCTTCGAACGTGCTTTTATCCAGCGAAAGCCAATCCGGAAGAGGGTAGTCGTCCAGAGATTCGACGCGCGCTTTGATACGCGCGATCGTGGCATCTTTCTTTTTCGGTGAAATCTTGTCGCCGACCTTCACGATGTAGGAAGG
This sequence comes from Candidatus Omnitrophota bacterium, assembly GCA_018883425.1. Classification (GTDB taxonomy): domain Bacteria; phylum Omnitrophota; class Omnitrophia; order Omnitrophales; family Aquincolibacteriaceae; genus ZLKRG04. Next base: position 6,410 of record VFQY01000023.1, on the reverse strand, counting down.
AATATTGACGGGTTTATCGTTGACCAGAATATGACCGTGATTGACCATCTGACGGGCTTCACGGCGGGTCTGTACAAACAGCAGCCGATAAACCACATTGTCGAGACGGGATTCGAGAAGCTGAATCAGGTTCTCACCGGTCACACCTTGCTGGCGAGAAGCTCTCTTGAAGAAGACACGGAACTGACGTTCCAGCAGTCCGTAGATTCTCTTCAGCTTCTGTTTTTCACGAAGCTGCATACCGTAGTCAGAAAGCTTGCCTCGGCGCGCTCCGTGCATACCCGGCGCTTGTTCGAGCCTCTTGGCAATTTTGTCATCCGAACGTCTGCTTCCTTTGAGAAAAAGGTTGACCCCTTCGCGTCGAGAAAGGCGGACAACCGGACCCGTATATCTTCCCATAAATTAAACTCTCCTTCTTTTTGGCGGACGGCACCCATTGTGAGGAATGGGTGTAATATCGTGAATCGCGCTGACCTGAAGACCCGCTGCCTGCAGCGCACGGATCGCCGATTCGCGGCCGGATCCGGGACCCTTGACATAGACTTCGACTTCCTTCATTCCCACTTCCAGGGCCTTCTTGGCCGCTTGCTCGGAGGCCACCTGAGCCGCGAACGGGGTGGATTTCTTTGACCCTTTGAAGCCTGCCGCGCCGGACGAAGACCAGCACACCGCGTTGCCCTGCAAATCGGTAATTGTAACCACGGTATTGTTGAAGCTCGCGTTGATGTGAGCATGCCCCTTAACAACGCTTTTTAATTTCTTCTTTTTTGCCATACTTTGTCCTCTGGTCCTTCGGTCGAATTTAGAATCGTGTGTTTTTACTTAGGTGAGGGCGGTTTCTTATTGAGCCCGCTCATCGTCCGCCGCGGTCCTTTACGTGTCCTTGCATTCGTATGCGTTCGCTGGCCGTGAACAGGAAGCCCCTTGATATGACGGAGCCCGCGGTACGCTCTAACATCCATGAGCCGCTTAATATTCTGCTGGACATCACGGCGAAGATCCCCCTCGACCTTGTACTGCTCCTGCAATATCGACGTGATCAAGGAAACTTCCTGATCCGTCAAATCTTTGGCCCGTTTATTCGGGTCAACATTCGCCTTTTTCAAAATCTTCTTGGACGTCGTCCTGCCCACACCGTAAAGGTAGGTCAGGGCAATCCAGCTATTCTTTTCTCTTGGGATGTCTACACCCATGATACGCGGCATAACTTAAACTCCTTCTCCTCGGATGGGGTCTCTCAACCCTGACGCTGCTTGTGCTTCGGGTTTGTGCAAATGACATAAACCGTTCGCTTGCGGCGCACAATTTTGCAGTTTTCGCAGATTCTTCTGACTGAACTTCTTACCTTCATAAATATTCGCCTCGAATGTTCGCTTCTTTTTTACGGATCAATCTTTTTACTTCACGCGGAACGTAATTCTGCCTCGTGTAAGATCATAAGGCGAGAGTTCAACCTTCACCTTATCGCCGGGCAAAATCCTGATGTAATTCATGCGCATCTTTCCCGATATATGGGCCAATACCTTGTGTCCGCCTTCCAACTCTACCCGGAACATGGCATTCGGGAGAGGTTCAATCACAACTCCATCAACTTCAATTGCGTCTTCTTTGGGCATGAGCTCTTCGTTTTATCCGTTCGTCAATCGCATGTCAGGTTAACAACACCCTGTTCGGTAAAAACAATCGTATCCTCGTAGTGGCTTGCCATCTTCTTATCTTGCGTGACGACGGTCCAGCCGTCTTCGAGCATTTCAACCGCATAGTGGCCCTCGGTCACCATCGGCTCGATGGCCAAACACAGACCGCATTCGATCCTCGCACCTCTCCCGGGCTTCCCGTAGTTCGGGACTTGGGGATCTTCATGGATCTGTTTCCCGATACCGTGCCCCACAAAATCCCTCACCACCTGAAATCCCGCAGATTCGATGCATTGCTGTATCGCGCTGGAGAGATCTCCGATTCTTGAGCCTGGTTTGTAGGCATCTAATCCGGCCAGAAATGAATCCCGAGCAGTCCGAATAAGCTTCGCATGAACCTCAGACACCGTTCCCACAGCCCAAGAGCGCGCCGCGTCAACGTTGTACCCTTGAAGCAGCACCCCGCAATCGAAACTCAGAATGTCGCCCTTCTTCAGAATACGAGGACCGGGAATTCCATGAACCACCTGCTCGTTCACAGAGATACAGGCTGTTGCTGGGAAATTTCTGTAGCCCTTGAATGCCGGCTTCGCACCTGCACCGCGGATGATTTTTTCCGCAGCTTCATCGAGCTCGCGCGTCGTCACTCCCGGCTTCACCATCGGTTCAATCGAAGCAAAAACTTGCTTCATCACAAGGCCGGCCTCGGCCATGATCTCGATTTCACGCTTCGATTTAAGCTCGATCATTTTGCTTCTTTAAAGCTATCAAAGAGCGCCGTTAGTTTCGGCTGAAGATCAGGAACTCCCAAATCTCCGTCCACATCGAACAACAGCTTTTTCTTGGAATAATAATCTATCAGAGGAGCCGTTTCCTTGTGGTAAACGTCAAGGCGGTGCTTAATAGTCTCCGGCGTATCGTCTTTGCGCTGCTTCAGTTCACCGCCGCATTTATCGCATATGCCGGCCTTTTTGGGCAGGATATTTTTCGTGTGGTAGTTAGCACCGCACTGCGTACAAGCCAACCGTCCGCCAAGGCGCTCCAGAATCATCTTTTCCGTGGCCTGAAAATTAACCGCTCCGTTCAGCACAAGCTTTTCCTTGCTCAAATAGCGGTCAAGAGCCTCGGCTTGCTTGATCGTCCTGGGATATCCGTCGAGAATATAGCCTCGGTACATGGAGCGTGAACGCCACATTTCTTCTTCCATCATTTCATTGACGAGCTGATCTGGAACCAAGGACCCCTTCTCAATGATGTCTTTAGCTTTGATTCCAAGAGGCGTGGCCCCCTTGATGTGCCGCCGCAGACAATCTCCGGCAGCAAGGTGGGCAAGCTTGTAGCTCTCCGCAAGAATCTTGGCGTGCGTTCCCTTTCCTGCTCCAGGAGGTCCCAGAAATACCACTCTCATCGTCTGCCCTTCAGTTTTCCTTTTTTGACAAAGCCTTCGTAGTGACGCATCAGAAGCTGCGACTCAATCTGCTTCATGGTATCCAAAATCACGCCCACAATGATGAGAAGGCCCGTTCCTCCGAAGAAACTTGCGATGAGAAACGGAATATTCAAAATTTTGGGTGAGGAGACAAAGTCGGGAAATAATGCGATGATTGCAAGAAAAAAAGCCCCGCTTGCCGCAATACGCGTCATCACGAAGTCCAGATACTCCGCGGTGTTCTTACCAGGCCGTATGCCGGGAATGAATCCTCCGAATTTCTGAAGGTTTTCGCTCACCTCAAGCGGATTGAACGTAATCGCCGTATAGAAGAACGTAAAGAACAGAATCATCGCCGCATAAATCACGGTGTACGTTGCCGTTCCATGAGCCAATCCCTGAGCCATCGAGGTCAGCACCCCCGCATTAGGAAAAAAACCTGCCAATGTAGCAGGAAACAGAATGACGGACTGGGCAAAAATAATCGGAATGACACCTGCTTGGTTGACTTTCATAGGCAGATAGGTACTTTGACCGCCGTACATTCGGTTACCGCGCATTTGCTTCGCATACTGAACAGGGATCTTACGCTGCCCTTGAATGATCAAAATCACACCGACGATGGTGCCGATAAAAAGCACAATCATGAGAAAAAATTTCCACCATGCAAGCTGCTGGCGGGCCGGATCAAAGGGAGACAAGAGCGTCCAGGTCTGAAAGAGGGCTGTCGGTATTGACTCAATAATACCTGCCGTGATCACGATCGACATACCGTTACCGATACCGTGCTCGTCAATTTGTTCGCCTAGCCACATGATAAATGCAGTACCTGTCGTCAGGGTCAGCATGGTCATTAAGCGGAATCCCCAGCCCGGATTCGGCACGATCACCGTTCCCTGGAAAGCATTGGGGTTTTCAAGCCAAAGCGAAATAAAGAACGTCTGGATAATCGCCAATACGACCGTGCCGTAGCGCGTGTACTGAATAATCTTCTTCCGGCCTTCCTCGCCCTCTTTGGCTAGCTTTTCAAGCTGCGGTATCACCACTGTCAAGAGCTGCAGAATAATTGACGCAGAAATGTACGGCATAATGCCGAGGGCGAAGATCGTTGCCTTCTGAAGAGCGCCGCCAGAAAACATGCCCATGATTCCAAAAATCTGCCCCCCTGATGAACGCGAAATGCTCGCAAAAAAACTCGCCAATGCTGTTCCATCAATGCCCGGAGTCGGTATATACGTACCGAGACGATAGACAGCTATGATCAGCAAAGTAAAAAGCACCTTCTTGCGGAGATCAGGAATTTTGAAGATGTTGGAGTACGCTTGTAGCATGGCTTTTTGTCAGCTTATTTTTTCAGCAGAATCGCTTGACCGCCAGCTTGCTCGATCTTCTGCTTTGCAGATTCACTGAAGCTGTGCGCAGAAACATTCAGAGCTGACTTAAGATCGCCGGTTCCGAGAACCTTCACGCCGTTTTTAACGTTCTTAATGATGCCGTGCTCCTGGAGCGTCTGCGGTGTCACTTCCTTAACACCTAAACCCGCAAGAGTTTCTAGGTTTACGACACGCATCTCGATACGTAAAGCAGAACGATTGAAACCGCGCTTCGGAAGACGTCTGTAGAGAGGATTCTGACCGCCTTCATAAGCAGGATGTTTTCCAGCTCCGGAACGGGCGCGTTGACCCTTGTGCCCCTTACCTGCGGTCTTACCTGTGCCGGACCCAATACCCAAGCCGCGGCGTTTCGGTTTTTTCTTGTAGGGTGTTTTAGCCTTCATGACGCAACCTCTTCGACAATAGCTCCAAAGCGCTCTCTTTCACTGACAAGAGATGTCAGCCCGTTCAGGGTCGCTTTCAGAACATTGATCGCGTTATCACTGCCTAAGCTTTTTGTGAGAATGTCCTTGATGCCGCAGGATTCACAAACCGCTCGAACAGCGCCCCCCGCAATGACGCCGGTACCTGGAGCCGCAGGCTTCAGCAGCACTCTCGCAGCGCCGTAACGGCCAATAATTTCATGCGGTATGGTCGTTCCCTTCAGCTTAATGGGAATCATATTTTTTCGTGCACCGACAAGAGCTTTGCGAATCGCATCCGCAACTTCGTTGGCTTTTCCAAGCGAGTAGCCCACCTGCCCAGCACCATTGCCGATTACGACTAGTGCACTGAAGCTGAAGCGGCGTCCGCCCTTCACCACTTTAGCGCAGCGGTTGACCTGAATTACTTTCTCAAAAGCATCCGACCCCGTTTCGGATTTCGAGGGTCCGCCGGAACGGGGGTTACCCGAACCTTTTTTCCGCGGCTCTCTTTCTTTCTTTTCAGCTACTTTCGTTTCGTCGCTCATAACTCAATCCCAGCCTGTCTCAAGGACTCTGCCAGCGCTTTCACTCGGCCGTGATACTTGTAACCGCCGCGGTCAAAAGCAACCTTCTTGACGCCCTTTTCTTTGAGCCGATCCGCGAAAAACTGCCCGAGCTTCTCGGACGCGCTGACCTTGCCCTGTTTGGGTTTTACCTTTACGAATTCTTTATCAAGCGTCGAGAAAGACGTAATCGTCTTGGATTCCTCGTCGTTAATAACCTGAACATAGATGTTCTTGAGAGAGCGGTGTACGGCAAGACGGGGTCTCTCGGAGGTTCCCGTAATTTTCTTTCGGATTTTACCGTGTCTTCTGAGTCTTCTTTTCTCTTTTTTAAGCATATTGCTAACCCACCGCCTTACCTTGTTTTCTACGTATGTGCTCGCCGACGTAGTGAATACCCTTACCCTTGTAGGGCTCGGGCTTGTGATAACGGCGAATATCCGCGGCCACCTGACCGACTTTTTGACGGTCGCAGCCCGACACCGTGATGCGGGTCGGATTAGGGCAAGCTACCAAAACCCCCTCAGGGATCGGATGGTCGATCGGGTGCGTGTAACCTAAAGCCAGATTCAGGAATTTCCCTTTCACTTGGGCTTTAAAACCAACCCCGACAACCTCAAGCTCCTTGAGGAACCCCTGAGTTACCCCCACCATCATGTTTTGGATCATGCTGCGGGTCAATCCATGAAGAGCCCTGTCCGACGGAATATCCGTCGAGCGCTCTACCTGAACTTCCTTGTCTGCAACCGTGACCTTAACGCGGGGATGAATATCAATGTCCAGCTTGCCTTTGGGCCCCTGGACGTGGAATGTTTGCCCCTTGAGTTCAGCTTTGACTCCCGCAGGAATCACAACAGGTTTTCTACCAACACGTGACATATCAACCTCACCAAACACTGCAAATGAGCTCGCCGCCTACATTTTCCTGGCGAGCCTTGCGATCTGTAATCACACCTTTAGACGTCGAAACAATTGCTATACCC
>VFQY01000022.1 GCA_018883425.1 Candidatus Omnitrophota bacterium | reverse complement strand
GTTAAGACGCGTCTGCAAAGGCATGCTCTTTCTTGATCGAATCATTTTACGGATGTTCGCGATTTCCTTCTCGAACGACCGAAGTGCCCGGTCTACCTCCGAACGGTTGGCGCTGAAAATAGGCTCCCAAACGGAGGGGTGCGCGGCTGCGATCCGGGTCGTGTCGCGAAACCCGGATGCCGCGAAGGGAAGCGCTTCCGCGGAAACACAGTTCACAAGGCTTGCCGCCAAGGCATGCGGCAGATGACTGATTTGGGCGACCAGCCGGTCATGGCGTCTTGCGTCCGTCGGGAAAACTTTCATTCCGAGAGAACGCCAGAAATCCGAAACCCGCTTCCTGGCCTCAGCATTCTGTCCGCGCTCTGTGATCAGAAAAACATTGCCCTTGGCGTAAAGTCCCTCCCGGGCGGCTGACGCTCCTTGTTCATGAGAACCGACCATCGGATGAGCAGGAATCACCGAGAGATTTTTGAATCGTGCCTTTTTGAGAAACCGGCTGAGTTCGCCCTTGACGCTGCCGACATCGGTCACAAGGATGGGGCCGAGGGCCGCTTGGTCAAGCGCCTGAAGCTGGGCGGCTTCGGCATTCACAGGCGTGCATATCACGGCAAAGTCAACTCCCTGAGCCGCGTCCTCAACCCGAGGACTGCCTTCGTCTATCCAGCCTTTTTTTTGGGCTTCGCGAAGCGCTTGTGTATTACGGCTCACGGCCGCGATGCGAGCCGCGGGCCAGCGCTTACGGACCGCAAGGGCGAGAGATGCCCCCATGAGCCCGAGGCCCATAATCAAAATTTTTTGGCTGTTTTTTTTCATGGGCGGACGCCGTTAAATTTCCCGGCCGACGGCAGCGGCAATCACTTTGAGATCCTTCATCAAAGCTTCGAACTGCGGCAGCCTGAGGGACTGCGGCCCGTCGCTCTTGGCCTCCTCGGGATTGGGATGGACCTCGATCATGAGAGCGTCGGCACCGGCCGCAATCGACGCCCGGGCAATGGGCAGAACATAGTCGCGCTTACCTGTTCCGTGCGATGGATCCACCAAAACGGGCAGGTGGGACTCTGCTTTAATCACGGGAATCGCGTTGATATCGACGGTATTGCGTGTCGCGGTCTCAAATGTCCGGATGCCGCGTTCACCGACAATAACGCTGAAGTTACCCTTGGAGAGCATATATTCCGCGGAGAGAAGAAGCTCCTGAACCGTGGCGCTCAATCCCCTTTTGAGCAGAACGGGGCGCGGACTGGATCCGCACTCCTTCAAAAGATCGAAGTTCTGCATGTTGCGGGCGCCGATCTGAAGCATGTCCGAATAGCGCGCGACAAGCTCTACATTCCTGGGGTCCATCACCTCGGTCACGACCTTGAGCTGGAATGTATCTGCGGCCTCACGCAGATACTTGAGCCCCTCTTCGCCAAGACCCTGAAAAGCGTAGGGCGAAGTGCGGGGCTTGTAGGCGCCGCCCCGAAGAAAGGTCGCTCCTGATTGTTTCACGGCTTCGGCGGTCTTCAGCAGCATCTCCCGCCCTTCCACGGAACAGGGGCCCGCCATCACGTGAATTTTTTTTCCGCCGACCGTCACACCGCCGCCCATATCGAATTCAGTCGGTTCCGCGCGGAAGTCGCGGCTGGCAAGCTTAAAAGCTTTCTGGATGGGCACCACCGAATCGACCCCCGGAAAAGCTTCAAGCGGCTTGACCATGAGCTTTTCATCTTCGCCAATCACAGCAATGATGGTGCGGTGCACACCCCGCGAAAGCTGCGGGGTTAAACCCAGCTCGCGGACTTTATCGCAAATGTGATTGATTTCCTCGTGGGTCGCGTTGGGACGCATCACGATGATCATGCCTGAGGAACCTTCCTAAGGTAAGCCTGAAGAAGCTTGAAGAACTGCACATTTTGACTTCGCCGGCCGATCGTCACTCGGATCCATGTCGTGAGACCGTAGCTCTTCATGGACCTGACGATCATGCCCTTTTTGAGCAGCTCTTGAAACACTGTTTCACCGTCATGCCCGGTATCCATCAGAACAAAATTCGCCTGACTGGGCAAATAATGCAGTCCAAGCTCTTTGAGTTTTTTATAAAAAAACTTACGTCCGGAGGTCACCAGGTACTTCGTGCGCCAGAGGAAAAATCTGTCGTCGAGAGCCGCCGCCGCAGCGGCCTGGGCAATTGAGTTTACGTTGAACGGCTGACGCACGCGGTGCAGATAGCTGATCATCTTGGATTCCGCAACGGCATACCCCACGCGGAGACCCGCGAGTCCGTGAGCCTTGGAAAAAGTCCGCATCAGGATGAGATTCTTGAAGTCTTTGCGGATATAGTCCATCAGGCGTGGAAAATCGCGCGCATCGACAAAATCGACATAGGCCTCGTCGAAACAAACAATCACGTCCGGGGGAACGCGCTTCATGAAACTCTCGACCTCTTCAGCCGTAACGTAAGTCCCGGTGGGATTGTTCGGATTGGCGATGAAGATGATCTTCGTCTTTTCGTTGACGGCTTTGAGAATGCCTTCAAGATCGTAACGGTAATCCTTCATCGGAACGCTGACAAAATCAGCTCCGCAGGTTTTGGCCAACAGCGGGTAGACCAGAAAGGATGTTTCGGATGAAACAACCTGATCCCCCGGCGATAAAAAACCGCGGGCCAATAACTCCAAAATCTCGTTGGAACCGTTGCCGATGATGAGCTGATTCTCTCGGACCTGAAGCTCCTGGGCTAATCTCTTCACCAAATAAAAACTTGATCCCTCTGGGTAAAGGTGAATCTCCCGGATCGATTTGCGCATTGCCCTGAGCGCCTTGCGGGAGGGACCGAGAGGATTCTCGTTAGAGGCCAGCTTGATGACATTCCTCAGCCCGAGTTCGCGCTCGACCTCGCGGATGGGTTTACCGGGCTCATAGGGTTTGATCGACTCGATGTAATCCTTGTAAAGCGGCTTCATGATTTTTTCCGTAGGTTGCATCATCAGCTTTCCTTCACGACAGATGCCGGATAGGAACCGAGAATTTTAAGGAATTTGACCTTTGAATCCACGCGATCAAGCATTCTGCGTGTCTTGGGTTCGTCAATGTGACCTTCGATGTCGATGTAAAAATAATACTCCCAAGGCTTCTTTTTCGAGGGCCGCGATTCGATTTTGGTCATATTCACACCCGAGCGTTTGATCGGCAGCAGGATGTCATACAGAGCGCCGACCTTGTCTTTGACCGAGACAAGGACAGATGTCTTGTCTCGGCGTGTCGGTTTGGGAATCTGCTGGGAAATGACGAGAAAGCGCGTCACGTTTTTGGCAAAATCCTGGATGCCCTGAACCAGAATCGGCAAATTGTAGAGCGAGCCTGCCAATTTCGAAGCGATAGCAGCGGAATTCGCCTCCCGCTGAGCCTTTTGCGCCGCCTGCGTCGTACTGACAGTTTCGACAAGCTCAACGCCTGAAAGGTGCGCGTCAATCCAGCGTCTGCACTGCCCGAAAACCTGCGGGTGGGAATAAACCCGCTTGACCTCTTTCAGAGCGCAGGTCGCCATCAAATGGTGTTCAATCTGAAAAAGAATTTCTGAACAGATTTTCAGATCGGAATCAATGAACATATCCAGGGAGTGATTGACGGCTCCTTCGGTGGAATTTTCGATCGGAATGACGCCGTAATCCGCCAAGCCCCTTTCGACTTCACGGAAAACCTCGTTGATCGTCTGCGTGGGGAAGTAACTCACGCTGGCTCCGAATTTGGAGAGCGACGCCAGGTGAGTAAAACTGGCTTCAGGACCTAAATAGGCAATCGTGAGGGGTTTTTCCAGAGCGAGCGAGGCTGACATAATTTCCCGGTAGATCGCCTTGAGAGCGTTCTTGGGCAGCAGTCCTTCCTGGGCCCGCCGCTCAAGCATCTCATAAATCTGAGTTTCCCGTTCGGGCGCGTAGATACTCTGCCCGGTCGCGAGCTTCGCTCGGCCGATTTCCACAGCCAAAGCCGTTCTTTCATTCAGCAGATCAACGATCTTGGAATCAAGGCTGTCGATCTTTTGCCGAATCCCGCTTAGATCACCGATCTTCGGCCGCTTCATCCGTTTGCTCACCGGGCTCTCCATCCACGATTAATTCTTCCTCAAAGTCCTCTTCGGCCAGAAGCGCTTTTTCGATCTCCGCATCCAGTTCATCCTGCTGCTCCTCGCCAATCGAACTTTCCGCAGCGGCCGCTTGATTGACGGCATCCTCACCGGCTTGAGCCGTCTCGGACGCGGAAGCTTCGGCGCCGGATTCAGAGGAGGGCTCGGGCTGATTTTCAACAAGCTTTTGCGTTCCGAGGAGTTCCTCGCGCTTTACCGATTTCTCAACGAGCTGGCGTATCTCCTCGATGTTGGGTAAATCCTTGAGGGAGTTCAAACCAAAATGCTCGAGAAATTTTTCTGTCGTCGCGTAAAGGAAAGGCCGGCCGGGAATTTCCTTCTTGCCGACAATTTTAATAAATCCCCGCTCCATCAAATTCGCCACAACACCGCTGACGTCAACGCCGCGGAGCTCTTCGATTTCGGCGCGCGTGAGGGGCTGCTTGTAGGCGAGAATCGCGAGCGTTTCAAGCGCGGACTGCGTCGCTTGCTTGGCTTTTTTCTGCATGTCCGCTCGGCAGATCCAGGGAGCATACTCCTTGCGCGTCGCAATCTCGAATCCCCCCGCAACCTCCAGGATTTCAAAGCTTCTGCCGGACTCCTGATATTCCTGCCGGAGCTCCTCGATCACGTCCTGAATCTCCCGGGCCGAGGCTGAACGCATGACCTTTTTGATTTCCTGAACGGTCATGGGCTTGGAGGAAGCAAAAAGCAGCGCCTCGATTACGCGCTTCGCTTTTGCGGGCTCGAGCTTTTCATTCACATCGACCTTTTCGACCTCGACGCGGATCTTGGGCTCGAGCAATTCCTCGGGGAGCTGTTCTTCTAGCTTTTCTTCCAGATCGCGGCGAAGGGCTTTGAGTTTCTGCTCTTTTTCCTTTTCGCTGACTGCGGCGCTCTTATTTTTCACTCCATCCTCCGTGGATTACGGCTGCGTTGCCGGTATTTCTTCTTTTCGCTCGATAAGAATTTCACCAAACTGTTTTTCCTGGATGACGATCGCGAACTTCGACCGCACGATTTCGAGAAGCGCGAGGAACGTCGCGATAAGGTAGTTTCGCGTCACGGCCCCCTCAAAAAGCGACATGAAGACGATGCGCTTTTTATCGATGAGAGCGCTCTTCATTTCAGCCATGCGCTCTTCGATGGAAATCACTTGTTCGTACACCTCGTGCATACCTTCCTTGCCTTTACGCGTCAGTACTTTCTGAAAGGCAGAAAGGAGATCAAAGAGGTTCGCGCTGAAGGCGTCGATCTGCGTGTCCTCCGGGTCTAGGTCGGTCAGGTAATATTCGGCAATCTGGCGGGTGAAAACCTTGGTGCGCTCTGTTTCCAGGAATCCAAGTTCTTTGGCGGCTTCTTTGAACGCCTGGTATTCCAAAAGGCGCCGGACAAGCTCAGCACGGGGATCCCCGCCCTCTTCGTCCTCATCCGGACTGTCCTGCGGCAGCAGCATGCGCGATTTGATGTAGATCAAGGTGGCCGCCATCACCAAAAATTCACCGGCAACCTCAAGGTCGAGGCGGCGCAATTCGGCGAGATAGTCAAGGTACTGGCGGGTGATTTCCGAAACCTGGATGTTGTAAACATCCATTTCGTTTTTCTTGATCAGATCCAGGAGAAGATCCAGAGGCCCGTCATACACGGCAAGCTTGACGTGCCAGGGAGTCTTTTTTTCAGCGTTAAGCTGAAGCCCAGGAGCCGCCATTTCAAGCACCAGATCGTCCTTCGGTGCTACTTGCGCAGCCCCACGGCTCTCATCGTCTGAAGCAGCGTCTGCTGGGCCACGGCTCTCGCCTTCCGGCAGCCCTGATCCAGGATGGCTCTGATCTTCTCGGGTTGCTTCTTCCATTCTTCCCGCCTTGTTCTTATGGGTTCAAGGAATTCATTCATTTTTGCCGCGACTTGAAGTTTGCAGTCGACGCATCCGCGCTGAGCGCTGCGGCACTCGTCAGCGACGGCGGCTGATGCCTCGGCATTGAAAAGTCTGTGATGCGCAAAAACAGGACAGACATCAGGATTGCCTTTGTCCGTCTTTCTCAGCCGTGCCGGATCCGTCAGCATCTGCTTGGCTTTCTGCACGACACACGCACTGTCGTCCGCCAAATAAATGCAGTTGTTGTAGCTCTTACTCATCTTACGGCCGTCTGTCCCGGGAACCTTCGGGGTCTGGGTCAGAATCGCCTCAGGCTCGGGAAAGATTTCGACCTGGTAAAGGAAATGAAACCGCCTTAAAATTTCACGGGCTAACTCGAGATGAGGCAGCTGATCCTCACCGACCGGAACCTTATCAGCTTTGTAGAGCAGGATATCTGCGGCCTGCAGAACCGGATAGCCTAAAAACCCGTGCGTGTGAAGGTCTTTACCCTTCATCTCGCGTATCTGATCCTTATAGGTCGGATTGCGTTCCAGCCAACCCAGCGGCGTAATCATCGAGAGAATCATCGCCAGCTCGACATGCTCCGGCACTTCGCTTTGAACAAAGATCACGCATTTCTCAGGATCTAGACCGCTGGCCAGATAATCCAAAACAACTTCTTGGACGTTATCGGCGATCTGCGTATGCGATTCGTACTCGGTCGTCAGCGCATGCCAGTCGGCTATCATGAAAAAAGCTTCTTCGCCCTGAAGCTTTTTAAAATTTTCCAGCGCTCCCAAAAGATTACCGAGGTGCAGCTTTCCCGTGGGGCGGGTACCGCTTAAAACTCTCATAGATAAGGATGATTACCTGGTTTCTTGGGATGCCGGTCTGAGAACGGGGGCATTCTAAAGGCAGACACCTATCCTGTCAATGAAACCGCTTGGGATAGAATGACTTAATTCTGCGCGGCAACCGCCAGCACTTGGGGAAGAGCTGCCGCGATTTCAAGCGGCGCCGGGGCGGGAGAGGTTGAAATCGAAGGTGGAAGTCTGGTCGGATCCGATGCCAGCGGAATGCCTCCCTCTTTGTGGCTGAAGGTTACATTTTCGAGCGTCTCCAAGTCAGCCAACAAAATGTCCCTGGCCGAGAAGTAACGTCCTCCTTGGTATCGAACCCAGATCATCTCCCCCTCCGGAATGGTTCGGTGGCACCACTTGTTGATCCAGGACTCTGCCCGGTCGCTCTGGGTATAACGCGTCTTCACGAACCATCGAGCAATTCTTGCGACAGCCCCGGTTTTAAAAGTCTTGCCGCTGTAAAGGATCTCGGCATCCGTTTCACTGAAACGGTCGATCAGATAAATCATTTTCGAGAGTTCATTCTCAGGGCGGGAACGGTATTGGGCATAAGCGTGAGTGCCCTCAAGTTCCGGAAGGTGCTTCAAAAAGGCTTCGGGGCCGCCCTCCTCCGCTGAAGCCGCGGGGAGCCAGCATGACAAAAGCCAAAAGGGCAGACCGAAAACCCAGAGCCCCTTCATATCCTCTTTTCCTCCTGGAACTTGCGTCCACTACAAAAATAACCCTAAGGGCGCAGGATCCTCAAGAGGCGAAAAATATATTTTCCAGACCTTGAATTTCGAGGAATTTAGGCGTGCAGGGCAGGTGTCAGAAGGGCTTTGACGCGGTCGGTTCCCACACGATGGCAGAAATCGCCGAATCCTTCTCCCTGCGTCCGCTCGTCGCGGTAGGCCGTGAAAAGCGGCGTCAGGCGGCCGATCAGCTCGGCATGAGGAACTTTTTCGGCGACAGGTTTTGCGAGACGGTCTCCGATCAAGTTGCCGCCGGCATGAATGTCGTAGGTCCCGACGGTTCTGCCGATGAAGGCCAGTTCCGCATTGTAAGGACGGGCGCAGCCGTTCGGACAGCCCGTCATGCGGATAATAAATTTTTGCTGATCCAATCCCAGGGAGGCAGAAACTTTTTCCAGTTCATCCATGATTCCGGGCAAAGCTCGTTCGGACTCTGTGATCGCAAGACCGCAAGTCGGCAGGGCCGGGCAAGCCATGGAGTCACGGCGGACACTAGAGATCTGATGAGGCAGTTTGACGCCGTGAGCCGTCAGCAGCGCCTCAACGCCGCTGCGATCCTCAGCCTTGAAGCCGCTGAGAACGGCGTCCTGCTGACCGGTGAGATACACCTCAGGCTTGTACGTTTCGACCAGCGTGCGCAAAGCCGTTTTCAGACGGAAAGTTCCCTCGTCCTTCACGCGCCCGTTCTCGATGAAAATGCCGTAATAAAAGCGTCCGTCGAGCTGCTCATGCCAGCCGTGATAATTATGAATGCCTGAAATTCGGATCGCATGCGCGGGCTCAGTCTTTCGGCCGAACCGCTTTTCCACCTCGGCACGGAACCAATCCAGCCCCATCTTGTCGATCAGATATTTCATGCGGGCTTGTTTGCGGTCCGCTCGGTTACCGTTATCCCGCTGAACCAGAACCACCGCCTTGGTGATCTCCAGCAGATCTTCCGGCTTCACGAAACACAGCGGCGAGCCCAGACGCGGGTAGGTCGTCTTCACTCCATGAGTCGTGCCGAAACCTCCGCCGACCAGGATGTTGAAACCCGTCAGTCCGCCCTTGGCATCGACTTCAGGAACGATGCCCAGATCCTGCGCGTAGACATCCGTGGAGTTGTCGTCGGGATAGCAGATTCCGATTTTAAATTTTCTGGGGAGGTAGGTTTTTCCGTAAATCGGTTCCACCTCTTCCATCGGCTTAGCGCCGAAATCCACTTTCTCGCCGTTCAGCCAGATCTCTTGATAGGCGCCGGAGCGGGAAAGGAATTGATCCGAGACAGCTTTGGCGTACCGAAAAATTTCAAGCTGAGTCCGGTCGCGGACAGGGACTGTGCACCCCATGACGTTACGCACAATGTCACCGCAGGCGCCCGAAGTCGTAACCAGTTTCTCATTGACCGCGCGCATGACAGCCCGCATATTTTTTTTCAGGATTCCGTGAAACTGTATCCCCTGACGGTTCGTGATGCGAAGCGTGCCGTTGCCGTAAAGAGAAGCCATTTCATCGTGGACAAGGTACTGCTCGGCGGTCAATTTTCCGCCCGGCACCTTGGTGCGTACCATCATGGAATAGGCGGGTTCCTGCTTGTCCTTGAGGAGCTGCTGACGCCGGTCACGGTCGTCCTGCTGATAACTGCCGTGAAATTTAAGAAGAAGGTTGTCGTCTTTGCCGAAAGCCGAGGAAGCGCTGTCAAGACTCTCCGCAATCGTTCCCCGGAGATAACCGCTCTTCTCTTTCAGAGTTTCATTGGGCGACAGTTTTTTGGGCTCTTCCATGAGGTTTCAGCACCTTTATCGTAGGAAATTCGAATCCGGGGAATTTCAAAAAAACCCCCGGGCCCTCTTCGGGGCCCGAGGCGGGGATTATATCAGCGTTTTTGCCGGTGCAAAAGAATTCCTTTTGAGAGATCCGCTCTAGGCTCTGGGGGCGACTATATCGTTTTCAAGCCACGCGTATTTGCCCGCCAGAACATCCTGAGCCAGCCGATATGCCTTGGCATCGCTGTTGATGAAAAGAGCCGCGAACTGTTTCTCGACACGGCCCCTAGCCTGCCTGCAGAAAAGATCCGCAAGTTCAAGAGCATTTTCACGCTCCTTGGAACCCTCGGCGCACTTGAGAGCTTTGGAGCAGGCAGCCGCCATTGCAAACAAATCGGTTCCGATGTTGACAAGCCGGCTCATCAACTGCTGTTTCGCCTCGAGTTTCTGCTGATACAGACCCATGGCATGAAACAGGTTGCGGGCCAGGCGCTTGGCCGTCCGCCCGATGTACTGCATGTGCGGCTTGATTTGGTGAGGAATCTGAACGCCTTCAGGCAGCTGCGCCGACGGCAGGTACTGAGCCGGATACCAGACGGAATAGAACTTCATCGCTTCAAGAAGAAGCCTCGGTTTATCTGAGGCTTTTGTCTTGCGCGACATCAGCGGCATGATCCGGTTGACGTGGGTATCCATGGCTTCGCGCGCAATGAAAAGACGCATGATCTGACTCGTCCCTTCAATGATGGTGTTGATGCGGGCATCACGCATCATGCGCTCCACCGCATAGCCTTTCTCGCCTCGGGCCCGCAGCGAAGGACCCGTTTCATAACCCCGTCCGCCCCGGATCTGAATCGTTCCATCCACGATTTTCCAGCTGGCTTCGGTACAGCACAGCTTCGCCATGGCCGCCTCAAGGCGGATGTCGAATTTCTTTTGGTCCGCCATCGCTGAGGTGAGATGAGTCACCGCATCCATCGCAAAAATCGTCGAAGCCATCGCTGCGAGCTTATGAGCAACCGCCTCGTGCTTGCCGATTTCCGATCCCCACTGAACGCGTTCATTGGACCATTCGCGGGCAATCTTCAAACACCATTTGGACCCGCCCGTCACCGCCGCGGGCATGGTCAAACGTCCAGTGTTGAGGGTCGTCAGGGCGATCTTCAGCCCTTTGCCCTCCCCGCCCAGAATGTTCTCACGAGGAACCTTGACGCCGTTAAACCGCAGAAGACCATTTTGAATCCCTTTGAGACCCATAAAATCACAGCGGTGAAGAACCTCGACGCCGCCCGCAGACTTCTCGACGATGAACGCCGTGATCTGTTTCTTTTCGCGGCCATTGACTATCTTGGGAGGCGTTTGCGCCATGACGATCAGAATATCGGCGACAGGCCCGTTGGTGCACCAAAGCTTGTCACCGCGGATGACAAAATGCTGTCCATCCTCGGTCGGCGTTGCAACCGTACTCATGCGCGCGGGATCGCTTCCCACATCGGGCTCCGTCAGGGCGAAAGCCGAAATCGAGCCTTCGACAAACCGGGGCAGGTATTTCTTTTTTTGTTCTTCGGTTCCGAACAGAATCAGAGGCTGAGGAACGCCGATCGATTGATGGGCTGACAGCCAGACAGCCGTCGATGAACAATGGCTGGCGACCAGATGAACCGCCCGATTGTAATTGACCTGCGAAAGCCCCAGGCCACCGTAAACCTTGGGCACTTTCATCGCAAAACACTTCAGCGCGGCCAAAGCCTTCACCGCTTCCTTGGGCAGATCTCCCGTGCGGTCGACTTCATCCGGATCGATGTGCTTGACGAGAACCTCCTGAAGCCTGGCGAGAAAATCATCGCCGATGCGGCGGTCTTCGTCGGATTGTTCGGGAAATGGGAGGAGGAGATCCCAACGGACTTTTCCTTTGAAGAGTTCTGCAACGAAGCTCGGATGATCCCACGATTCTTCCCGCGAGTCTTCCGCCATCTCCAAAGCCTTACGCTTACCTTCGCTCAAATTCTTGTTCTCAAGGATGTCCATGGCATTCTCCTGTCTTTTCTATGAAGAAATATAACCCATGCATCGTAACTTTTCCGATAAATCCTTAGAAAAAAAAGAAAGTGCGAGGCGGGACTTCAAAGAACCTGGCAAAAAAGACCCTTGAGATATTCACCTTCGGGATGTCCGAGGCTGACGGGATGATCGGGCGCGTGCCCCGTGCGGGCTATCAGGCGGACGCTTTTGGAAGCATCCTTGGCCGCCGAAAAGACGACTTTTTGAAAAAGATCTCCCGAGAGATACGAAGAGCAAGATGCCGTAAAAAGAAATCCGCCGGGCTGAATGCGCTTCAGAGCGGCGAGGTTGATGTCTTTGTAACCTCGGCACGCGGCGTCCAATTGAGATTTGTGTTTACAAAAAGCCGGAGGATCAAGAATCACTAGGCCGTAGGTTTGCCCATCTTGTCGAAGAAAATCAAAAACATCGCGTTTGACGGCCTCGTGAGGCGTGCCGGGCGCATTGGCCTTCATGTGCCTCTCAGCACCGAGCAATGCAGAAGCCGAAGTATCCACCGAGGTCACTCGAACGGCACCGCCCGCGGCGGCATAAACCGAAAATGCGCCGGTGTAGGAGAACGCGTTGAGAACCTTTCTGCCCCCCGAGGTCTTGCGCACAAGCGTTCGGTTGTCACGCTGATCCAGGAAAAAACCGGTTTTCTGACCGGTGACGGGCGACACATAAAAGCGCAGGCCGTTTTCCAGAATTTCGATCTCCTCGGGGGGATCCGAGGGGCCGTGTAAAACACCGCTCACCTTCCGGAGCCCCTCCTTGACTCGAAATTCGGATTCGCCGCTTTCATAAATTTGCGCGGGCCGGATAACGCTCTCAAGGGCAGCGGCAATCTCCCGCTTCCACCGCTCCGCTCCGGCCGTGAGAAACTGAACAACCAGGCAAGGTCCGTAAAGATCGGCCACAACCCCGGGCAAAAAATCCCCCTCGGCATGCACAATTCTGCAGGCGTTAGTTTGTGCCGAAAGAACGCCCAGAGAAACCCTGAGATCATACGCTTCCTGAATTCGTCTCTTAAAGAAGTCCCCGTCGATCGGCTCCTCCTGAAAACTCAGAACGCGCACGGCGATCTGGGATTCGGGATTCAGGGATCCTATGCCCAGGAAATCCCCCCTGGAAGAGAGAATCCTCACGAGGCTGCCGGCAGAGTACCCTTCGTCAATTTGATCAATGGCACCGGAGAAAATCCAGGGGTGGCGGCCAAGCACGGGCTTTTCTTTTCCGGGTTTGAGGATGCAGCGGATCATGCGGACGGCTTCTTTCTCAGAGGAACGACCTTCGGCCCGATTGCTCTAGAGCGTTCACAGCCTCACGGATGGATTCCGTTTCAGACTTTGAGCAAATCAAAAGAGCATCCGGTGTCTCGACAACGACGGCGTTCTGAATGCCGACAAGAGCCACCAGTTTGCCCGTGGACTTCACAAAATTACCCGAGGAACGGATAAAAACTGTTCCTGCCGGTGCGCTGTTGCCTGATGAGTCGGCTGGTAAAAGCTGCGCCAGCGCATTCCAGCTGCCCACATCACTCCAGCCAAAATCTGCGGGCATCGTCAAAATGCGGCCCTTGAGTTTTTCCATCAAGCCGTAGTCAATCGAGACATTCGGCATTTTAGGGAAAAGACGGTTCATGGCCTTCAAAGACCGGTCAGCCGAAATTTCCCGGGCGATGAGGAAAGCTTCCGGAAGGTGCTCGCGGGCCGCGTCTAAAAGACTGTCAGCGCGCCAGACGAACATGCCGCTATTCCAGAGAAAACGGCCGCTTTTTAAAAAGCGCTCCGCTTTTTCCTTCGAAGGTTTTTCGTGAAAAGCCTTCAGTCTCCGGATCGTGAACTCGCCGATTCGATGATCTTCAACGCCCATCTCAAGATAGCCGTATCCTGTGTGGGGCTCCGTGGGGCGGATGCCGAAAGTCACCGGCATACCGGTCGAACGAGCAGATCGAAAAGCAGCCTTGAGTGCTTTGCGGAAACGCACGGGGTCAGCGATACGGTGATCTGAAGGAAGGAGGGCGATTACCGCATCGGGATCACGCCTTGAAATTTCGAACGCCGCAAGAATCATGCAGGGCGCCGTGTTGCGCCCTACCGGCTCGCCGATCACCTGCTGTCGCGGCAGCTGCAGAAGCCTCTGCACCAGACTTTTCTTATCCTTCTGAGTGACGGCAATACGCCGATCCGAGGTGACAGCCGTTCCAAGACGCGAAGCGGTCTGCTCGAGAAGAGTTTTCTTACCGAAAAGAGCGAGAAACTGCTTCGGGGTTTGATTGCGGCTTGCGGGCCAGAATCTCGTTCCCCGGCCGCCTGCCATGATCACGGCCCAGTTCATCAGGCCGAAACCGCACCGCTGAGCTCTTGAATTGTCTTTTCCACAAGAGATCTTATGGCGAGAAGTTTTTCCTCGCTTTGCGCCTCGAAGCGCATCACGAGCACCGGCTGAGTGTTCGAAGCTCTTACCAGTCCCCAGCCGCCGTCGAAAAGAATGCGTGCACCGTCGGTATCAATCACCCGGTGCGTTTTCTTGAAATGCTCCACCGCTTTTTTTACCAGCGCAAACTTCACTTGATCCGGACAATCCACCCTTATTTCTGGCGTGGAAAAAAGCTCCGGCAAATCAGCCAGGTGCTGCGACAGAGGGCGGGCGTCCTCGTCTGCGATTTCAAGAACGCGGCAAGCTCCGTAAATGGCGTCATCGAAACCGAACCATCGGTCCACGAAAAAGATGTGCCCGCTCATTTCACCCGCAAGCTCAGCATGCGTCTCTTTCATTTTAGCCTTGATCAGCGAGTGGCCGGTTTTCCACATGACGGGGTTGCCTCCCCGCTTCTGGATGTCCTCATAAACGGTCTGAGAACATTTCACATCGCCGATGATGGTCGCCCCCGGCTTCTTTTTAAGAATCGCCCGAGCGCACAAAAGAAGAATCTTATCCCCGGGCAGAATACCGCCCTTTTCATCGACCACTCCAATGCGGTCGGCATCCCCATCGAACGCAATACCGAAATCAGCCCCAGTCTCGAGAACTTTTTTGCGGACATCCTCGAGGTTGTGGGGTTCTGAGGGGTCAGGGTGATGATCAGGAAAAGCCGGGTCCAGGTTGGAGTAAAGCTCGATAACTTCGTGACCGAGGCGTCGGATCAACTCCGGCGCAACCACTCCCCCCATTCCGTGCCCCGAATCGACCACAACCTTGAGCCGGCGCTTGAACTTGAAAATCGACTGCACGCAGTCCTGATATTCGGGGATAATCGATGCCTTCGTGACGCGCCCTTGGCCCGAAGAATAAGCCCCCCGCTCGATAATCTCGCGCATTTTCTGAATTTCGGCGCCGAAGAAAGGTCTTTGCGCGAGGTGCATCTTGAACCCGTTGTATTCGACGGGATTGTGGGAGCCGGTGATGCAAATCCCTGCATCCAGCTTGAGATGAGAAACCGAAAAATAGAGAACCGGCGTAGGAACAAGCCCCAGGTCGACCACATCCAGTCCGCCCGAAGTCAGGCCGGCCAAAAGGGCTTTCTTGAGCCGCTCCGAACTTGGCCGCATGTCGTGCCCCACCGAAATTTTCGTCTTGTTCTCGGCGAGCATCAGAGCCGCGAAAGCCCGGCCGAGCGATGTCACGAAACCATCCGTAAACTCAGTATCGGCAATACCTCGAATGTCGTATTCTCTGAAGACGTGGGAAGGAATCATTGGATGGAAACCTCGAACTCTGGAATGTTGATATGATTGGTGCGTGCGACAGGACTTGAACCTGTATGCCTCGCGGCGCCACCCCCTCAAGATGGTGTGTCTGCCAATTCCACCACGCACGCATTTAAAACGAAGTTCTAGGGCCGGATTAAGGATTCAGCGTTTTCTTGCCGCGCTCTTCCTTTTCCAGCGCGCTTTCAACCCGGCTCAACTCGCTTTCGATTTCCGCAATTTCCCGAAGCAGATTCTTCAGGGTCGCTTCTTCAAAATCAAGAGCCGGACTTTCCTGGCGGGCAACATCGTACACACGGCTGCCCAGCTGTGCAAATTTTTTTGTCACCCGGTGCTCTAAAGCCGCCTTCTCGATGAGAAGCCGGGTGATCTGAGCGGCCTCACCAGCTTTTTCAGAAACCGTCTTCACTGACATCTTGGCCGCTTCGAATGCCTGATTAAACGCTTTTTCTGCTTTCTCGTAAAGCGATTTTTTGTCCATGCTGAACCTCCGGGGTGTCAGGCCTGCGATTACCAGAGCCGTCGAACAAGACCTTTCTTAACGGATGAGATCCCAACTGCACACGCCGGGTTCGCGGCTTGTGTGGGGCGGTATTATAGGGATGTTGAAGACGATTTTCCAGCCGAAATTATAAAATTAAAAACGGCTCGGCCTGTACCGCAGCAGCTGAGAGATTTCCGCTGCCCTGTCCCCAGTGGGGACTGTCCCTTTTGCTTTTACTTTAAGATGGGAATCCAAAGCTGAGTAACAACTTGGTCAAAGCGTAAACCTTGAAAACGTGCGGACATAAAGAACCCCAAACCGGGCATGCCCAATTTGGGGTCAAATCTCTATCTCTGGAAGGTAGAGATACAAGTGAATGGCTGGGGGACCTGCCCTTCGCTGCGCTCAGGACTGCTGCTCAACCGGTCTTTCGTGAACCTTACTCCTCTCACGAATAACCGTGGGCTTGTATTTTATTGGCTGGGGGACCTGGATTCGAACCAAGACTAAACGGTCCAGAGCCGTTTGTGCTACCATTACACCATCCCCCAAGGCGGGAACTGCTTTGAAGAGGCCGTAGTATAACTAAAGAGCCCGCGGGAGACAAGCTGCGAATTTTGAACGGCCCCGGACGTACAGCATCCTCAGCTCCCCCCCCTTCCCTTTCCGATCTTTGCGCGGGAAAACGATTCTTTTCTCGGTGTCGTTTTCCGCGGCGCGTCAGAAGCATCTTGTGACGCGCCACGAACGGCACGCCCGGCGGCCTCAAAACAAGCTTTCAGGAGACAGACACGTTGATGCTCAAAATGCCTAAAATCAATCTCTCCCGCGACAGAGATGGGCTAGCCGGCAAAGCCCCAAAGCGCGCTTTTACAGGACAGACATGGTCAGTGCCGAAACCTCGAGGAGGGGCACACTCTCTCGAGAAAGACGCGGATCTCTTTGCGCGCAGCCTCAAGAACACTCAATCCCGAAACACACGGGGTTCTCACGAAGCACGCTAAGCCCGAGAACATCAGGGTGTGGAAGGATGTTTTTTTTTAGGTTCAGCCGGGCGGCCAGGTCATGGGGCGGCCGCTCAAGAGGTGAAAATGAAGGTGGAAGACGCTTTGCTGGGCTTCGGCTCCGCTATTGGACACGACGCGAAAGCTCTTCCAGCCTTTTTCGGAGGCAAGGCGGCTCATGAGAAGCATGAGATCGCCGGTAAGCGCGCCGTCCTCAGGACAAAGACCCGCAACATTCTCGACATGTTTCTTGGGGATAAAAAGCACATGGACGGGAGCCTGCGGCTGAATGTCTTCGAACACGAAAAACCGCTCGTCCTCATAAACTTTCCTGGAAGGTATCTCACCCTGCACGATTCTGCAGAACAGACAGGGGCTGTTCATGAAGCCGTCCTGCCGAGGGTTTTTAAAAAAAAGCTGACTCGCGACTGGCACTCGCTTTTTCCGAGAACACTCATCAGTTCAAAAAGACCCGGGCTGACGGTCTTTCCGGTGAGAATAAAGCGCAGCGGATGAATCAGGATTTTGGGGGCAATTCCCAGGCCTGCGCAGAATTCACGGGTTTTTTTGTCGAGCGTTTCGTGATCTTCAAAATCCGCAAGCGCGCCGGCACAATCTCTGGACCAGGCTTCCAAGGTTGAGGCCGCCGCAGAATCCTGCAGGAGCGACTCCTTCAACTGGGCATCATACTCGCCGGGCGCGTTGAAAACGTAGCCGGCCTCAGTCTTCAAATCCCGGAATGTTTTGATCCGCGTGCGGTAGAGCAGAACCAACCGGCGCCAATTCTCAGCACCCAAAGCCGCGGATTCCTCGGGATAGTAGGCGGCGGTCCCCTTCAGGTAATCTTCCTCCGGCATCGCCTTGAGATGCTGACTGTTGATCCAGAGAAATTTTTCGGGATTGAAACAGGCTTGAGCTTTGTTGATTTTCTTAAGACTGAACTTCTTGACCAGCTCCTGCAGGGTAAAGATTTCCTGGTTCGCATCCGCTCCCCAGCCCAGAAGGGCGAGATAATTGAGCATCCCCTGCGGCAGGTACCCCTCTTTGCGGTAATGTGTCACGGACACCGCGCCGTGTCTTTTCGAAAGAGGCGCCCCGTCGGCTCCGGCAATCAGAGGCAGATGACCGTATTTGGGAGGTTTCCAGCCGAAGGCCTCATAAAGTAAAAGCTGGCGGGGTGTATTGGAAAGATGATCATCGCCCCGGATGACGTGCGAAACGCTCATGTCGTGGTCATCCACGACAACGGCGAAATGATAGGTTGGAAAACCGTCCGACTTCATGATGACAAGGTCTTCGAAAAGCGAGGCGTCAAATTCAACGGGGCCGTGAACGACGTCGTGGAAGAGGACTTTGCGACGAGGCATTTTGAACACAACGGCTTTTTTTCCGTCTTTTTCTTCTTCGAAAGCCAGCCCGCGGGAAAGAAGCTCGGCGGCAGCCTCGCGGTAACGGTCCAGACGGCGGCTCTGGTAAACAAGCTCTTCATCCCAATTCAGACCAAGCCACCTCATCGAAGACAAAATTTCTTCTTCGTATTCAGGTTGGGATCGCTGCTGGTCGGTATCTTCGATTCTGAGCAGAAAGACGCCGCCTTGATTGCGGGCATAGAGAAAATTAAAAAGCGCCGTCCGCACACCTCCGATGTGAAGATAGCCGGTCGGGGACGGGGCGAATCGAACGCGAATCTGGCTGGTCGGGGACTCGGTCATAGAGATCAGGAACAGGTGCCGATGATTTTTTTAACCTGCTCAATATCCAGCGGCTTGCGCAGACAGGCTTTTGCGCCCAGCTGAAGAGCTTCTTTTTCCATGTTAGGCGGAAGGTAGCCCGACATGAAAACCACGGGCAGGGCCGTTTTGATCTTGCGTATTTCTTCATAGATCTGACGGCCTTCCATTTTGGGCAGAAGAACGTCGAGAAAAACCAGATGATGTTCCTTCTCGCGCACCAGGGCAATCGCATCGCGCCCGCTGAGGGCGATATCAACCTGATGCCCCTCATCTTCGAGCAAATCCTTGAATTCCTCGCAAATTCCGCGTTCGTCATCCACGATCAGAATGCTGGCCATGAAGCTCTCCTTAATTTAGCCGGGAAATTTGAAATTTTCCCTCAGGTTGGCGAAGTAACTCCGCCGGGAACTTGTCACGAGTCTCACGGGAACTTCAGACCTCGTCACCTGAATGGTATAGCCGGAATCAATTTCAAGAGCTCCTTGCCCGTCAAGGGTGAGAAGCGCCCGGGCGTCAGGCTTTCCGTCCTCCATGAGAACAGAGATTGTTTCCTCGGCAGAAACCACCATCGGCCTGAGCGACGAAGCGTGCGGACATATCGGTGTAATGACCATGGCACTCAGCGCAGGATGAACGATTGCGCCGCCTGCAGAAAGCGAGTACGCCGTCGAGCCTGTGGGGGTTGCAACAATGACGCCGTCGCCTGAAAATCGGGTGAGTTTTTCATTGCCGACACGCACGCTCAAATGCAGCATGCGGGTAAGCCCTTCCCGGCTGACCACCACATCATTGAGCGCCGAAAAGGTGCGGCACTTGTACGGATCCGTGTGAAGGGCCCGGCAGTCAAGCGTCAAACGTTCTTCAATAGCCGCTCGTCCGGCATAGAAATTTTCGAGCTCGTCATAAACTTCCTCCTGCTTGACCTCGGTTAAAAAACCGAGCTTGCCGAGATTGACGCCGACGATCGGTATCGGACGCGTTCGGATCTTTGCGGCGGCGGCCAGCAGAGTGCCGTCGCCCCCTAGACAAACCACAAGACCGATATCTGAGAGGAAACTTTCGAGCGGAGCCTGCAGGGTATCAAAACAGTCAATGCCCCGGGACGCGAACCACTTCTGAAGATCGCTGAGAAGAGCAAGAGCTCCCTCTTTATTGCGGTTCACCACAATCCCTGCGGCTTGGGTGTTCATCGGCGGCACGCAGAATTCTGTTTGTCAGGTCCCAGACCAAATCCTGTTTTTTTTAAACGGAGCTCCTGAAGGATGCGGTCGGCAATTTTTTCGGGCGAGAGACCGAACTCCTCCAGCAGATCCTTCTGGGATCCGTGCTCGATAAACCGGTCAGGCAAAGCAAACCTCGTGACGCACGCGCCGCTGATCGAGCGGCTTTCCAAGAACTCCAAAACCTTGGTGCCGAAACCTCCGGTTAAAACGTGCTCTTCGAGCGTAAAAAGATTCGGGTTTTTCGAGAGCGATTCGAGAATAAGACTTTCATCGAGCGGTCTGGCGAAGCGCATGTTCACCACGCGGAGATCCGCACCTTGTTCCTTCAGCAGAGCGGCAGCCTCAAGCGCAGAAGCCGTCATGCTTCCAAGCGCGAGAATGGTTCCGTCCTGTCCTTCCCGAAGGACTTCACCCTCCCCGATCGCGAAATCTTTTTGGGCAAGCCCGTCAAGCGCCGCTGGAATTTGTCCCCGAGGGTAGCGCACGGCAAAGATTCCGGAATACTTCAGACCCAGCCGAAGCATCCTTTCCATTTCGGCTTCATTCACAGGAGACGCGATAACACAGCCTGGAATATGTCCCAGATAACTGATGTCGAAAACGCCATTATGCGTGGCTCCGTCGGCGCCGACCAGGCCGGCCCGATCCAAAGCCACCACGAGCGGAAGACGCTGAAGAGCGACGTCATGAATAAGATTATCCTGCGATCTCTGGAGAAAGGTCGAATAAATCGCGCAGACCGAACGGACACCGCCCTTGGCAAGCGCTCCGGCGAAGGTAACGGCATGCTGTTCGGCGATTCCCACGTCGAAAAAGCGCCCGGGAAATTCTTTCTGAAATTCCGCAAGCCCGGTCCCCGTGGGCATCGCAGCCGTGATGGCGACAAAGCCGCTCTCTTCGCGGGCAATCCGTGATAACGCCGTCGAAAAGGCTTTGGTGTAGGCGGGTCCCTCTTTGACCGCCGGGGCGGGCGTCTTTATTTTCTCGCCCGTCTGCACATCGAAAGGCGTCACACCGTGAAGCTTCTCCTCGTCTTTTTCGGCAAAAGCATACCCCTTGCCCTTTTCCGTGACGACGTGAAGCATGCAGCAATCCTTAAGAGCGAGGATTCTTTGGAGCGTTTTGACAAGTCCGATGATGTCATGCCCGTCGATCGGACCAAAGTAACGGAAACCAAGCTCTTCGAAGATCAGGCCCGGGACGAAAATATTCTTCATGGCCTCTAAGTTCTTGACCGTGAATTTTCTCAGACGAGGAAAACGGTCGAGCTGTTTCTCAATCTGGTTTCGGACACGGTTGTAAATCGGGTCCGTGATGAGGCGGTTCAGGCATTGGCTGATAGCTCCGACATTCTTGGCGATCGACATTTTGTTATCATTCAGAATGATCAGCATCTTCTTCTTGAGATGGCCGGCATTGTTTAAAGCCTCATAGGAAAGCCCCGCCGTCATTGACCCGTCACCCACAACAGCAACCACTTCATGAGTCCCGCCCTTCAAGTCGCGCGCGGCAGCCAGCCCTAAGGCTTGAGAAATAGCGGTTCCGGCATGTCCCACAATGAACGGGTCGTGTTCGCTTTCGAAGGGCGAAGGAAAGCCGCTGATTCCGCCGGGCTGACGGATCGTTGCGAGCTGATCGCGGCGGCCTGTGATCATTTTATGAACGTAGGCCTGGTGACCAACGTCCCAGCAGATCGCGTCATGCGGAGAATCCAGCAGGTAGTGAAGTGCGATATTGAGTTCGAGAGCGCCCAGGCTTGCCCCGAGATGTCCGCCCGTTTTGGACACGCACTCGATCAAATACT
Source organism: Candidatus Omnitrophota bacterium (assembly GCA_018883425.1). Classification (GTDB taxonomy): domain Bacteria; phylum Omnitrophota; class Omnitrophia; order Omnitrophales; family Aquincolibacteriaceae; genus ZLKRG04. The sequence continues at coordinate 4,649 of VFQY01000022.1, read as the reverse complement.
CGCGGTACTCCGCCGCAACCTCAGGAAGATTCTCAAGAGGAATCTTCTTCAGGTCAGCGGGACTGTTAATCTTTTGAATCCATTTCGGCATGATGCGTATTCTCCTTGGGTATTCGGCTCAGCAAATCGTCGGCCAGCAGCATGAGTTTATCCGCCTGACTGCCCAGGCTCTTGACTTCCCGCTTAGCTTTTGCGATCAAATCCCGGACATTGTCGCGGACCTCGCTGGCTTTCATAATTTTCAAGTAGCCGTCTCCGTCCTGAAGATCGTCCACAGCCTGAAAAGCCAGCCCGATCATTTCTCCGTAAACGGTCATCTGTCTGAGCTGATCCTCGCCGCCCCCAGCCGCAAGAGCACCGCAAACCGCGGCACAGCGGATCAGTTTCCCGGTTTTGTGGACATGAATATGGTCCAGCAGGGGGAGGCTTGGTTCCTGCGTCAGGGCCTGCAGGTCGGCAACTTGACCGCCGATCATACCACAACTGCCCGCCGCGGTCGACACTTCGGTCAGGATCGAAGCGGCCGTTTCTGCGGGCCTGACAGAGCCGACCGCCTGAAAAGCCTGAGTCAGCAGCGCGTCCCCGATCAGAATCGCCAGGGCCTCGCCGTACTGCCTGTGCACCGTGGGTTTACCGCGCCGGAGATCGTCATTATCCAAAGCGGGAAGATCGTCATGGACCAGGGAATAGGCGTGGATCAATTCGATAGCGGCGGCCGGAACCAGCGCCCGAGAGACATCCCCCCCGCAAGCTTCGGCGGCAGCCAGCGTCAGAACCGGGCGAAACCGTTTTCCTCCGGTAAAGACCGCGTAATGCATGCCTTCGTGAAGAGCCGCCGGCACGCGGTCCGGCGGCGGCAGAATTTTTTTCAGGGTATCTTCAACAAGCCTGATGTAACCTTCAAAAATCTGTTCGTATTTCACGGCTCTTCTCCCTCTTCATCGACCGGGGCTGACGGGCCGCGGCGATCCCTGGGCCCGGAGGAGGAAGATTCGGCACCGTAAGCGTTTTCGTCATCCTCGAATTTCTTTTTGACCAGGCTGCCGTCAAGCCCACGAGTCAGAATTTCGATTTTCTTTTCAGCCTGGGTGAGCCTTTCCTGACATACGTGGGAAAGCCGGACACCTTCTTCGTATTTTTTCAAAGCATCTTCCAGAGACAAGTCTCCGGATTCCAGGTCTTCGACCAATTTTTCGAGTTTTTCCATCGCTTTTTCGAAAGGTAATTCCTGACTCATTTCTTTTCCTCCTTCAGAAGTAACCGGGTGACTTGCGTCTCGGCCGTTCCGTCCGCAAACAAAACCTCCAGGATATCTCCAGCCCGAAGCTCGGCAGCTTTCTTGATCACGCGCCCCTTGCTTCTCGGAAGAGCATAGCCGCGGGAAAGAACCTTCAGCGGGCTGAGAGCTTCGAGTGTTCCTGCGGCCTGTCCTAGAGATTTAGATTTAGCGTTCACAACATTGCGCAAAGCAACCCGGATGCGTCTGGTCCTGTCGTCCAGAGTCAGGCAATACTGTTCGAGACGGCGCAGCGGCTGCCGCAGCGCATAACTGTCACGAAGCGCCGCAAAATTCTTTTTTTGAAGACGCAGAAGTCCGGCAGCCCCTTGAGCCAGACGGGAACTCATCTGCGCCAGGTGCTTCACAAGCTCTTCGCGGTTGCGGACAACCAGCTCTGCGGCGGCCGAGGGCGTGGGTGCGCGCAGATCCGCAACGGCATCGCAGATGGTCCAATCGACCTCATGGCCCACCGCCGAAATCACGGGAATGTCAGATTCAAACACGGCCCTCGCTACTTCCTCTTCGTTGAAAGCCCAAAGGTCTTCCAAGCTCCCTCCGCCCCGGCCCACAATCATCACATCCACACTGCGCAAGGCGTTGAGTTCGCGCACCGCCCGGGCAATCTCCTGCGCTGAACCTTCGCCCTGAACACGCACCGGATAGATCAGAACTTCAGTTCCCCGAAAACGGCGGTTGACGACGTTGAGAATATCGCGGATAGCCGCGCCTGTCGGTGAAGTGACAACGCCCACGCGGCGGGGCAACACCGGAATCGGCCTTTTTCTCGAAACATCGAAAAGCCCCTCTTTCTGAAGCTTTTCCTTGAGCTGATTAAAAGCGAGCTGCAGAGCCCCGAGCCCCAGAGGTTCCATCTGCTGAATGTAAAATTGAAATTGGCCGCGGGCTTCGTAAAGGGAAACTCTGCCGTAAACGAGAACCTTGAGGCCGTCCCTGATCTGAAAGCGGACGGACATGCAGTCGCGGGCAAAAAAAACAGCACCGATTTGAGATTTATCGTCTTTGAGCGAAAGATAAAGGTGACCGGAAGTATGTCTCTTGAAGTTCGAGATCTCGCCTTCCAGCCAAACCGAGGCGTATTCTTCCTCGAGTTTCGACCGAATTTCGCGGTTCAGCTGCGTGACCGTGTAGGCCTTACGTTTGGGGGCAGCTCCCCCGGCAAACAGCTCAGGCATTGGCTCAGACCCTCTGGATTTGCTCATGGATGGATTTCTCCGTGATGATCGCTTGCACGCGCCGGTCGCGCCTGCTCGAGGGAACCGACCGCACAAGGTGCTCCTGAAAACCCACGCCCACGCATAGGGCCTCTCCTCGGTCCTTCAGCAATCTGTCATAAAACCCCTGGCCTCGGCCCAAACGCCGTCCCTTACGATCAAACGCAAGCCCGGGAATAAACGCAAGCTGCATCTCACTAAGATCCGCCCGGGCCCGCTTGCGGCGCTGCGGCTCGGCGATTCCGAAGGCTCCCTGACGAGCATCTCTCGGCCAAGAGCGCACGGGATAAAGGTGAAGCTGTGCGTCTTTTTCTACGGCGGGCAAATACACTTTTTTCCCCCGCTTCAAAGCATCTTGAATCATGGCGCAGGTATCCGGTTCATCGCTCAACGAGGAAAAAAAAAGTACTCTGTCCGCGCCGAGATAGCGACCCCACCGTTTAAGCCGGCTCAGAATTCTGCCGCTTTTCGCCCTCTTCCCGGCAGGGGTCAGAGACCCGATAACGGATTTCTGCTTCAGTCTTAGACGCTGCTTCCGGAGTTTGAGACTGACGGCGCCCATAGAGGAAAGATTCTATTTCAAAGAGGTCTGTGTTGCCAGGGAAATTCGGGAATTCAAGGGGTCAGGTGAGGGTCGCGGATGCGCGGCCTTTAAACAGCGAGGGAACGTCCTTGGAGGGCTTATCAGCATTCATGCGTTTGAGCTCTTCGGCCCCTGCGGCGGGCTCTGCCTCGCGGCTCTCCCACGGCTCGGGAGATTCATTAAAAGTCGATGCGATACCGCCCAGAGCCGTGCGGCTTTTTTCTTTCAGCTCGCGGTCCCGCTTCTTTAATTTTTCCTCCCAGACGGCGATGGCGGCGGCAATTTTTTCACTGGTTCCGACGCCCGCATCGCTCTTGTTTTCAGCCGTGACGGCCGGCCAATGCCCCAGCCGTTCCAAGGATTCAGCGTTTTTCCGGGCGTCCCCGGCTGTTTGCGGCACTCGAGCGGCTTCTTCGGCATCTTCTCCCTTAAGGCCCAGAGAATCACTCAAGGGCTGCGAAGAAACCCTCGAAAGCGCCTCTTCACTTTCATCCAGAATCAAAGAACGGCGGTCAAGCGCCTCTTTGCGGACGCTGACAGATTCTTTCGCGTTTTCTGAAGGCCTAAGGTTGGCGGCTGATTCGAAGCGTCTGCTGGAGATCTCGGGCCCCATGACTTGAGAGTCCTGCGCGCTTTGCACGGGCCGGGATTCTTCGGCCTTTTTGAAACGGCTGGACTCGCCTTCAAATTGCCGCAAAGCTTTGTCGAGTTCCGTCTGCGATCTGCGGAGAAGTTCGAACTTCTGCTCGAGAATGCGCGACTTTTCTGAAAAGGCCTTTTCACGCTCTGCCAGTGACTGCTCGGCAAAGTTGATTTCGCGCTGGAAGGAGCGGAAGGATTTTTCTTTCTCGTTAATCAGGAATTTCTGCTTTTCAAGCGCCTCAGACTCCTCTCTGAGAGCCTTCTCACGGGCGGCTTGTTCACTCTGCCAGCTTGATTGAGCGGCAAGTGCCAGGTCATACGCCTTGCGGTCTTCATCCAGCCTCCGGCGGTCTTCGGCAGTTTTTTCCTCAAGCTTTTGAAGCATCCCGAGCCTGGCATCGAGATCCTCAAACTGAACTTTTGCGGCCTGACGGGCCCCGAGATCCTGCCGCTCAAGATCAAGCTTTGCACGTTCTTCAGCCAGCCGTTTCTTCTCCGCTTGAATCCGCGTTTCTTCAAGGTTCAAGCGGGCCGCGCGCTCAGAGGCCGAGCTTTCCAGACTTTGCCGGATCTGTCCCAGTCTTCTCCGGCGTCCCTCCAGATCCCTCTTGCTTTCCTCAAGCTGCGTTCGCGCAGAGAGGATGCCTGACTGCGTTTTTCCCAAGGTTTCCTTGTCCGCCATCAGGGCCGACAATTCCAAAGCGAGATCTTTCTTTTTCTGAACTAATTGCGCTTCTTCCCCGCGGGCCGCAGCAAGATTCCTTTCCAGAACTTCACGCCGTCTTTCAAGATCCTTTCTTGTTTCTTCCAGCACGCTGACCTGACCCTCGACTGCCATTTTCGTGTTTTTCAGCGCCTCGATAGCCATCACAAGCTTGGCTTTTTCCTCGGGAAGTCCCGCACGGGCCGTATC
>VFQY01000106.1 GCA_018883425.1 Candidatus Omnitrophota bacterium | reverse complement strand
GCAATACGACGGCTTTGAGATCCGTGAAATTTTGCGCGAACTTTACGGAGTTATTTCCAAGGATTTCGGGTATTATTTCAGCCATCAGGTCGTGGTGCTTCTGTACAGCCAGGAGGAGTTTCGCAAACTCACCGAACTGCCCCACTGGGCTTCCGGGGTTTACGACGGTAAAATCCGTATTCCGGCCTATCAAACCGGCATGTCTGATGAGGATTTTAAAGCACTGACCGCCCACGAAATGACGCATGCTTTTGTCTCGGCCATGAGCCGGGGCCGGGCGCCTCTGTGGATCAATGAGGGGCTGGCGGAGCTCCAGGAAGATCGAATCAGGAAAAATAGTCTGAGCGTCTTCAGAAAAGCCTTGCTCAAGAACACCTTGATGGGGCTTGATGAGCTGATGACGCTTAAGTCGCTCGATCAGAAGGATCCTGAAACGGTCAGTCTGTTTTACGAACAGTCGCTTCATCTGACGGGTTATCTTGTCGGCCGTTATGGAATGTTCCGTATCAAGCAGCTTCTCGAGGAGCTCGGTAAAGGAAAAAACTCTGATGAAGCGCTTCTTTCGATTTTGCGCATCTCAGTTCAGCGTTTGGAAAGAGAATGGAAAGATACACTTTAGAATGGACGGCACCGGGGACTTTCGCGGGCGACCGGGTTTTAGCGACACGCTTTGATTTCCGGGACCCTGAGCTTGAGGATTCGATCCGCCGCTTCGGCGTTCTGAGCCCACTGCTTGCTTACCGCCATGAAGGCGCTCTGAGGCTGATTTCCGGATACCGAAGGGTCGAGGCCGCCCGGAGCGCAGGAATCCCGAAAATGCCTGTGCTGGTTCTCGCGGACAGACTCTCCGAGCGCGAGGCCTTCTGTCTGGCGCTTGTCTCCAACTGGCGGGAGCGGAGAACCGAGCTGGACGGTGCGGTTTTTTTTGAGCGGGCCCGGGCTTTGGATTTTGAGATTGCTGAGATCCAGAATCAGCTGCTCCCGCTGATGGGTTATCCTCCCGAGAGGCATTGGATTCATGAATTCCAGGCCCTTGCCGGGCTTTCGCCCATGCTGCTGGAAGACATCCGCGCGGGGAGACTTCCCGAAAGAGGAGCCTCGGCTCTCGCCCGTCTGGACCGGAGGGGGCAGGAAATTTTCTCCGACCGAGCCGTCCGCAGGCTTCATCTGACCAGTTCTCAGCTGATGAAGACTGCCGAATGGCTGCTTGACATGATCCGCCTTTGCGGCGAGCCTCTCGAAGCCCTGCTAGCAAAGCCCGGTCTTGAGGACATTCTCGGGGAACCCCGCCTGGACGTCCGTCAAAAGACGGAGCGCTTCTTCCGCAAGCTCAAAGACCTGCGGTTTCCCCGCCAGGCTCAAAAGGAAGGGGAGTTTCAGGCCGCCGCCAAGAGCCTGGAAAAAGGTGTCCCCGGGCTGAAGATCGAGGCGCCCGCTCACTTCGAAGAACCCGGGTTTCAGGTTCATTTAAAAGCCCGGGATCCGGCAGCCCTCGACAGGCTTTTAGACGCCTTAGCTGAAAAAAGATCTTCCATGCGTGAGCTTTTCAAAATCGTGCTATAATGCGCCTTTACGAACTCCCCGCATAATCGTCTAGGATAAATCGTCATGAAGAAGATTGGGTTGGCTGCTTTTGCGGCCCTGCTGATCTGGGGCTCTTTTTCGGTACAGGCAGCATCAGAAAATATTTCCGTGACCTCCGTTTTTGACCGCCGTTCGGTCAGCGTGGGCGAGGAAATCAATCTCAAAATCACCGTTGCCGGCGCTGAAGGCAATGTTCAGCCGCCCCGTTTGCCTGCTTTCCAGGGATTCGATTCCTTTTATACCGGCCGCGCTTCTCATCTGACGTTCATGAACGGGCAGTCCACATCCCGGGTTGAATTCAGCTACGTGCTCATTGCCAAGGCGCCCGGCCGCTACACCCTTGACCCGATCGCCGTCTCGATCCAGGAGCGGGTCTTCCGGACGGACCCGATCGAAATAGAGGTGACGCCCGGGGCTGCCCGGCCCTTAAACCGCCCGAGTGCCTATCCCGCCATGGCAGGCTCTGCAGGCCAGCCTTCCCCAGCGCCGATGACGCCGCCCGCTCAGCCTTACAATTCCCCGGCCTCGTCTGTTTTGCAGGCGCCTCAAACAATACCGCCCTCGAACGACGAGAACATCTTTGTTCAGGCTTGGGCCGATCAGCCTGAGGTCTATCAGAACCAGCAGGTGCTCCTGAACTATTCGCTCTACACCCGTTATGACACGCGCTACGAGGGTTTCGAGGAAGAGCCCGAGGTGAGCGGTTTCTGGATCGAAGAATTCCCGATGGAGCGTGACATCGAAAAACAGACGGTTAAAGTTCAGGGCAGGCCCTACGTCAGGGCGGATATCCGCAGGATGGCGCTCTTTCCAACGGCACCGGCGGTCTACACGATCCGGCCGGGAAGAATTCGCGCATCGGTCCGCCAGCAGCCTCAGGCTCAGAGTATGTTTGATGATTTCTTTGATGACAGCTTCTTCAACAGCGGCGGTTTTTTTGCCAGACGCGAAAACAGACTGCTTGAGCCCGCGCCGATTCAAATCCGCGTCAAAGCGCTCCCCGAAGCCGGAAAACCCAAGAGCTTCAGCGGAGCAGTCGGGGATTTTCGGATGACGGCGTCCCTGGACAAGAAGGACGTGGAAATGAATGAACCCGTCACCATGACGCTTTCCATCGAAGGGGCAGGCAACATCGAAACCCTCAATAAGCCTGAGCTCCCGGATTTGCCTGATTTCAAAGTCTACGAGGCCGACACCTCCTCGCAGATGTTCAAGACCGGGGTCGTGATCAGCGGCCGCAAGACCTTCGAGATCGTGTTTATTCCGCGCAGAGCCGGCAGCGTGCCTCTGCCGGTGCTGGAATTCAGTTACTTCAATCCCCAAGAGGCGCGCTACGTCACGCTCAAGACGCCGGTTTTCCAGCTTCAGGTCAAACCCTCCTCTAAAAACTTTGAGCTGCCCAAGGGGCTGGTTCAGCAGGAGATTTTCAAGAAAGACGTGAAGGTTGAAAACCGCGACATCCAAACCATCCGCGAGACCTCTCAGCTGGGAAAAAACAGACGCGTTTTGGACGCTTTTTTTTACGGATTTGCATCACTCAGTATTTTTCTGACGATGATTTACCTCATCCAGCTGTGGCGCGCGCGTCTCGAGGATCTCTATGACAAAGATCATGCGCTCAGGCGCCGCCGCACGGCAAAACACACCGCACAGTCGGGCGTACGAGGGCTCAGAAAACGTATCCGGCAAGACGAACCGGGAGCATCGTATTTTCAAGAAGTTGACCGGGTTCTCACGCAGTATTTAACCGACAAATTTAATGTGTCGGCCTACGGGGGGACGCGTTTTGAAATCGAGGCCAAACTGCAGCAGTTGCTCAGCCCGCAGGATACGCTTCTCGAGGAGGTTCTCCGAATTCACCGTATCTGCGATGAGGCCCGTTTTGGCCAGGTGAGCGTGACGGCGCAGGAGAAACAGCAGGCGTTGGATGTGCTCAGCCGCCTAGTTCTGCGGGTGGAGAAATTATGCCGATGAAGCTTCTGCTGAAGAGAAAAGTTTTGTGCGCTGCGCTTCTCGCCCTCGCTGCCTTGCTTGCGCCACGGCTCGAAGCCGCGGGTCCGGACGCTTTTGAAAAAGCTAACCGGCTTTACACGGATGGAAAATTTCAAGAAGCCAAGGAACTCTACATCCAGCTCTCGCAGGAGTTCAAGGACGACGCCGCGTTTCTTTACAATTGGGGCAATTCTGCCTACCGCCTTGGTCAATCCGGGGAGGCCATCCTGGCCTTTGAGCGGGCTCTCAAGCGCGACCCTCGTAACGCGGATATCCGCGCGAATCTCAATCATGCGCGCTCGGGCCTCGAATACAAAATTGAAGACAAGCGCAACTGGTATCTCAAGGCGGCTGAAGAAGCTCTCGGATATTTTCGCGATCAGGAGATCAACTTACTGGCCATGGCGGCTTACTCGCTTTTCATGGCAGCCTGCCTCACAGGTCTCCTCTTCAGGCGAGGGTTGCCGTGGGGCCCCTGGCGGAAAGCATCGGCCTGGTTTTTCGCGTTTTCTCTTCTTTTAGCCGGCATCAAGTACTGCGATACGGCATATTTTAAGGATGCCGTGATTACGTCGCGCGAAGCCGAAGTCCGCTACGGCCCCTCGGTTTCGGACCGCACAGCTTTTCGATTGGGCGAAGGCCTGAGAGCTTATCAGGTGGATGCCCGGCGGGGCTGGCGGCGCATCGTGCTCGTCAATAACGAAGGCGGATGGATCAAGGACTCGGATCTTCAACTGGTTTAATCAAGACCTCACAGGAAGCTTATGAAACTCAAAAAATCTTTCAAAACACAGCCGGATTCCAAGGGGTATTTCGGGGATTACGGCGGACGTTACGTTCCTGAAACCCTCATTAAGGCGCTGGATGAACTGACGCTTGCCTATGAAACAATTCGCCGGGACCCGGGGTTTAAAAAAGAACTGCAGAGCTATCTCAGGGATTACGCAGGCCGCCCAACGGCTCTTTATGAAGCCCGCAATTTGACGAGCCTCTTCAACCGTGCCCGGATTTTTCTCAAACGTGAGGATCTTTGCCATACCGGCGCTCACAAAATTAACAGCACGCTCGCCCAGGGGCTTTTGGCAAGAAGGCTCGGAAAAAAAAGAATGGTCGCCGAGACGGGCGCGGGTCAGCATGGCGTCGCTACGGCGACGGCCGCGCGTGTTTTCGGCCTGCAGTGCGTGGTGTATATGGGGGCGCTTGACGTTGAACGCCAGGCCCTGAACGTTTACAAAATGAAGCTGCTGGGCGCTGAAGTGGTTCCGGTACACTCCGGTTCGAAGACCCTCAAAGACGCCACCAATGAAGCCATACGCGACTGGGTGACGAATGTTGAAACCACGCATTACCTGATCGGCTCTGTCGTGGGGCCGCATCCCTATCCCAAGATGGTGCGTGATTTTCAGTCGGTCATCGGCCGCGAGACCCGCTCCCAGATCCAGGCGAGAATAGGACGTCTTCCCGATTACCTGATCGCCTGCGTGGGCGGGGGAAGCAACGCGATGGGTTTCTTTCATCCCTTCGCCGCGGACAGGTCCGTCAAAATGATCGGGGTCGAAGCCTCCGGGGAAGGCGTGAATACGCGTCATCACGCGGCTTCGATGACCAAGGGAACACCCGGAATCCTGCACGGCATGAAAAGTTATCTGCTTCAGAATGCCGACGGACAGGTCCAGCTGGCCCACTCCATTTCCGCCGGACTGGATTACCCCTCGGTAGGGCCGGAGCACTCTTACTTCAAAGATGCGGGCCGTGTGGTCTATCACACCGCCGACGATAAGGACGCTCTTTGGGGCTTTCAAACACTGACGCAGGTTGAGGGGATTATGCCCGCCCTGGAACCGGCGCATGCCTTGGGTTTCCTGAAACATTTTATGCCCAAGACGCGCAAGACCGAAAACGTGGTTCTTTGTCTTTCAGGCAGGGGCGACAAGGACATCCATACAGTCCAAACTGTTCTCGGAGATGCCAAAAAGGAGGGGTGCCGATGAACCGTCTTCAAAAAGTCTCGGCAGATGCGGCCTCGGCAGGACGCAAAATTTTCTGCGCCTTTACCACGGTCGGTTATCCGGATCTCGTCAAAACAGAAAAGCTTGTCCTCGGATTCGCCCGTGACGGCGTTGACATCGTCGAACTGGGCTTCCCGTTCTCGGATCCTTTGGCCGATGAACCGACGATTCAGTATTCCTCTGAGCAGGCTTTGGCCGGGGGGGTCCGTTTGAAAGATGCTTTTGACTTAGCACGCAAGCTCAGGAAAAAAAGATGCGAAGTCCCCCTTGTTTTCTTCACGTATTTCAACCCGATCTTCCGCTACGGCACCAAAAAGTTTCTCAGCCAAGCGCGCTCATCCGGATTTGATGCCGTTCTTGTTCCGGATCTGCCGCCGGAGCAGGAAGGGGATTTCCGCCGCGAGGCCAAAGCCCAGGGACTGGCGCAAATCTTTCTGATCGCGCCGACCACCAGTCCCGCGAGAATGCGCATGATTGCCCGGGAATCCGAGGGCTTCATTTACTACGTTTCTCTGCGCGGGGTCACCGGCGCCCGCCAGGCTGTTCCCTCAGACATACGGCGCCATCTTGCCGAGATCAAGAAAACCGCCGACAAACCCGTGCTGGTCGGTTTCGGGGTGTCCAAGCCTGATCAGGCCCGGGAGCTCAGCCGATGGAGTGACGGCGTGATTGTCGGAAGCGCCATCATTGACCGAATCCGCAAGGCAGACGGAAGAATCGAACCAGCCTCGGAGTTTATCCGTGAAATGGTCCTCGCCGTCAAAGGGGAAACGGGTGGGCGTTAGGCTGGGACTCGATCTTGGGGAAAAGCGTGTGGGTGT
>VFQY01000021.1 GCA_018883425.1 Candidatus Omnitrophota bacterium | reverse complement strand
CTGTATCTCCCTGCACTCGGTAATAACTGAAGGGGCGCCGAAGAAAGGGATCTCCGCCCGGTTCGATCTGAACATTCAGGAACTGTCCCGGCCTTATCCCGCGGGACAGATACTTCGAACGGAAGGACAGATTGAAATACTTATCGTTGATCTTCCGGTTCTTGACAATAACGACTTCTTCGTCTTTCATGCGCTCACTTTCCGGAAAGTATGGCCTTGTCCTGGCGCAACATCGCGTGATAATCCTGGATCGCATGAACCTCGAGTCCTCGTCCTCTCACGGCCTGAACTCCCATCAGGGCTGCCCGCGCGGCATTGAGCGTCGTAAAGCAGGAGATGTTGTAGGAAACCGCCAGAGATCGTATTTTGGCTTCATCCAGCATCGGGCCCTTGCCATTGGGCGTATTGATGATGAATTTGACCTTGTCGTTACGGATCAAATCAGCAACATTCGGATGCCCCTCAGCGATTTTGCGCGTCACTTCGGCTGGAATGCCGTTCTTTTTCAGGATCTCGGCCGTTCCCAAAGTCGCCACGATGGCATAGCCTAAGTCGTGGAAGCCTTTGGCAATCGGAACGATTCTCTCCTTGTCCCGGTTCTTCACGCTGATAAAAACTGTTCCGCTGTCAGGAATATGACAAGACGCGCCGTCCTGAGATTTGTAAAAAGCACGCGGAAAATCCTCATCAATCCCCATCACCTCACCCGTTGATTTCATTTCAGGAGAAAGAATGATATCCACTCCGGGGAATTTCACAAAAGGGAAGACTGATTCCTTCACTGCGACATAAGGAACCTTGACCTCCTCGGTAAAACCAAGCTCCCGTAGAGTTTTTCCGACCATGACTTTTGCGGCCAGCTTCGCCAGCGGAACGCCAATGGTCTTGCTCACAAACGGCGCAGTTCTTGACGCGCGGGGATTAACCTCCAGGCAGTAAAGCTGTCCCTGATAAATCGCATACTGAACATTCATCAGTCCGACAACCCGCAGCTCTTTGGCGATCAGCTTAGTCTTTTCCGTAATCTCCTGAACCCTGTCTGCGGCGAGAGAGAAGGGCGGAATCACAGAGGCGCTGTCCCCGGAATGAATGCCTGCCTCCTCGACGTGTTCCATCACGGCGCCGACAACGGCCGTTTCTCCGTCTGAGATGAGATCGACGTCAACCTCGACGGCATCCTCGAGATATTTGTCGATCAGCACAGGATGTTCGTCACTCGCCTCGACAGCATGTTTCATGTACTTGCGCAGAAAATCTTCGTCATAAACGATTTCCATGGCACGGCCTCCCAAAACATAAGAGGGCCGGATCACCACCGGATAACCTATCTCTCCGGCGATGCGCACAGCTTCGTCGGTTGTACGCGCGATGCCGTTGGCTGGCTGGCGAAGTCCTATTTTCTGGAGGAGTTTTTTGAACTTGTCACGATCCTCAGCAGCGTCAATCGCTTCCGCGCTGGTACCCAAAATCTTAACCCCCCGGTCCGTGAGAGCTTTGGCCAGATTGAGCGGTGTCTGGCCGCCAAGCTGAACGATTACGCCGATCGGCTTTTCCCGCTCGTAAATATTGAGCACGTCTTCCAAAGTCAGCGGCTCGAAGAAGAGTTTATCCGAGGTGTCATAATCGGTGCTGACGGTCTCAGGATTCGAATTGACCATGATCGTTTCGAAACCGAGTTCCTTGAGAGCAAAGGCCGCGTGAACGCAGCAGTAATCAAACTCAATACCCTGGCCTATGCGGTTGGGTCCTCCGCCGAGAATCATAACCTTGGGCTTGTCGGTCTTGATGGTTTCATCCTCATCTTCATACGTGGAGTAGAAATAAGGCGTGTACGCCTTGAACTCCGCGGCGCAGGTATCGACGAGTTTGAAAACAGCTTCCTGTCCGAGAGCCCGGCGGAAATGACGGACTTCATCTTCGGTTTTATCCCAGAGGAAGCCCAGCTGACGGTCTGAAAACCCCATGCGCTTGGCGTCCCGAATCAGTTGCCTTTGAGCTTCAGCCTGCCCGTGTGCGGCGGCCAATTTTTTTTCCATGTCGACAATCTGCTTCATCTGCGCCAAAAACCATGGGTCGATGAAAGAACGTCTGTAGATCTCTTCGATGGATACGCCGGCCATGAGGGCGTACTTGACGTAGAAAATCCGGTCTTCCCGGGGCTTTCCTGCGCTCTGACAGACTTTGGTCAGCAGGTCGGTGTTGTGCGGCAATTCTTCAAAAAAATGCAGGTATTCTTCCCTCGTTTTGAGAACGCGGTCAAAAACCTTATCGCGCCCGTCGGCGCCTAAACCCGCCCGCTTCGTCTCCAGGGATCTCAGGCCTTTCTGCAAGGCCTCTTTGAAGGTTCGTCCTATCGCCATAGCTTCACCGACAGACTTCATCTGAGAGTTCAGATTGCCGTCTACGCCTTCGAATTTCTCAAAAGCGAAGCGCGGAATCTTGACGACGCAATAATCGATGCTGGGTTCAAACGATGCCGGTGTGTACTTGGTAATATCGTTAGGAATTTCGTCGAGCGTGTAGCCGACAGACAGTTTTGCTGCGATTTTAGCAATCGGGAATCCCGTCGCTTTGGAGGCCAAAGCCGAAGACCTGGACACACGAGGATTCATTTCGATCACAACCAGCCGTCCATCTTGAGGATTGACCGCGAATTGGATATTCGATCCGCCGGTTTCGACGCCGATTTCGGAAATGATTTTCCGGCCGGCATCACGCATCCTCTGGTATTCTTTGTCCGTGAGCGTTTGCGAGGGTGCCACGGTGATAGAGTCGCCGGTATGCACTCCGAGCGGATCAAAGTTCTCAATCGTGCAGATGACGACAAAGTTATCACGGACATCCCGCATGACTTCCAATTCAAATTCTTTCCAGCCGAGAATCGACTCTTCCACAAGAACTTCATTGACCATGCTGTACTCAAGGCCCAGCCTGACAGTCTTCTCGAGATCCTCTCGGTTGTAGCAAATTCCGCTTCCTGAGCCTCCCAAGGTGAAGCTGGGTCTCACAATGACGGGATAGCCAAGCTTTTCAGCGATTTCGAGTCCTTCCTCGACGGAGTAGGCAAAATCACTCCTGGGAAGATCCATGCCGATCTTCAGCATAGCGGCTTTGAACTGTTCACGGTTCTCAGCCTTCTTGATAGCCTCGTATTTGGCTCCGATCAGTTCCACGCCGTATTTCTGAAAAATTCCCTTCTCATAAGCTTTGACCGTCAAATTGAGAGCGGTCTGACCGCCCATCGTCGGCAAGCATGCGTCGGGACGCTCCTTGGCGATAATCTTCTCCAAAAATTCGACGCGCAGCGGTTCAATGTAGATCCTGTCTGCTGTTTCAGGATCAGTCATGATCGTCGCAGGATTGGGGTTGATGAGAATCACCGAATACCCTTCTTCCCGCAGGGCTTTGCAGGCTTGAGTTCCCGAGTAGTCGAATTCACAAGCTTGTCCGATGATGATAGGGCCTGAACCGATTATGAGAATTTTCTTGATATCTTTTCTTTTGGGCATAGTTCGTCAGGCTCGTTGCCGGATTAAACCGCGGCTCCGTTAGCCTCCTCCACGAGTTCATAGAAACGTTGAAAGAGATAATCGCTGTCATGGGGACCCGGGGAATTTTCGGGGTGATACTGCACCGAGAAGGCTGGATACTTCTTACAGCGGAAACCTTCCAGGGTTTTATCATTGAGATTGATGTGCGTGACTTCAACTTCGTCGGCAGGCAGGGAATCAAGATCCACGACAAAACCATGATTCTGCGCCGTGATCTCAACTCTCTCGGTTTTGAGATCAAGAACCGGGTGATTGCCCCCGCGGTGTCCGAATTTGAGCTTAGACGTAGTTGCGCCGAGAGCCTGTCCTAAAATCTGCTGGCCGAGACAAATTCCGAAGATGGGTTTTTTCCCAATCAGCTTTTTAACCGTCTCCACCACGTAAGGAACAGCGGAAGGATCTCCGGGACCGTTGGAGAGAAAAACTCCATCGGGTTCCAACTTTAAAATTTCCTCAGCCGAGGTAAACGCCGGAACAACGGTCACAGAAAAACCATGCTGAACGAGCTTCCGCAGAATGTTTGTCTTAATGCCGCAATCCAGAGCGACAGCTTTGAATACTTTCTTTCCAGGTGCCGGCTCGCCCCATTCAAAGCCCTTCATGAGCGTCTCGCGGAATTCATAGGGTTGACTGCAGGTGACCTCTTTGACAAGGTCAGCTCCCACAATGCTCTTGGACTCGCGGGCCTTTTTAACAAGACTCTCCGGGTCATGATCCACGGTCGAAATTACGCCTTTTTTTGCCCCGTGGTCGCGCAAATGCTTGACCAGCTTACGCGTGTCGATTTCCTGAATACCTATCTTCCCATGCTTCTTCATGTACTCATCCAGACTCATTTGAGACCTGTAATTGCTCACGACGGGGCTGAGTTCGCGAACGATAAAGCCTTCTGCCCAGAGAGCGCGGGATTCTTCATCCTGCTCGTTGATGCCGTAATTGCCGATATGCGGGTAGGTCATGGCGACAATTTGCCCCTTGTACGAGGGGTCGGTCAAAATCTCCTGGTAGCCGGACAGTGACGTGTTGAAAACAATCTCTCCATACACTTCCCCCTCCGCTCCGAATGCAAGACCTTGAAATACCAGCCCATCTTCCAGGGCGAGCGAAGCTTTCCTCGTCATACCGGCACCTTTTCCTTTTTCAGAGTTCAGAACTTCCAGATCTTTCCAGAACAAATCGTTGCAGACACCCGTCCTTTGAGCATCTTCTTCATAAAACATGAGTTGCGCGATCTTGAACGAAGCTCCTCCGGGGCAACCGTCCATCCCCGGTCGACGTCAACAAGCGCGAGATTTGCCGCCAAGCCTTCGGCAATCCGGCCAAACCGGTCAGAGATACCCAGAATTTCAGCTGGGCGCACTGACATGACCCGAACGATCTCGGAGAGCTTCCACTTCTCCTTGTGATAGAGCTCCGTTAGAACAACTCCAAGAGAAGTTTCCAAGCCGATAGTGCCGAAAGGCGCCTCATCGAACTGTCTCATCTTCTCTTCCTGCGTGTGCGGGGCGTGATCCGTTGCCACGCAATCCACAACACCTTCGCGCAATGCTTTCCTCAAGGCAGCCGCATCCTCATCGGTTCGAAGAGGCGGGTACATCTTAAAGTTCGTATTATACCCTTCAATCTCTTCATCTGTGAGCGACAAATTATGCGGAGTGACTTCGGCCGTGACTTGAATGCCCTCGGCTTTGGCCCTTCTCAGAAGCTCAACAGAACGGGCCGTCGAGAGATGGCAGAGATGAAGCCGGGCTCCCGTGTAGCGGGCCAATTCCAAGTCGCGCGCGACCGCGACGTCCTCGCTCACAGCCGGAATTCCCCGAAGGCCCAACCTTGTCGAACTGAGTCCCTCATTCATAACTCCCTCGGCAGAAAGCCTCCTGTCCTCACAGTGGCTCATCACAAGAAGCCCAAGCATAGAGGCATATTCCATAGCTCTCCTCATGAGAAGAGAATCTGCCACCCAATCACCGTCATCGGATACTCCTACAGCACCTGCCTTCTTCAGGTCCGCCATCTCCGAGAGCTCTTTACCGAGGCGCCCCTTGCTGATCGTCCCCGCAGGAAAAACGTGATAAGGCACTTCTTTCGCCTTGCGGAGAATGGTCTCGACTACGCTCTGCTGATCACAGGGAGGGTTCGTGTTCGGCATAGAAACCGATGCGACATAACCGCCCTTGAGCGCGGCCAGAGCCCCGGACTGGAGTGTCTCCTTGGCCTCGAAACCGGGTTCCCTGAAGTGCGTGTGAAGATCGATGAAGCCGGGAAAAACATGAAGTCCGCCGGCATCCAGAATCTCCAAACCCTGAGCTTCCAACCCGGAACCCAACTTCTCGATCACGGCGCCGCGGATGAGAATATCGGCCTTACCCTCTCTGCCGCCAAGCGGATCAACGAGGACTGCATTTTTTACAAGCAGGTTCATAGCCCATCCTCCTCGGAAGATCCGTCGCTCGAGGCTCCGCAAACCAGGTATAAAATTGCCATCCTGACGGCCAGTCCATGCGTGACCTGATCAAGAATCACTGAATAAGGCCCATCCACGACATCGCTCGTGATTTCGATCCCCCGATTAACAGGTCCCGGATGCATAATCAGAACATCCTCTTTCGCGTGTTTTAAAATTTCAGAATTAATTTGATACGCCGTCGCGTACTCCCGGATACTCGGAAAAAAGGACTGGTCCTGCCGCTCGGTTTGAATCCGCAGGAGATTGACAACATCCGCACCCTGAACCGCCTCTAAAAGCGACGTTGTAGCCCGCACTCCGAGCTTCTCGACGCCCCGGGGAAGCAGCGTCTGCGGTCCGCAAACAGTCACCTGAGCTCCAAGCTTGGTCAGCCCCCACATATTCGAGCGGGCAACGCGGCTATGGAGGATATCCCCGATGAAACTGATCTTGAGATTCTCGATCTTTTTTTTCTTCTCGAGAACCGTAAACATATCAATTAATGCCTGCGACGGATGCTCGTTGATTCCGTCCCCCGCGTTAATCACGCTAGCCTTCATGTATTGGGCAATTCTGTGCGGCGCTCCGGAGGAGGAGTGACGCATCACCATAACGTCCACTTTCAGAGCTTCGATGTTTTTGGCCGCATCTTTAAGGGTTTCCCCCTTCACAAAACTCGACGTTGAGGCCGCCACGTGAAACGTGTCCGCACTCAGCCGCTTTTCCGCCAGCTCAAACGATATGCGGGTCCTTGTACTTGGCTCAAAGAAAAGGTTGGCTACCGTCTTGCCCCGGAGTGCCGGCACCTTTTTCACGGAACGCAGCGATACTTCTTGAAATGATTTTGCCGTTTGAAGAATGAGCCGGATTTCATCCGCACTCAAATCACGCAGTCCCAAAAGATCTTTGCGCGTCCACCGCATTTCCGTCACAGCCCACCCCTAATCTTGACCACCACTTCATCAGTCCCATCTTTTTCCGCCAAACGGACAACAACCTCTTCTTCCCGGGAAGTCGGGATGTTCTTTCCAACGTAGTCCGCCTTAATCGGGAGCTCACGATGACCTCGATCCGTAAGAACCGCCAGCTGAATTGTCAGCGGGCGTCCAAAATCCGTCAAAGCATCCAGCGCCGCTCTCACAGTGCGTCCCGTGTAGAGGACGTCGTCGACCAGAATCACCCGCTTGGCAGAGATATCGAAGGGAAGATTGGTTTCAAGGATCTTGGGCCGGGGTCCGATTTCCTGAAGGTCATCGCGGTAGAGCGTGATATCGAGCACCCCCATCGGAACCGTGACTTTCTCGATGGTTACAAGCAATTTCTGAATCCGCTCAGCGAGGTAAACGCCCCGGGTTCGAATGCCCACAAGGACGAGATCTTCCGTCCCGCGATGGCTCTCTAAAATTTCATGGGTAATCCGAGTCAGTGCCCGTTGGATACCATCGCTATCTAAAATCTTTCGAAGCGGCTCAGTCATGGTGCGGGCACCCCCCTGGAGACAAAAAAAAGACCCTGCTTGGCGGCGGGTCTTGATCGTACTTGGAAGATAATAGAGGTCTCAAGGTTTCCTTTATCGATGTCTCAGCATCAATTTAAAAGGATTCGAATGGATGAAGTTGGAGGAGTCTAAAGGCAACGCCCTCCTCTGTCAAGATGAAAACAAGCCGCCTTTTTTCTCCCTATAAGCCGGGTTCTGTGCCCATGGGGCGATGACCATCTCTCTTGGATTCCGGTCGCCCGAAATCTCATGCGGCCTACCCGATGAGGCGTCCGGAGACGTAAGCGGGCCGCTTCACAAACCTCATCCTATTTGGCCTTTCTTCACGTAGAGATTGCCGCGTTTCACCCCGCAGGAGTTGAATCCTGCGGACTCGTCTCTGTGGCTCTAATCCTCGGCTTGCGCCGGACGGGTGTTACCCGCTACGCTGCCCTCGAAGCCCGGACTTTCCTCCCGCCCGTAGGCGCGCGGTCATCCGGAAGAAAAAAGACGGCTTGTTTTTCTGAGGCGGGATTCAGGACTCTGTTTCCGGGAGACTGTCTGACTCAGTCAGATCCTTGAGCTGAGTCTCAGAAAAGTTGGCCCAGACCATGTCGGGATACTTCGCTTTGATTTCCTGATAAGCGGCGCGAGCTTCACTGTTTTTTCCCAGCGCCTGATAACTCTTGGCCATGTAGTAATGCGCGATCACCGCTAAATTACCTTCGGGGTTTTCGTCGCGGTAAGCCTGGTACTTCTCAATCGCCTTTTCGTACTCACCCTTCGCGTAGTAACGCTCGGCATCCGAATAGTGGCCAAAATAAAAATTCCGCTGATGCCGCAGACATCCGGACAACGATGCAGCCAAAAGAAAAACCAAGCTTAGCGTTAAAAGCGGAGAATTGAGTCTCATGGTGATTTACCCCTTTAAGAGGCGGTAGTGTAGTTAAACCTCGTAAGGCCTGTCAACACAAAACCACCCGGCTGATACGCAGCCGGGTGGTTTTGCGGTAACTCGATGAAAATGCGGCTTAGATCAAGTAGATGAGCTGAGCGCCGATCGTCGACATGTTGGAATCCTCTCCGAACGCATCGTTGTTATCCGTGCGGTCGAGGCGGTATTCCAAACGGCCGATGAGGTTTTCAGCAACCTGACGTTCCAGTGTCAATGTCTGACCCCAAAGAGTGCGGTCGAGACCCGTACGGAACTGTTCCTGGTCACGGAAGAGTTCGAAACGATAAGCGGCCGCCCACTTGTCCGTCAGCTGATAACGGGCATAGGCGTTGTACGTGTACCACTGAACGTTTTCGCCCGAAGCGACTGCACGGCGCTGCTGACCCACGTTGAATTCTCCTTTGAGGGAGAGTTTCTCCGTGACGTCATAAGAAACGACGTTAGACAGCAAGAAACGGCTTCCGCCGGCATTCGAGCCATTGTCTCCTGCAGTAAGGACGTCAGGATTGTTTTCATTGCCGAAATAGAGGGCATGGAAAACAGAGACCTTTTCGATCGGGCTGTAACCAAGTCCGAATTCGAAGGTCTTACCGGTGTTGTTGTCCACGGCATTGTCCCAGCCGTTGTTCACACCGAAATAGACGTCGAAAAAGTCGTTAAGGACCTGAAAGTTGGAGCGGACACCCGTATGAACGAACGGGAGTGCGAGACCGAAAGCGTAGGAACGAGAGATGTTCCAGTTATCCGGCCCCTCGATGACTTCAGCTCCGGCAAGCGTGGTGAAACGGCCGGCTTTGAAGTTGATCGTGTCGGAGATCAGATCCGTCTCGCCGAGAAAAGCAAGGGATTGATTGTACTCGACATAAGCCTGCTGAAGGTCAAACTTGTCGCCAGCCGCACCATCTCCGTTGACCACCTGGGCATCTTCACCCATCTGCACGTCAAAACGGAAACCTGCTCCGCCTTCCGGATTGGCTTCCTTAGCAAAGTTAACTTCGACAGCATTGACGGAGAAGGATTCACGATCCGTATCAAAGATTCGGCCGTTGTTTCCGCCCGCAATAGCGTTTCCGCCGCGCGTCAGGTTTTGATTATATTGCGTTTCGACATAGCCGCCGACCTGAATATCAGAAAGAAGTCCCGCCTTCTCTTCTCCCGCTGAGGTCGCAACGTAGGTCGGTACAGAGCCGCTCTGCTGAAGTCCAGCGAACTTCGCTTCGAGCGTGCTGATCTGCCGGTTGAGGTTCGCCATTTCCTCTCTGAGCGCAGCCGCTTCATCTGCGGATGCTGTTCCGGCACCGGAAACCAGCAAGCAGCATATGAGCGCTGAAAATTTGATTGCCAAATCTTTCATAGTTCCTCCCTAGTCAGTTGATGATTATTCGCACTGCAGCCATGAAAAACAACAATCGTGCCAAGCAAACGTGCCCATAAAATACCCATCGGAGCCGTTTGTGGCAACAGAAATGTGCAAAAAAAACAAAATTGTTTAGTCAGGAAAGATCAACGTTATGTACGGCGGGAGTTGAAGGAAACTTGAGAATGATTATTTGGGCCCGCCTGGACTTGAACCAGGGACCAAGCGATTATGAGTCGCCTGCTCTAACCACCTGAGCTACAGGCCCGATCATTTGGATTGGGGCGATGATTGACGGTTAGCTCGTCATGGATCAATACCCACAGACTTGACCTTCTGAAGAACAGCGCTTCTAATCGCTCAGCTTAAGCTCGAGAAAGTTTTTCAGCTTTCTGGCGCGGGTCGGATGCCGCAGTTTTCTCAAGGCCTTCGCTTCGATTTGCCGGACGCGCTCTCGGGTGACATTGAACATCTGCCCAACCTCCTCAAGAGTACGCGGATATCCGTCGCCGATTCCGAAACGAAGCCGAAGCACCTTCTCTTCCCTTTCGGTCAAGGTCAAGAGAACATCGTCCATCTGCTCCTTGAGCATCGTGTAGGCCGTAGCATTGGCCGGTGAGACTGCAGATTTGTCTTCGATGAAGTCGCCGAAACTCGTATCGCCCTCATCCCCGATCGGCGTTTGAAGACTGATCGGCTCTTGGGCGATTTTCAAAATACCCTTCACTTTTTCGACCGGCATTTTCATCACGCGGGCAACCTCTTCAGGAGTCGGTTCCCGGCCCGTTTCCTGCACGAGGTGACGGGAAGCTCTGAAGAACTTATTGATCGTCTCGATCATGTGCACGGGAATTCGAATCGTCCTGGCCTGATCAGCAATCGAACGGGTGATGGCTTGGCGGATCCACCAAGTGGCATACGTGGAAAATTTGTAACCGCGCTTGTATTCGAATTTATCGACAGCCTTCATCAAACCGATGTTACCCTCCTGAATCAGGTCAAGGAAGGACAGACCTCGGTTCGTGTATTTTTTCGCGATACTCACCACAAGACGCAGGTTCGCGGCGACAAGAGCTTTCTTTGCCTTCGAGAGCTCTTTTTCTCTTTTGACAATCTGCTTGAAGTGCTCCTGGATCTTTTTCTCCGGCTCACCGAGTTCCTTCTGGATTTGACGGACCTCGTCCTCGGCCTTACCGATCTGACCGCGGGCAGCCTTCTTGCGCGCCTTCTTGATCTCTTCCCCGGCATTCTTCAGACGGGCAAGTTTCTCGCGCACATTGGCGATGCACTGTTCGACAATCGCAATGCTGATATTAAACTCAAGCAGCAGCGCCGGCGAGGAAGCTGCTTTCGAGGATCCCTGCATTTTCCGCACGAGATTCTTGAGCTTCTGCTTCGTCAGGTTGATCTTGGTCTCCTGGTCCTCATCAATAATCGATTCCAGGCTCACCTCATCCGCAAGAATTTTTTTGGCAAGTTCGAGTACCTCATACCGGGCTGCCTTCGTTTCATAGAAAGCCTTCTTCAGGTCTTCCTCAGCGTCCTCGATGCGCTTCGCCAAAGCGATTTCCTCATCGCGGGTCAAAAGAGGAATTTGGCCCATCTGGCGCAGGTACATCCGGACAGGATCGTCCATACGGACGCGTCCGTAATCCTCATTCATCATTTCTTTTTCAGACTCTGCTTTCTCTTTCTTCATGTCGTCGTCTTTGCCGGAGTCCGAAACCATCTTTTCACGGTCAGGCGGAGTTCCGTAGACCTCAATTTCGTTTTCCTCGAGGCTGGCGATGACATCTTTGAGATTGGATCCGGCAGGTAGAGCGCGTTCGATCTGCTCTTCCGTCAAATAGCCCTGTTTTTTCCCAAGGGCAACGAGTTTCACAAAGAAATCGCCTGCGGCTTTTGTCGGCGCAACAGCTTGAACTTTCGCAGAACCGGCAGAGGACTTGACCGGATTCTTCGCGTTGTCTTTCTTTTTCGCTTTAACGGCTTCTAGCGGGGCAGATTTCTTAGATTCTGTTTTCTCTTTTTTCACAGGCTTCACGGATTTAGAGGGTGTTTTGGGCTTTTTCATAAGAGGGACATTATAGGGAGAATCTTTTTTTAGGCTAGCAGAAATTGCCTATAGGCCTAAGAATCTTTGCCTTTCGAGCGCTGAAGGAGCTTCTGGTAGTCCGCAGCGAGAGCCGTCAACCGATCGCGGTCTCCCAGCGCCTCAGCCCTTCCAATCTCGGATCTTAGGGCATCCAGCTGTTCCTGAAACCTCTTGCGGCGGACATACCCCAGGCAGTCACGCAGGGCCTTTTGCCGGTCTTCTGACTGCCAATCAATCGTGGTCCAGTCCATCATGCTTTTCTTTAAGTTCCTATCCTCTATATAGTTAAGAACTTGGGGCCACCCCCAAGCCGCTCCGGATCGATGAAGCTCGACCAATTGGCGGAAAAGCATTTTAGCCGAAGTCTGACGAAAATCACCTTCCGCCACTTGAGCGATAACGCCCTCCCGGCTCTTCGGATCGTCGATCATCAGAGCCAGAAGAAGGGTTTCATCCTGAACCGACCTAGGGGTGTTCGCCGCAGCAGAAGGGGTATCACCCGCCGGGCGGGACATTTTCTGAGTTTCGGCCTGGGAAATCTGCGGCACATCTCGTTTTTTCGAGCGGTCACGGAGTTTTTGAAGTTCCTGACGCAAGGAGGCTGATTCAACTCCGAGGATGCCTGCCAGTTTGCGCAAGTACCGGTCAACAAGAACCGGATTACCGACTTTGCCCAGGGTCTCAAGAGATTCCTGAGTGATTTTCACCAGGCCGGAAGATTCCGAAAGGGGGTAGCGCTTTAAGAGGACGTCGATTTTGTAATCAAAGAAGTCCTGAGAAGCATCGATGAGTTTCTGAAAGGCCTCCGCCCCCATCTTCAGGAGAAAGTCATCGGGGTCCAGACCTTCCGGGAGTCTGATCAATTTCACATTCAAACCGCCCTCAAGGAAGACCTCAAGCCCGCGAAGCGAGGCGGACTCACCCGCCTTATCGCCGTCATAGACCACCACCGCCTCTTCTGCAAAGCGCTTGAGAACTGACACATGCTCTTCCGTCAAAGAGGTGCCGAGAGTTGCAACGGATGCCCTGAAGCCCTTGTCATGCAGACGCAGTAGATCGAGGTAGCCCTCGGAGACTAGAATTCTGGGAAAATCCCGGTTCAGAAATTTTTTCGCAAGGTGAAGGCCGAAAAGCTCACGGCGTTTGATGAACACGGGGTTCTCGGGGGAATTGAGGTACTTGGGACCTTCCGCATTTTCAATCAGCCGCCCCCCGAATGCCACAGGTTTTCCCTGAAGATTGTGAATCGGAAACATCAGCCGTCCGCGGAACACATCGTAGACATTGCCCTTTTCCGAAAGGTTGATAAGCCGGGCTTTCAGCAGAAGGTCTTCGGAGTAACGTTTTTTACTGAGATGTTCAAAGAGACCCCGCCAGGCCTCGGGTGCCCATCCCACAAGAAACTCTTTGGCCAACTCCAAACTGAAACCCCGTTTTTGAAAATAGTCACGGGCAGCCTTGCCCTGCTCGGGATGCCAGAAGACGTCGCGGTAGTATTCCAGAGAAGCCTGATAGATTTCGTAAATTTTCTCCGTCTCGCTCTGCCCTTCCTTGCGGAACTCAGCTTTTTCAGGCAGCGTGATGTGGGCCCTGTCAGCCAGACGTCGGACAGCTTCCGGGAAACTCATATTTTCGTACTGCATCGTAAATCCGAAAACATTCCCGCCGGCTCCGCATCCAAAACAATGGAAAATCTGTTTCTCGGCGCTGACCATGAAGGAGGGTGTTTTTTCGTCGTGGAACGGACAGCGGCCTTTAAAATTCCGGCCTGACTTTTTTAGCGGGACAACCTGCGAGATCAAATCAACGATGTCGTTGGCTGTCTGGACCTGATCGATAATTCTGGGTTCATAGCGCATGCGGATTATCCCGGGGTTTTAGGCCCCTATTTCCCCGGAGGAAAAAACCTTCTGGGGCTCTGACAGGAACCTCAGAATAGCCGGACTTGTGTGGGCCACGAGCGGACCCGAATAGGACTCGCCCGGCAGAAAAAGCTTTTGAGTCTGCGCGAGGGGAAGGCGCAGGATCGGCTGGCATATAAAACTCAGCACAATCAACCCCCGAACAGCGCCAAGAATCGTTCCGCCCACCGCTCGAATTGGCGGGGCAAACTCGATTTGAAAAAACTTCCGGGCGCGGCGAAGCAAAAAACCGCTGATCAGCCAAAGCAGGCAGGCCAAAATAAAAAAAGCCGAAGCTCCGGAAAATTGGGCCGGAATCACCTGCGCGTATTTAAGAATCCAGGCCTCAAGACGAACCTCTGCCGCACCGGTGAGAAGGATGACGATGATCATTCTCAGGAGGGCGATGAATTCCGCGAACGCCCCGCCGAAAGCTCCTCCCGCCGCTGCGGCTGCAATAAAGATGAAAGCCGCACCGTCCACCCAGCCCAGCTGCGGCAAAATATCTCCCAGGCTCGTCTGAAAAGCGATCAGCATGAAATGATCGGGCTCGGCCGTCATTGAGAGATTCCTGGCCGGCCCGCAGGACGTCCGAGGAAAACGTCTCCCTCAAGACTAAGAAGTTCGACAGGAATCATTTGGCCGACGTCCTGGTCAGAGCCCTGGAAACAAACCTTGAGGTAATGATGCGTAAGACCCTGCACCAAACCTCCCCGCGGCAGTTTTTTTTCGACAAGCACGGGGAAAATCCGCCGCACGTATTTCAGGCGCTCTTGGCGGCCAATCTCATCCCCTAAACGGATGAGTTCCTGAACTCGGCTTCGGATAACTGCAGGTTCAACCGCCTCCGGGAAATGAGCCGCCCGGGTTCCCTCTCGGGGAGAATACGGAAATACATGGCTTTTTAAGGGGCGGACTTCGCGCACAAGACGCACCGTGTTCTCGAAAGCCTCAGCGGTCTCACCGGGAAAACCCGCCATGACATCAAACGAGAGCTCAAAGTCACGGATCTCCTGCTTCAGCTGGGCTACGAGATCCCTATAAAATTGGCGCCCGTGCCGGCGGTTCATGGCCTTGAGGACGGCATCATCGCCGCTTTGAAGAGGAATGTGAAGATGGGCGCAGCACTTGGGGATATCCCTGAGGGTCTGAATGAGACGCGGCCGGACGTCCGTCGGCTCGATTGAGCTAAGCCTCAGTCTCTCGAGCCCCGGAACAGCGGCGCACGCTTCCAGAAGTTCGGATAAGGCGTCACTGCGTCCTTTGTCCAAACCATAGGCTCCGAGCTGGATTCCAGCAAAGACAACTTCGCGGTACCCGGCAGACGCCAAACGCCCCGCCTCGTCGACGACTTCCTGAATTTCTCGGCTGCGCGACCGGCCCCGAACCATCACCACTTTACAGAAAGAGCAGGCGTGGTTGCATCCATCCTGAATTTTCACGAACGCTCTGCCGTTGCCCTCAAAGCGCGATATTTGAAGCGGCGGAAACTCGAGCTTCCTGCGCCGAACGGTCTCGGCGTCCTGAACAGCGGGGACAGAGCAGCCCGCCGAAAGATGCCCTGCGAGATCGGGCTTTTCATGATTCGAAAGAACGAGATCGACCTCTTCCAAGGCCTCAATTTCGCTGCGGTTTCTTTCGACGTAGCAGCCCGTAACGACGATTTTCGCCGCAGGATTTTCGCGGCGCATGCGGCGAATCCAGTAGCGGTTCATCTTGTCGGCATCCGCAGTGACGGTGCAGGTATTGATCACAACGAAGTCACAGTCCTTGTCTTCAGAGGCGGCTTCCGAAAAACCCTGCGCGAGAACGGACTCGCGCATTCCCTGACTCTCGTATTGATTCACCTTGCAGCCAAGCGTTATAAACTTAACGCTTTGAGCCCGGACATCTGTTTGCATTCTTATACTCCCAAGGCCCTGGGATCCTGATCTTGATCCAGGGATTGTGTCCACGCTTTAACCAGCGCCGATACGGCCATGAAGGCGGTATCCGTCTTCAGCACGGAACGCCCTAAACTCACCTGATGATAAACCCACCCCGCCTGGGCCGCAGACAACCTGATCTTCTGGATCTCGCGGAGCGAAAAACCGCCTTCGGGTCCGATAAAGATCCGAATCTCGCCGAGCCCTGTTTTGACTTCATCGATTTTTTCAAGCCAGAGTCGAACGGGCATTGAATCCTCGGACGGGTGCATGACGGCGGCAATCCCCCCGCCGGGGTGAAATTCTGCCAGCACCTGAGCGAGCAGCGCCGGAGGCCTGATTTCAAGGATTTTGGAACTTCCGGACTGTTTGAGCGCTTCCTGCGCTATTTTAAGCCAGCGGGCGGATTTTGGGGATTCCTTTTTTGGGTCGAGGCGCACGACCGTCCTTTCAGTCATGACCGGTGTGAGCGCATCCAGACCTATTTCCTGGGCTTTTTGGATGAGGTATTCGAATTTGATTCCCTTGGGTATCGCCGCGCAAAGGTGGATGCGCAAAGCGGCATTTTCAGCCGGAACGGAGACTGCGCCCAGCTTTAGCCGAGCGCGGCCGTCCGGCGCAAAGCTCTCAATTTCGGCCTCCGACTGGCGGCCCTGCGAATCTGCGACAAGGCAGCGGTCTCCGGGATTGAGCCGCAGGGTTTGCCGCAAATGAAGCGATTCTTCAGGTGACAAGAGTAAAAAATCCCCGGCGTTTCCCAGGGGAATTTCGGAAAAAAAACGCCGGGGTCTTCTTGATGATTTCATGGCGTATCCTCAAAAAAAAATGCTCTGGCTCGGAAGGCCAGAGCATTCACAGACATCTCAAGGGGTCTTGGAGCCCCGTCTTACCCTTATGCAGGTTTGGGAGCTGGTTTCTTTGTCCGGACGATGTTCTTCGCCAGGGGGCCTCGCTGGCCTTCCTCAATCTCGAACTCGACTTCTTCGTCGGGGTTCAATGTCTTATAACCCTCTGACTGAATGGCAGAATAGTGGACGAAAATATCCTTGTCCAATCCTTCTTTCGTCAAAAAACCGTATCCCTTCACATTCGAAAACCACTTCACCTTACCTTTTTCGGCCATCCGATCCTCCCTTTTCTACCTGCCCTGCTGCGAGGGCTCATCCCAAAACGGACTACTTGATTTTATTCTTGATCACAAGACCCGGCTTAAAAACAACAACCTTTTTTTCCGGAACACTGACTTCCTGTCCCGTTCTCGGGTTGCGTCCCAGCCTGCCTCGTCGGCTTTTCACTTTGAAAACACCGAAGTTGCGAAGTTCAACAGTTTCTCCCCTCTCGAGGCTTTCAAGAATCACGTCGAGGGTACGCTGAACGATTTTCTTTACATCAATTTGAGTCAGGTTGGTCTCGTTCGAGACCTTCATCACGATGTCTTTTTTTGTCACGCGCCTCACCTCCTCTGGTGGTCTGTGTGGCGGCTTGTTCCATAAATGCTTGAAAACATTATAGATACACAAAAAAGTTAACAGAACCTTCCGGCTCTGTCAAGTCCCGTTTGAGACCTAACTGACGATTCGGCAAGAAGTTAGAAAAAATGAAGTTCTTTTTTTAGCGAACTTTGACAGCGCCTTCGCCTAAAAGCTTCTGCAGTTCCTGGAAAAGAGCCGGTCCGGTTTCCACTTTTAAATCATCGCCTGAGTTCAGAATGGCTGTTTTTCCGGAGGGATCCCGGAAGCGTAGGTAGACCGGTGTAGCCCCTTTGTGATTCATCAGGAGCTGTTTGATTTGCTGAAGAATCTCCGGACGAAGGCCCGCCGTCTGCAGGTCGATCGTGACCATTTTCGTAAATCGTTTCTGCACTTCGTCCAGCGCAATGACTTCATCGGCAATCACTTTCGGCGTGTCATCGCGCAAGTTGATTTTACCTTTCAAAAAAATGGTCACGTCTTTTTTAAGCAGACTCTGAGCCGCCTTGTAGATTTCAGGAAAGGCAATGACCTCCACCGAGCCCATCAAATCCTGGAGACTCACAAACGCCATGCGCTCACCTTTCTTGGTCATATGTTCTTTGACGGAATCCACAATACCGCCGAGGGTGACTTCGGCCTGATCACCGAATTCAGAAAGGCGCTCACTGGAGGCCGTGGCGTAGGTCTCGAGGTCCTGCGCGTATTTCGAAAGCGGGTGAGTCGTCACATAGAATCCAAGCAGCTCGCGCTCATAGGCCAGCATCTGACTTTCAGGCCACTCAGGAATGTCCGGAATATCCTGCGTCCCCTCACTGAAATCCTGACTTGTTCCGCCCGAAGCAGCGCTCGCTCCAAAAAAGGAAAGCTGGCCTCGGCTCCGGTCTTTCTGCAGGGAGGACCCGGCCTCGAGAGCACGGTCGATCATCGCCATCAGCTGAGACCGTCTTAGATTCCAAACGTCAAAAGCGCCGGCCTTGATCAAACTTTCCAGGACTTTGCGGTTGCAGACCCGCAGGTCGACGCGCTCCGTGAAATCAAAAAACGATTTGAAAGCGCCGTCCTTGCGGCGGGCCTCAACGATCGAGTCAATTGCGGTCGTGCCGACATTCTTAACGGCCGCAAGGCCGAAACGGATATGCTGGTCCGCACACGTGAACTCGGCCGAACTCTCATTGACGGAGGGCGGCAGTGTTTTAATGCCCATTTTTCGGGACTCTTCGATGTAACGGACAATTTTATCCGTATTGCCCATTTCAGAAGTGAGAAGCGCCGTCATGAATTCCAGCGGGTAATGCGCCTTCAAATACGCGGTCTGATAGGAGATCAGCGCGTAGGCCGTGGAATGCGACTTGTTGAAACCGTAACCGGAAAAGTAATCGATCAGATTCCAAATCTTCTCGGCGATGTTTTTCTTGACCCCGTTTTTAGCGGACCCTTCCAGGAAGGCTTGCTTTTCACGTTCCATCACCTCGGGAATTTTTTTTCCGATGGCCCGGCGAAGATTGTCGGCTTTGGCGAGTGAGAAGCCTGCCATGTCGCTGACAATTTTCATGACTTGTTCCTGATACAAAATAACGCCGTAGGTTTCTTTGAGAATCGGCTCAAGGATGGGGTGGTCGTATTTGATGGCCGTGGGTTTGTGCATACGGTTGATGAAATCATCCACCATGCCGCTTCCGAGCGGACCCGGACGGTAAAGTGCCAGCAAGGCCACGACGTGGTCAAAAAGCGACGGACGCATCTTCTTAAGAAGATCGCGCATCCCGGAACTTTCAAGCTGAAAAACGCCCGCCGATTCGGCCCTGGCAAGCATCTCATAGGTCTTGGCATCATCCAGCCCCATTTGCTCAAAACGCACCTCGTCGCCCCGGCTCTCGCGGATCAGCCTGAGGGTATGAACAATCATCGTCAGGGTTTTAAGACCCAAAAAGTCCATTTTCAGCAATCCGATTTTTTCGAGATCCTTCATCGTGAACTGCGTCGATACCTGCTCGCCGGCTCTAAAGAGACCGACGTATTCGGTCAAGGGCTTGTCGGAGATAACGACTCCGGCAGCGTGCGTTGACGCATGGCGGGCGAGTCCCTCGAGGGATTTCGACATCGTGATCAGGCGATTGACCTTCGGGTCAGAGGCCATCAATTCTTTGAGCTGAGGCTCTTTCTCGACGGCTTGGCTCAGGGTGATGTTCAGTTCGGTAGGAATCAGTTTTGCGATGCGGTCAACATCCTGAAAGGCCATTGCCATCACGCGGCCAACGTCGCGGACAGCAGCCTTGGCAGCCATGGTGCCGAAAGTGATGATTTGGGCAACATTGTCCGAACCGTATTTGCGCCGAACGTAGTCAATGACCTCCTCGCGGCGCTCATAGCAAAAGTCGATGTCGATATCCGGCATGCTCACGCGGTCGGGGTTGAGAAAACGCTCAAAAATCAAACCGTGGACAATCGGATCGGCGTCCGTGATTCCCAGGGCGTAAGCCACCAGACTGCCCGCGGCGGATCCTCGGCCCGGACCGACGGGAATCCCCTGCTGTTTGGCGTAGTGGATAAAATCCCACACGATCAGGAAATAGCCCGTGTAGCCCATCTTGACGATCACCCCCAGCTCATAACGAAGTCTTTCCTCGTAATGCGCGGGAATGTTTCCCGACAATCTTTCGGACAGGAGACGATGGCAGAGTTCTCCGAGGTACCCTTCAAGTGTCTTCCCGGCAGGGGCGTCAAAGCGCGGCAAGTGAATCTTATTGAAATCAAACTCCACATTGCACCTTTGGGCTATCTCGAGCGTATTCTGGAGAGCCTGCGGAATTTGCTGAAAATGCGACGCCATTTCTTGGGCCGATTTTAGGTAATAGTGATCCCCCTCATAGCGGAATCGGTTCTGCTCGTCGATCGTTGAACCCAGCCCGATGCAGAGCAAAGCGTCATGGGCAGAGGCATCTTGACGGTGAATGTAACGGACAGCATTCGTCGCGACATAACCGATCCCTGTCTCCTTGGAAAGACGAAGATATTCGGCGATCAGCCTCTTTTCCGGCTCGAGGTTGTGGTCCATCATTTCAAAAAAGAAATTCTCTTTTCCGAAAATCGAGGCGTACTCGCCTACCGCCCGCCGCACCTCGTCGGGCTGCTCGTGGAGGATGTAATGCGGTATCTCGCCCTTCAAACCGCCCGAAAGCGCAATAAGCCCTTCGGCATGCTGAGACAAAAGCTCTTTGTCAATTCTGGGCCGATAGTAGAAACCTTCGAGATAGCCCGCGCTCGTGAGTTTGAGCAGATTGGCATAGCCGGTTTCGTTGCGGGCCAGCAAAGTCAGATGAAACGAAGCTTCCTTGATGCCGTGGGTCTGTTTCTCAAAACGGGAACTCGGCGCGACATAGGCCGCCATGCCTATAATCGGCTTGACCCCCTGTTTCATGGCCGTTGAATAGAAATCAATAGCTCCGAAAAGGTTCCCGTTGTCGGTCATTGCAAGAGCGGGAAATTTCAGTTCAACAGCGCGCTTGACGAGATCGTAGACTTTGCAGGTAGAGTCCAGAAGGCTGTATTGGGTGTGGCAATTCAGATGAACGAATTCAGCGTGAGGCATGAGATGTCACCGAATCACTTCAAGGCCGGATGAACCGGGCTTTTACTCCCACTCAATCGTGGCGGGAGGTTTGCTGGAAATATCGTAGCAAACGCGGTTGATGCCTCGGACTTCGTTGATGATACGGTTGGAAATACGGGCCAGCACATCGTCTGGGATCCTCGCCCAATCGGCCGTCATGCCGTCTGTAGAGGTTACAGCCCGAACAGCGGCAACGTTCTCATACGTGCGTTCGTCACCCATCACACCCACGCTGTTCACGGGCAAAAGAACCACAAAAGCCTGCCAGATCTGGCTATAAAGCCCGGCCTTGCGGATCTCTTCAATGGCAATGTCATCGGCCTCGCGCAGGATGTCGGCGCGTTCCTTGGTAATCTCTCCCAGAATGCGCACACCGAGACCCGGCCCCGGAAAGGGATGGCGATTAACAAGTTCTTCCTTGAGTCCGAGAGCCGTGCCGACGCTGCGCACCTCATCTTTGAAAAGTTCACGCAGAGGTTCAACTAGCTTGAATTTCATGCCCTTGGGAAGACCGCCGACATTGTGATGGCTCTTGATCACGCTGGTCGGTCCCCCATGGACAGACACGGATTCAATGACGTCAGGATACAGTGTTCCCTGAGCCAGGAAAGGGACCTTGCCGAGTTTTTTGGCCTCTCGGTCGAAGGTCTCGACGAAAACACGGCCGATGATTTTTCTTTTTTGTTCAGGGTCACTGACCCCTTTAAGGGCTTTGAGAAAATCCTTCGACGCGTCGACAAACTTGATGTTCATGTGGAAGTGATCTTTGAACGTGGCCTTAATCCTTTCGGTCTCATGAAGCCTCATCAGACCGTTGTCGACGTAAATGCAGGTGAGCTGTTTTCCGATAGCTTTGTGCAGAAGAAGCCCGGCCACCGAGGAATCAACGCCCCCTGAAAGCCCCAACACCACGCGCTCCTGCCCAACCTGGCTCCTGATTTTGCGGATGCTCTCCTGGATAAATGATTCCGAAGTCCAGCTGCCTTTGAAACCGCAAATGCGGAAAAGAAAATTTGCAATGAGTTTTGCGCCAAGCGGCGTGTGCGCGACCTCGGGATGGAACTGCACTCCGTAGACCTTATTTTTTTCATGGGCAACGGCGGCGACCGGCGAATTGGGCGTGACGGCAAGACTCTTGAAGCCGGCCGGGAGCTTATCGAGTTTGTCGCCATGGCTCATCCAGCAGGTCAATTTGCGCGGCATTCCCGCAAACAGAGCCCCGGGAGCTCTGACGCTGAGTTCCGCAAATCCGTATTCGCGTTTTTTGGATTTGTGGACACGGCCTCCGAAAACGTGCGCAATCAGCTGAAGACCGTAGCAAATCCCCAGAATCGGAATACCCAGAGAAAAAATCCCTTCATCGGGAAGGGGTGCTTTGGGTCCGTAGACATTCGCGGGGGATCCCGAAAGAATCAATCCCATGGGCCGGTAGGAGCGGATTTTTTCAAGCGTGACGTGGTAAGGCAGAATCACGGAATAGACGTTGTGCTCGCGCGCGCGTCTAGCAATCAGCTGCGTGACCTGAGAGCCGAAATCCAGAATAACAAGCGTTTCGTTCATAACTTTAGCTGCCCCTGCAGACCTTCACTGCCGGCCTCGGGGCCTCAGTGCGGCTCCTATTTACCCATGCCGACGCGCTGAGCGGATTGAAAAAGCTTCCCCTCAGTGCGTATAGCCGGTGCAATCACGATTTCCGTCATCTGCATTTCACGAATGTCTCGGACCCCGATATTGCCCATGCAGGTCCTGAGGGCTCCGACCAGATTCTGGGTGCCGTCATCAAGTTTGGCAGGGCCAAAGAGGATTTCTTCCAGCGTTCCGGTCGTTCCGACCTTGATGCGGGTGCCTCGGGGAAGATTGGCATGCGGCGTGGCCATGCCCCAGTGAAATCCCTTGCCCGGAGCTTCGATCGTTCGGGCGAACGCAGAACCCACCATCACGGCATCTGCGCCGCAAGCGAAGGATTTACAGATATCGCCTCCGGTCGACATGCCCCCATCGGCGATGATGTTGACATAACGCTTGGATTTCTTGTAGTAGACCTCGCGGGCCGCAGCGCAGTCCGCAATCGCCGTGACCTGCGGAACACCGAGCCCCAGAACACCCCGCGTCGTGCAGGCTGAGCCCGGTCCGATACCCACAAGAAGGCCCGCACAGCCGGTCTCCATGAGATCGAGCGCAACTTTGTACGTCACACAATTCCCGAGAATCACGGGAATCGGCATGTCTTTGCAGAATTTCTTGAAATCGACAACCTTGTAGGCCTTGGATTCATGGCGCACCGTGGTCACGGTCGACTGAACAACGAAAATATCCGCCCCCGCATCTACGGCAAGTTTTCCGAACCTCTCAGCCCTTTGCGGGATACTGCTGACGACGCAGGGAACCTTGGCCTTCTTGATTTCCTGGATCCTTTTGGTGATCAGCTTTTCCTTGATCGGTTCTTCATAGAGCTTCTGAACGAGCTGAGTCGCTTTTTCGACCGTCGCGCTTGCGATTTCGCTCAAGATTTCTTCGTAGTTCTCGTAACGGGTGTAGATTCCTTCAAGGTTGAGAACCGCGATCCCTCCCAGTTTTCCCATCGCTACTGCGAACTTGGGATCAACGACGCCGTCCATAGCCGAGGCAAGAAAGGGAATTCCGAACGTGTGTTTTCCGATCTTGAGGTTGATATTCACCTCATCCGGGTTGAGCGTAATGTCCCCGGGAACTAATGCAATTTCGTCAAAACCGTAAGCACGGCGAGCTTTCCGGTCACGCCCGATGAATTCCGACATACTTCAGACTCCTTTCAAAATGCCCCGTGTGGGATGACGCCAGGCTTCAAATAAAACCTGCCGTTATGATCAGGTGATGGGATAATTTCGCACGAGATTCTGCGTTCGAGGGTTGTCTCGTTGACGTATCTTACCTAAGAGCCCGGAATTTTGTCAATGCACAAAGCCTCGCTTCTAAGGGCCGGGCTTTGACCTTGCTGGCTCCCGGATTGTGTGGTACTTTAGCGGCCCCCGGAGGAAACACGTATGCTGAATTTTTTTCGCTCTCACACCAAGACAGTCGCATGGATTGTTGTTCTGTCCTTTCTCCTCTGGGGTGCTTTTTCAGTCACCGCTTCGCTCGGCAAAGAGGGCCGATTTGCCGGGGAAGTCTTCGGCAAGACCGTCAGTTTTCAGGAATTCAGCCAATACTACCGCGGTTCGCAAATTTTTTCCTTCGGCCAGGATCTTCCGGATGACCCCGACGTGCTGCGCCAAGTCACTTGGCAAAACTTGATTTACGCCCGCGAGGCCAGGCGAAAAAACTACAAGGTCAGCGACGATGAAGTGCATGAGGAGTTGATGCGGCTCATGGCCAATCAGGGACTTGCTCAGGCCGATTCGTCGGCTTATCAGGGCTGGGTGCGGAGTGTTCTGAAGATGGAACCGCATCAATTTGAAAATCAGCTGCGGGAAGTCATTCGGGTCCAAAAAATGCTGAAGGAAGTCTCTCGAATTTCCCTGGAAGCTCCCAACGACACCGAAATCGAAAATTTCAATCTCCTCGAAAATTCCAGGATAGCTCTCCAGGCGGCGGCTTTTCCGACGGTTAAAGATGCCGAAGACTTTCTGGAAAAAGTCAGAAATCCTGCCTCCTGGGACGCAGAGACAGCCAAAATACCCGATCAGGTCATGTCGCTGCCCGAAGCTTCGCTGGCCGAAACCGTTCAAGGATTACGGATGGATTCCACGATGGCCCTAGAATTACAGAAACTCCCCGCAGGCGGCATCTCTGAGCCCATCCCGCTGGGCGGTAAAATCGTTATTTTCCGCGTGACGGATAAAAAAGAAGTTCCAAATCGGCCCTTGACCCCAAGCGAAAAAGAGGCGCTTGCCGAGAAGGTGCGGGACAAGAAAAAACAGCTGTATTTCATGTCCTGGCACCTCAATCTCATGAAGCAGGCAGGACTTAGAGACTTTACGGCGGGTTCCTCGAACTCAACCGCTTAGGATCACTCAAAAAAATCGTTCTCCCTGCCGATGAGAGAGTGAGCATTGCCCATCAACTCAACGATTACCTTGGAGGACATCGTGAAACGCACGGCTATGATTCTGACATGCACTCTCCTGCTTGCGGGCTGCGGCCCAGGAGCAGAAAAAGCTCCCATCGAAAACGGCATGCATACCTCTTACTACTACAAGGGAGGGCCTGTCCGCAGTGAAAGAGAATATAAGGACGGCAAACTTCACGGCCTATCGACGACCTATTACAAGAGCGGCAACACAAAAACGGAAACGCCCTACGTGAACGGTAAAATTCACGGGACTGTCAGGCGCTATTCGCCTGGAGGATTTCTGGCGGGAGAAGCAGTCTTCAAAGACGGCGTGCTGGTCTCCGAAAAGCGGATGACCAAAAGCTCTTAGACCGAAACCACTTCCCGTATTTCAGGGATAACCTGTTTTAAACGGTTCTCGATTCCCATCTTCAGCGTCATAATCGAGCTGGGACATGAACTGCAGGCGCCTTGAAGGCGAAGACGCACGACGCCCGCTTCATAACTGTCGAAAACAATATCCCCTCCATCGCGGGCTACAGCAGGCCGTATCTCTTCATCAATCACCCTCCTGATCTGAAGTTCCGTTTCGCTCATCCCGGACTCGGTTTTCGAGGACAGGGACTCCTCGACTATTTTTTCTCCGGGTAAAAGACGCTGATTCAGCACCTCTGAAATAGAGGCGGCAATCGCGGGCCAATCCAGATCACTCTTTTTTGTCACCGTCACAAAATCCCTGCCGATGAGCACGCCTGAAACAGAACCCAGGGCAAAGAGAGCCGCCGCTACGGGTGACGCCTGCGCGCTCTGGGAATCTTCAAAATTGAAGGAGCCCGCGCGGATGATTTCGCGGTTCACGCAGAATTGAAGAGAGTTGGGGTTGGGGGTTATCTGAACTGAAATCTGAAGCTGTGCGTCACTCATGGAATTCTCCTTCGGTCTGGGGCCCCGCCGGGGCATCTTTTAGGGCGTCGTTGAGAGCGTGCCAAATCAGCGTCGCGCATTTCACGCGTACAGGAAAATCCCGTACGCCCTCAAAAATAACCATTTTTCCGGCTTTCGCGCGGGTATCCTCGTTCTTTTCGTGACTTGTCATCAGGGCCATAACGTGGCCGCCCAGACGAGCCGCATCCTGCGGTGTTTTGCCTTTGATGAGGGTCGTCATCAGTGACGCACTGGATTTGGAGATCGCACAGCCGCTGCCCTGAAAGCCGACATCCTCGATCACACCGTTCTGAATGCTTAGATAAAGGTGATAATCATCGCCGCAGAGCGGGTTCACGCCGTGGGAGTAACAGGTGGGCGAATGAATCTCTTTGAAGTTTCGGGGATTCTTGTTGTGATCAAGAATCACCTCCTGGTAAAGGTTGTTGAGCCTAGGCTCCGGAATCATCGAAAAACCTCCCGTACCTTTTCGAGTCCCCGTACCAGCCGGTCAATTTCCTCTTCCTTGTTGTACAGCGCCAGGGATGCCCGGGCCGTCGCGGGAACATGGAAACGCTTCATCACAGGCTGAGCGCAGTGATGCCCCGTACGGATCGCGATACCCTCCTGATCGAGAATCGTTCCTATGTCATGCGGGTGGATGTCCGAAAGGACGAAGGAGATAACCCCCGCCTTCTCGCGCGCGGTTCCAATGATCCGAAGGCCGGGAACGGCAGCAAGTTTTGAGGTCGCCGTTTCCAGCAAATCCTTTTCGTGAGCCCGCACGGCAGGCCAACCCAGGTTCTCAAGATAATCGAGAGCGGGACCAAGCCCCACAATTTCGGCAATAGCCGGGGTTCCCGCCTCAAACTTTAACGGCGGATTCGCGAACGTCGATTTCTCGTAAGTCACCGTGACGATCATTTCCCCGCCTGTTTGATAGGGGTCCATCACGTCCAAATGAGCCCACTTTCCGTAGAGGACGCCCACGCCCGTGGGCCCGTAAATTTTGTGGCTCGAAAAGCAGTAGAAGTCGCAGCCGATATCCTGGACGTCGACGGGCTCATGCAGAACTCCTTGGGCGCCGTCGATCACGGTTACGGCTCCGGCATGATGAGCAAGCCGAGTCATCAGCTTGATCG
>VFQY01000105.1 GCA_018883425.1 Candidatus Omnitrophota bacterium | reverse complement strand
GCTCACGCTGAATCCTACCTTTGATGCTGGGATCGATTGGGGTAAAGCCTTCTCGAAGAGCAAAAACGAAACGATGCGGTCTCTGAAATTCCGGAACGCTTTCCCTATTGATGACGGTATTTCAAAACCTGCGTCTTTGGGCTCTGTGGGGCAGATTGCTTTCGGGGACCTGACAGAGGATGAATTTTCATTCGAAGTTAAGGCGATGAAAGAGGTTCTGAATTCGAAAGTTCTTGCGAATCCTCGTCTGATGATTCTCAACCGCGAAGAGGCGAGGATCAATATTGGCGATAAAATTCCATATGTCGTCACGACGACGACGGGTACGGGCAATAACGTTTCGATCAGCGAAGAAATCAAATTTATCGATGTCGGGCTGCTTCTCGTGGTGAGACCTGTGATTAACGATGATGGATTTATAACCCTGGCAATCCGTCCCGAGATTTCCAGCCGGACCACGAACTTGACGACGCCCGCGGGGGCGGTCATTCCTCAGGTCAATACGACTTTTCTGGAGACCACGGTTGTGGTGAAAGATGGTGTTTCGATGATCCTTGGGGGGCTTCGCCGTGATGACTACACTGAGGATAACAAAGGGATTCCTCGTTTGATGGATGTTCCGGTGCTGGGCCAGCTCTTCCAAAGCAGGAACGAGTCTCTCCAGAAAACGGAAATTGTGATCTTTCTGACGCCTAAAATAACAGATGGATCTGAGAATTATACAGGTGAAGCCTTAGATATTATTCGGGAGCGAATTCCTGAGAGAAGCGCGAATGCCAGGTCACCCGAAGTTTCCGGTTTTGAGGGAGCGGCTATTCCGTTGCAGAAACTAAAGATACCCAGCCGCAGCGCGGCCTAAGGTCTATGAAGCGAATCGTCATCTCTTTTATGATCATTGCGGTCTGGTTGAGCGGCGCCTCGTTTGCGTTAGCGCAGGCGGAGGATACCCCCCAAAAAAAGCCGGAAGTTTCGCAGGATCAGGATGTTGAGGTGCTGCTCAAAACGATGAATGAGGTTCTCGAGGAGAACCGCCGGATTAAAGATCAGTCGAAGAGTCATGAAGATGCCATGCAGAAGATGGCTCGCGAGAATGATCTCTTGAGGTCCCAAGCCCGAAGGATGAAAAAAGAGCTTGAGGATGCAGGCGGGCGGGACAAGGCGCTTGCTAGGGAGCTGGAAGTCAAGACGCAGGAGCTTTCAAAGCGTGCGGAAGAGCTGATGCAGGAGAATAAAAAACTCGGGGAGCTTCGGGACCATTACGAGAAGCGGATACCGGAGCTTGAGGCTGAAGGCGAGCGTATGAAGAAAATGCTCGATTCGGCAATCCTGGAAGAGGAACGATCCGAGTACCTGAAGCTCATTGAAAGTGCCCAGGAAATGGCCGACCGGTCGTTCGAGGAGCTGAAGGCGGTAAAGAAGCAGCTGCTAACGCTCAACGATGCATCGGGAGAGGCCTATTACAAACTAGGAAATATGCTTTTTGACATGAAGGATATGGAAAATGCTGCGGCGAGTTACCGTAAGGCTTTGGAGGTGAACCCAGATGATCCCTGGGTTCACCATAATCTCGGAATCATTTACGATTATTACATCCATAACGACAAACAGGCGATTTACCATTACAGGCAGTATCTCAGGGCTCAGGATCCCGGCGCGGAAGCTAACAAAATTCGCGAGCGCATTCTAGATCTGCAGCTCAAAAAAAATATGATTCCGAGCGAACCGCTTCAGAAGGATTTTTTTGAGGCGTACACGAAAGAGCCCCGCTAAGGCGATCCGGAATTTTTTCCCGCGAGAAAGTCAAAAATTGCTATACTTTGTTCACATTTTTTCTTAACCGGACACCTGTACTTGTGAAAAAGTAGCAATTCATATCAATTATTAGCAATCTATAAATAAAAAAACCAAAAGAGACGGTTTGAATAGTTAAAAAAGCGTCTCTTGTATGGTATAAATTTCCTATATTCGAACTAGGGCTGTAGGTTGTCCTGTGCTTCGGCTTGTCAGGGTGACTTCCCCGTTAGGGGGATTGCCATGCCAGGGGTCTAAGTCTCGACTGTCCCCAGGGACTGGAGGAGATGTGACTGTTTGGCTGCCAAGTAAGAACAGGCAGATGAATGCTTCGTTTTTTAGCGGCGAAGCGGCAGTGTTTTTTTTAAAACAAGCCGCGGAGGCGCTAGAGGTGTGTCTAGAGCAGCTTTTTAAAGGACTTATGACGCTCATTGTTCATACAAGTTTTTCATTCTTCACTACAACAAAATCAATCTCCAAACGTTTTGCATCAACACGCGTTTTATGCCCCCGATTGACCCGCCAAACTCTTCTGCTGTTACCTCTGCTGTTGACTGCATCACTCCCCGCATTCGCAAACAACGCGACGATAAGAAACGTGGCGCTCATTGAGCGGGATATTAACGCCAAGACAATACAGGTGAAGTTTGACATCTCTTGGCAGAATTCCTGGTCGGATCCTGTCAATCATGATGCCGTTTGGGTCTTTGTGAAATACAGCACCGCAGGGAGTTCCGGACCTTGGTTCCACGCGACGATGAAAACCGCGGGCACGAATCCCACGGGCTTTGATCGGGGCACCAAAGATACTTCGGCTGATTCCACACCGACGGTGCCTGCCTCGGATTACAACTCAATCGCGATCGTTGTCCCGGCGGATCGTAAAGGTGCTTTCATCAGGCCGGGTCATCAGCGAGACAGCGCCGGGACTGTGAACTTCGACAGCGTGGAACTCGTTTGGGATTACGCTGCGGACGGACTTACGGACGCCCAAGCCAGAGCATCCACAACATTCATCAAGGTGTTCGCGCTTGAGATGGTGTTTATCCCCGAGGGCGGTTTTTATGTCGGGGACACACAGTCGGGCACAAATGGTCAATTTGAATTCGGAGATGGTTCACTCAATCTTGCGCCCGCCATCAATAGCGAGGGCGGAATTTCCTTCAGAAATGCGAGTAGCGGTTATTGGTACTACAACACCGACAGCGTCGGTAATGACGAAGTGAGCGGTGCCTCCTTCGACGTAAGCGAGGCTTTTCCAAAAGGTTTTCAGGCCTTCTATTTAATGAAACATGAGATTACGCAAGGAATGTACCGCGAATTTCTCAACACGTTGACATCGACTCAGGACTCGAACCGATTTCCGAATCAAAACGGAAACAACCGTCACGAGATCGCCGGTACCGCCGGGGCGAGAACGGTCGGGAATGCGGACCGGGCCTGCAATTTTCTTCTTTGGACTGATCTCACAGCCTTCGCGGATTGGGCTGCTTTGAGGCCTCTGAGTGAACTGGAGTACGAAAAAGCAGGACGAGGTTCCCTGACACCTGTTTCGGCTGAGTACGCCTGGGGAACTACTTCTAAGACGAACTGTGCCACGCTTTCGGGGGCCGAGGACGGCACGGAAACCTGCACGACGGCGAATGCGAATGCGAGTTTCGGAAATGCTGTGCTGACGGGGGGAGACGCAGGCTCGGGTCCGATCCGGGCGGGCATATTCGCCGCAGCGACGAACACGAGAGCTGCGACGGGCGCGGGTTTTTACGGGAATCTTGAGCTGACCGGGAATGTCTCCGAAATGACTGTGACCTTGGGCAACGCTTCGGGCAGGGGGTATTCAGGCAGTCACGGGGACGGTGCGCTCACGACCAACGGATTTGCTACCAATGAGGACTGGCCCGGATTTGTTTTCGGGAGCGGCGTGACAGGATCTACGGGGCAGGGAATTCGCGGAGGTTCTTGGAGCGATACCACAGACGCGCGCGGAGAAATTTCGGACCGATTTCTCGCGGCGGACCACGTATCGACTCGAACGAGCAGCCGGGGCGGACGCTGTGCGAGGACATCGCCGTGATTAACGGGAGCACAAAGTGAAAACTAGGGCAGGGAAAACTCAGCGAAGAGATTGGGCACGGGGGATTGCTTTGTCCCTTGCCGTGATGCACTTCGTCTGGACCTCTTCGCCTCCGCCTCTGCAGGCTGCAAGTTATACAGGCGGCTCCTACGACGGTGATGCGGCGAGCGCTGCGACGGCTCCGGATCAGTCTGCTTACAAGCTTAAGTTCACGACTCAGCCGTCGGGCGCGGGTGTCAATCAAGTACTCTCTCAGGCACCCATCGTGGGCGTCTACGATATTAATGACGAATTGCTCACTGCCATCAGCACGAATTGCACGGTGACTCTGTCCCTCGGAACGAATCCCTCAAGCGCGACCTTAGGCGGAACAGTATCCGCCAGTGTTGCGAGCGGCGCAGCGAATTTTGGATCCAACTCCCTGACGGTCAACAAGCCTGGGAGTCTCTTTACTCTGAATGCCGCCGGGAGCGGATCGAACTGCAGCTCCGTTTTGGCGGCAGGCTCCGATGCTTTTGCTGTCACTGCAAGCGACATGAAGGTGCAGTCGATTCTCACAAAGGACAGCGGGGGCACTTACAGGATCCAAAGCTGGCTGGAAAGCGGAGGCAAGATTTTATCTGATGCGGCTTGGGCTTCGGGGGATATCACGGTGACGATTCTCAGAGCGGATGGAACGGCCGCAACCGCTCCCGTGTTTTCGAGTGACGACAACACTGTATTCATTCACACGTGGACTCCCAACTCGAACTCTGAAGTTTACCGCGCCACCACCAGCATCCGTTATCCTGCGGGCAGCCCGAACCCAAGTTATTCAGGAGCGTTCCTTTTTGATTCCGGCACAGGCTCCTCGGCAGATGCAGCAACTCTCAGCAGTATTCTCGGAAATGTTTTATCGATTAAAGCGACGACGGACACGATCAACTGGAATGATATCAGCGCGATCAAGACAGCTGTAGGAGCAGGTCAGTCCACAACGCTCTATGACAAAGTCGGGCAGGTACTCACGGCCGTAGGAAATTACCCCGACGTGTCCGGCGCGAATACTCTTTTTGGAAAAATTAAAGAGATCAACACGCAGGTCGCCAAGGCGAATTGGGATAACATCAAGGTCATGTCGGAGTCCTCCATCAATTGGTCCGGCATGGCAAGCTTCAGCACCGCAGGCATTAATTTCTCGGATTTCACAGCGATGAGCAAAGCGTCCATCAATTGGAGCGGGATTCAGGCGCTGTCGGTGGGGCAGGTGAATTGGAGCGGCATACAAGCCCTGAGTATTGCGGGAGTCAACTGGTCCGGAATTCAGGCGCTTGCTGCGGGGCAGGTAAACTGGGCGGGCATCAAGGCGCTCAGTGCAGCCGGTGTCAACTGGTCAGGCATTCAGGCGCTTGCCGCCGCGGGTGTCAATTGGACGGGAATCAAAGCACTCTCTGACGGACAGGTGAATTGGGACGGCATCAAGGATTTGAGCATTGCGGGTGTGAACTGGGGCGGTATCAAGGTGCTGGCGTCTGCGGGAGTCAATTGGACAGCGCTGAATAACATGACACAGGCGGGAGTGAATTGGACGGCTTTGAACAACATGACGCAAGCTGGAATCAACTGGGCCGACCTTGAAAAGATGTCCAAAGCGAATGTGAATTGGACGGATCTTGCGAAGATGACGGGGGCGAACGTCAACTGGTCGCAGAACATTGACTGGAACAATCTGGCGAAGTTATCGAACGCGGGTGTCAACTGGACGGACATCCAGGTCATGAGCAACAACGGGGTGAATTGGTCCGGGATGAAGGTGATGTCCGAGAGCGGCGTGAATTGGACGGATATCGGCAGGCTTTCGATTGCTGGCGTTAATTGGATGGGCATTGATGCGCTTTCCCGGGCCGGAGTCAATTGGTCCGGAATCGATGCGCTGAGCAAGGGCGGAGTCAATTGGGTGAATATCGGATCCATGTCTTCGGCGGGCATCAATTGGACGGACATGGCCGTCCTTGCTTCCAAGGGAGTGAATTGGTCAGACTTTGCCGTATGGTCAAAAGCAGGAATCAATTGGACAGACATGAGCAGGCTTACTGCTGCCCAAATCAACTGGAGTGATCTGTCAGTCTTGAGTAAAGCGATGATCAATTGGTCCGGTTTCAACGCGCTCACAGCAGCAGGCGTGAACTGGGCGGATCTAGGCGTGCTGTCGAAAGCTCAAATCAACTGGTCAGGCATCGATGCCTTATCCAAATCACAGATCAACTGGACGGATCTCAACGTCATCTCAAAGTCGGGAATCAACTGGGGTGACCTGCAAAGGATGACGACCGTCGGCATTAATTGGAACGACATTCAAACCCTCAGCAAACAAAATGTGAATTGGGATGGCATCAAGAATCTCAGTACGGCCGGAGTCAACTGGGCGGATGTGGGGATTCTCTCCAAAGCAGGTGTGAATTGGAGCGGGATTCAGGCGATGGCGGTTGCGGGAGTAAATTGGACGGATATGGGGGTGCTCTCAAAAGCCCAGGTTAACTGGTCAGGGATCAATGCGCTCAGCGTTTCAGGAATCAATTGGTCCGGTATGAACGCACTCTCCAAGTCGGGCGTTAACTGGTCAGGCATTGACGCTATGAGCCGCGGGGGCATCAACTGGACCGATATCGGGGTGATGTCGGCCAAGGGGATTAACTG
>VFQY01000104.1 GCA_018883425.1 Candidatus Omnitrophota bacterium | reverse complement strand
GTCCTTGGCACCTCTTTCAGGTGCGTGCTAAACTACACCCCAAAAATAGAAGTAAAAAACGGCCTTTATCCCCAAGAAAGTAACCCTAATCGATGAGCGAATTTAAGCAGAATTTCCCAAGCCCGGCGGCACCTCAGAAACCCGGCGACAAGAAATCTCCGGAGTCCGAACGAAAAAAGCTCGCAGCCCTTTTTGCGATACCGCTCCTCTTTTTTCTTGTGCTTCAGGTTTTTTTCGTGAAGAACATCGAAATCACCCAGATGTCCTATGCGGAATTTTTTCAGATTCTTCAGACGAACCGTGAGACCGGAGAGATCGTCACCGCCGAGATGGTTGAGGGCGTCGTGCGGGGAAAGCTCAAGAATGGATCGGTCTTTCAGGTTCACGTGCCCCTGAACGACGTCGAGCTTCTTCCGA
Source organism: Candidatus Omnitrophota bacterium (assembly GCA_018883425.1). Lineage (GTDB taxonomy): Bacteria > Omnitrophota > Omnitrophia > Omnitrophales > Aquincolibacteriaceae > ZLKRG04. Next base: position 6,250 of record VFQY01000104.1, on the reverse strand, counting down.
CCTTGCGCAAGAATGTGACGGATTTCGCGATTAATCCGCCGGAAACCTTTTGGCGGAACTTGGTCTACTCCGTTGCTCCGGTGCTGCTGTTGATAGCCTTTTTTTGGTTTTTTGTTTACCGAGGGGTTCAGCAGGGAGGCAGCAGACTCTTCTCGTTCGGAAAGTCCCGCGCGAAGCTTTCCGGAACGGAACAGCAGTCCCGCGTGACTTTCGCCGACGTCGCCGGTGTTGAGGAAGCGAAGGATGAGCTGGAGGAAATTATCGAATTCCTCAAAGATCCCCAAAGGTTTCAGAAGCTTGGCGGAAGAATCCCTAAGGGAGTTCTCTTGATGGGGCCTCCGGGCACGGGTAAAACGCTCTTGGCCAAGGCTGTCGCGGGCGAGGCGAACGTCCCGTTTTACTCCATCAGCGGTTCGGATTTTGTCGAGATGTTTGTCGGCGTGGGTGCGGCGCGTGTGCGCGATCTGTTTGAGCAAGGCAAGAAGGCCGCAAAAGCAAGCGGGCGCGGAGCGATCATTTTTATCGATGAAATTGACGCGGTTGGGCGCCAGCGCTTCGCCGGAATCGGAGGCGGTCATGATGAGCGCGAACAGACGCTTAACGCTCTTCTTGTCGAGATGGACGGGTTTGATACGCACAGCGGAGTCATCCTGATCGGTTCGACGAACCGTCCTGACGTCCTGGATCCGGCTCTTTTGAGGCCGGGCCGTTTTGACCGTCAGGTGGTCATCGAGCGTCCCGACATCAAAGGACGCGAAGAGATCCTCAAGGTGCATGTCCGCAAAGTCAAGATTGACCCGGCTGTCGATTTGAGCAAACTCGCCCGTCAGACGGCGGGATTTTCAGGGGCCGATTTGGCCAACCTCGTCAACGAAGGCGCTCTGCTTTCTGCGCGGCGGCGCAAGGAAACAGTCGGTCAGCAGGAACTCGAAGAATCTATCGAGCGCGTCATGGTCGGACCGGAGAGGAAAAGCCGCGTGATTTCGAAACGGGAAAAGGAAATCAAGGCGGTGCATGAATCGGGCCACGCGCTCGTAGCCCTCATGCTTCCCGGCAGCGACCCCGTGCATAAAATCTCAATCATCCCGAGAGGCTACGGCATCGGCGGCTACACGCTTCAGATGCCCAAAGAAGAGCGCAGTCTTATCTCTCGCACGGAATTGCGCCAGCGCGTCACGGTGCTTTTGGGCGGGCGCGTGGCCGAAGAGATTTATTTCGGCGAGATCACTTCCGGAGCCCAGGACGATCTCGAGAAGGCGACGCATTTTGCGCAGATGATGGTTTGCGAGCTGGGAATGAGCGAGAAGCTCGGCAATTTGACGTTCGGAAAGAAGGACCGGCAGGTTTTTCTCGGAAGGGATCTCATGCGTGAGCGCGATTATTCCGAGCAGACCGCGGTTTTGATTGATGAAGAGGTCCGGCGCATCGTCGAAGAATCCCACGAGGCCGCACGCACCATTATCAAAAACCACCGCGACAAGCTCGATCGAATGGCTCACAGACTCTTGGAAATCGAAGTCCTCGATGAGGATGAAGTGCGCGAACTTGCCGGGCTGGGTCCCAAGACTTCCCCGGATGCGCCGTCTGAAAAGCCGCATGACCGAACCGGGGCCTAAGCCGGGCGCGGATTCCTGGAAGATCCGCGGCGGAATCTGGAAGCTCTCAGGAACAGCGGTCATGGGCGTTTTAAACCTGACGCCGGATTCTTTTTCTGACGGAGGGCTGTTTGAGCAGATCGATAAAGCTGTTGAGCGGGCGCACCGGATGGCTTCCGAGGGCGCGGACATCTTGGATCTGGGAGCAGAATCTACTAGGCCGGGAGCGAAGCCGGTCAGTGCCGAGGAAGAGATCCAACGCGTCGTGCCGGTGCTGAGGGAGCTCAAAAAGGGAAAGCTGCCCAGAATTTCGATCGATACGACAAAGCCTGAGGTTGCCCGAGCATGTCTCGACGAAGGGGCTGACATCATCAATGATGTCAGCGGCCTCAGGGACTCCGGTTCTGAGATGGCTCGGCTTGTCAGAGATTCCGGGGCGGGTCTGATTCTGATGCACCGCAGAGGAACGCCGGAAACTATGCAGTCGATGACCGATTACGGCGATGTTGCGGCCCAGACCCTGGCAGAATTGCGGGGTTCTTTTGAGAAGGCTCTTTGCGAAGGCGTTCGTCCGGAGCAGCTGGCCGTCGACCCCGGGCTGGGCTTTGCGAAGACGGCTGAGCAGAGCTTGGAACTGCTCGCAAGCATCGAGGTCTTTCATGCTTTCGCGAGGCCCGTCGTTGTCGGGCCTTCGAGAAAATCGTTTATCGGCAAGGTGACAGGGCGCGTTCCGTCAGAGCGTGATTTTGGAACCGCAGCCGCAGCCGCTTACGCGGTTCTCAAAGGGATTCAAATTATTCGGGTTCACGCGGTGGAGCCGATGAAGGATGTTGTCAGGGTGATTCAAGCCATTCAAGGAGCGTGTCATGTCAGGTCATAATAAGTGGGCAAGTATCAAGCATAAAAAAGCCATTGCGGATTCCAAGCGGGGCAAGCTTTTCACGAAAATCATCAAGGAAATCACGGTCGCCGCCAAAACCGGCGGAGGCGATACCTCGACCAATCCCCGGCTTCGGACGGCTATCCTGGCGGCGAAGGCCGGAAACATGCCCGCGGACAACATCGAACGCGCGATCAAGAAGGGTACAGGAGAACTCGAAGGGGTATCTTACGAAGAGGTGGTCTATGAAGGGTATGGGCCGGGAGGCGTGGCCATCCTCGTGCAGTGTTTGACCGACAACAAAAACCGGACTGCGGCGGAGATCCGGAGCATTTTCACGAAAGCCAACGGCTCAATGGCCGGAGCGGGTTCGGTCGCATGGATTTTTGAAAAGAAGGGATTGATTTCTGTTTCCGGGAAAGCCGCCGGAGAAGATCAGCTCTTGGAGCTTGTCCTGGGAGCGGGTGCTGAGGACATGTCCCTTGAGGGTGAGAGCTACCAGGTCACCACAGGCGTTCCGGATTACGAGAATGTGCGTTCCGCAATCGAAAAGGCAGGGATCCCCATGGAGTCTTCTCAGCTGACGATGATCCCCAAAAATCAAACGGCCGTTTCGGCGGACGGAGCCCGGGGAGTTCTGAGTTTAGTCGAGACTCTCGAAGACAATGATGATGTTCAGAACGTTTACATGAACGCAGACATCCCCGAAGAAGTTATGAAAGAAATCGGCGGATGAAAATTCTCGGTGTGGATCCCGGCACTTGGCACACAGGCATCGGTGTCATCGAAGCCTCTGGAAACCGTTACGGGCTTCTCCACTTCGAGGTCATCCATCAGAACCGCAACGCGCCGCTTGCGGAACGCCTGAAGAAGATCTACGACGGCGTGCAGGAGGTTCTGCGGGTTTACGAGCCCTCGGTTTTAGCGCTCGAAAATATCTTCTTCGGACGCGATTTGAGGGCGATGGTCAAGATCGGTGAAGCGCGCGCCTGTGTGATGCTTGCCGCGGCGCAAAGGGGAGTTGATGTTGTTGAATATCCTCCTGCGAGAGTTAAACAGGCGGTTTGCGGCAGCGGCGCTGCGACGAAGGACCAGGTGCAGTTTATGGTCCGGAAACTTCTGAACCTGCAAACGGCTCTGCCCGCCGATGGTTCAGATGCTCTCGCTGCGGCTCTTTGCCATCTCCATACCCGGCCGATGTCAGGGGCCTGCGCCAAAGCCGATATTTTGATCAAGGGCCGCAGAACACTGAACAAAAAATTCGAAGAGAAAGTTAAGGCGGCGCTAGCCCGTTAGCGTAAACGCCCGGAGAAATCCATGTTCCATTACCTTCAGGGAAAACTGGTCGAAAAGAGTCCGATGCTGGCCGTGCTTGACGTTCACGGCGTGGGCTACGAAGTGCACATACCGCTCTCGACTTACTCCCAGCTGCCGCAGCTCGGCCACGACGTTAAATTGCTGACTCACTTTATTGTCCGCGAGGACGCGCAGCAGCTGCAGGGTTTTTTTACTGAGGATGAGCGGGAGCTTTTTAGAATGCTGATCTCTGTCTCCGGTGTCGGTCCGAAGGTGGCCACAACAGCCCTCTCGGGATTACCCATGACCGAACTGCGCGAGGCGTTAGCGTCAGGCGATATTCCGGTTCTGACTTCGATTTCGGGGATCGGAAAAAAGACGGCCGAAAGACTTGTTGTAGAGCTCAAAGAAAAGATGGTTTTGGAGCGGCGCGCCGCAGCATCGCCCGGATCTCCGCAGTCCGGCGGGCGTGTTTTGGAAGACTCCCTGCAGGCGCTGGTTTCGCTCGGGTATAAAAAAATCGACGCCAAAGCCGCTGTTGAAAAGGCCATGAAGGATAAGAACGCGCAGACGCTGAGCGTCGAAGATTTAATACGGGCCTCTCTGAAGCACATTTAGTTTCCGGGATTTCAAATTCGAAAGGATGGTGGAAGATGATCAATCGGTCACCGCGCAAAATTAAAGCCTCTGAGGGACGCAGATCCCCGCGTCTCCTCGCGACATTTCTGATCCGTTACTTCCTCTTTGACGGAACCCCCGGCGAAAACATTGCCCGCACGGCGAACACGAAGGATGTGAGCGAATCAGGAGTCCGCTTTGTGACCTCCGAAAAACTTGAGGCGGGCGATCTTCTGCGTCTCCAGATTTTGATCCCTGCCCTGGGGGATTCGCCCCTGGGTGCTTTCGCGCGCGTGCTTCACTGCGAGAGCGAAACGCCGGGGGTTTACAGGGTGTCAGCTGATTTTCTCGAGATCCGCGATGAGGACCACGCGCGTCTCAAAGCCTTTATCGACAGCCGCCTTCAAACCAAGGAGGCGGGTCATCTTTTTTCAACAGGACGCATTTTCAAGCGTGCGGCGGGAAGTGCGAAAAACAAATGACGGATGACAGAATTTTGACCCAAGATCTTAGGCCGGAGGATTCCGAGAGCGATGCGCGCCTGAGGCCCTCGAGTTTTCAAGCCTTTATCGGGCAGCGGAAGCTCAAAGAAAATTTGGGGATTTACGTTGAGGCTGCCAAGCTTCGTAAGGAGCCTTTGGACCATCTGCTCCTCTTCGGACCTCCGGGGCTAGGCAAGACGACTCTGGCGCACATCGTGGCCAAGCAGATGGGTGCGAATCTGCATACGACGTCGGGGCCCGTCCTCGAAAGGCCGGGAGATCTGGCTGGCGTGCTGACGAATCTCGAGGAGGGCGACGTCCTTTTCATCGACGAGATCCACCGTGTTTCGCATGTGGTCGAAGAATATCTTTACCCGGCCATGGAGGATTACTGCATTGATATCATGATCGATAAAGGGCCGAATGCACGGTCCGTTAAAATCAATATCCCTCCCTTTACACTGATCGGAGCAACCACCCGAAGCGGCCTGCTGACTGCGCCTATGCGCGCCCGGTTCGGAATCGTGGAAAGGCTGAATTATTATGAAGTCGATGAGCTCGCCGAAATTGTCAGAAGGTCCAGTCAAATTCTCCAAATCGGGGTCGATGAAGCCGGAGCGCTTGAGATTGCACGCCGATCGAGAGGGACGCCGCGAATCACGAACCGCCTGCTGCGCCGTGTGCGCGATTATTCGCAGGTGAAAGCTGACGGGCAGATTACCTGCGAAGTCGCAGATCAGGCCTTGAAGATGCTCGAAGTTGACCGCGAGGGCCTCGACATGATGGACAAGAAGATTTTGGAATACATCATGAGAGATTGTGCGGGAGGCCCCGTCGGACTCAATAGCCTTGCCGTCGGTGTGGGAGAGTCGGGAGAAACGATTGAAGAAATTTATGAGCCCTACCTCATTCAGCGCGGATTCCTCAAGAGGACCTCTTCGGGACGGGTTCTCACGGCGCGGGCTTACGATCATTTCGGAATCCGTCAGCCGGCCCGGCAAGGCGATTTGATCTAGCGGACGCCTTTTGGGAACAGAAACAAAAAAGTAAAGCGCGTTGAAACAGGTGATTGATGAATGATTTGGCCAAAACGCTGATTTTTTTCGGTCTGGTCCTCGCAGGGTCCGGACTCGTGCTTGCGCTTTTTGGGAAAGTTCCCGGGTTAGGCAAATTGCCCGGAGATGTTTATCTGAAGAAAGGCAGTTTTGTCTTTTATTTTCCGGTCGTGACATGTCTCCTCCTCAGCGTTCTGCTGACGGCGGTTCTATCGATTTTCGGGAGAAAGTAAATGGTGGATTCTCTTTTGGTTTTTTGGCGGCCTTTTCTTGAAATCCTTTTCATTTGGGCGCTCATTTACAGTCTGTCTCTTATATACATTT
>VFQY01000156.1 GCA_018883425.1 Candidatus Omnitrophota bacterium | reverse complement strand
TCTCTACAGACTCGTTCAGACTTCTGTGGGCGGGGCAAGTCAGAGCCGCGCGCTCGAGGACCTCGCGCTTCTCCAGGGGAATGGATGCGGGTAACTGAAGGGTTACGCTGAGGCGTCCTATCCGCCTGGGGTCAGAGGCCATTTCTTTGGAAACCCGGGCCGTCATGCCCTCGAGCGGGATATTATGACGCGAAGCATAAATCGCAATTGTTGTGACCATGCAGGAGGCCACGCCCGCGGCCACAAGATCTGTCGGAGAGAACGCTTCTCCCCGCCCCATATTGTCCTTGGGGGCATCCGTGAAGATCTCCGTTCCTGAAGGTTCGTGCTTCAGGCGGCAATGAAGACTGCCTTCATAGGTAATCTCGATGTTGACCATGCCGGGATTCTAAGTCAAGCTCGGGCTGATTTCAAGCGGCGCTTCCTGAGTGTTCTCAAAATAAAGCTCCTGCTTTCCGTGAAAGAAAGACATGCGGCCGAGCCGGACTCTTGAGTCTCCGCGGAAAGAACCGGACGTTTCACCGGTTTCTCGAGGTAAAAGGCAGGCATCATTTTCTGAGTCGGGCATGCAAATTTGCGCTTTAAAGCTAAAAAAAGTCTTCGCTCGTTCGGGGGCTCTACAGCCCGAAGCTTAAAAAATCGACTCGTCCTCTCTGTGTTTTTGCCCGTTACGCAGACCAGCGGATTGCGTAATCATTCTTCATCTGCGTCCAGATAGAATCAGCGAAAGACTTAACGATGCGCCAGCGTCCCGAGGCTGCTCGGTAGGCGTATGCTTCGCCGATACCGCGATGAAGCGTGCCCTCGCCGTACGTCTCTGCGAGATGGAGAAAACTTGCCAGGGTTCCGGCTTCCAAATATTCGAAGGCAAAGAGTTCGCCGCTTAACGCGTAACGCTCTTGGATGCTGCTCATGAGCTGCTGAGTCTTCCGGGCGTCCGTTGAATTTTCCCGGAGCGACATGTGCAAAAGGACTTTCTTCATGCGCAGGCTGGATCTTTCGGAGGGGCCTAAATGAATCCGGCCCGGGAAAAGATTTAAGAGTTTTTCCAGCCGTCCCTTAATTTCGGGCGGGGCTTCTCCCTCCGGCTGGTCAATATACAGGTCGAAGCTCGGGTGACGAACTAAAAAAACCAGCAGCTCGTCGAGCCTTTTATCTCCGGGGTAAGCCCCAAGATCTGCAATCTCGCGGACATCTACAAAAACTCCAGCTGACAAATGCATTTTTTCGATCTTTACGCCGGTCAAAATCTTAGAATCAGCAACGCTGCGCAGCTCGGATCGGGATGGGCGATAGATGACGTCTTCAGTTACAGTGTCGATAAAATCGTCTAAGGTTTGAGATTGCAGAGCTTCTAGCAATTGCGGATAAAGAGGATCACTCGTGATCGCGCTCAGAACCTCAGAAGCAATCTGCTGCATCAAATCGGGTGTTACAGCTTCCGTCAGCAGGCTAACCACGGCTGATTCTAGGTTCCGAATGATTTTGTCGGCAAGCACTGGGGTGACACCTCGATCGACAAGCATTTGTTTATGCGCGGCTGTTCTGGCCGTCCGATGCTGTTCGGACTCTCCATGAA
>VFQY01000020.1 GCA_018883425.1 Candidatus Omnitrophota bacterium | reverse complement strand
CTCTTGGGTTCCGGGAGCTTTGCGGATTTTTCCCAAACGAGTCTTGCCAGCGACAGAGCCGCTTCTTCTTCCTGCGAGGGCGACAATCCTTCGAGAGCTCTCTCGGCGGTATCCGGCCCGAAGCCCCGCCGTTTAAGTTCGAAGGCTGCACGGCGCTTCCCGTAGCCTTTCCTCGAGGACGCCATTCGATGAACCAGCCCCTCGGCAAGGGCCTGGTCGTTAATGTAGCCCGCCGCTTCCAAGCGCCCCAGAACAGATTCCGTAAGAGACTCGGCAAAGCCCTTCGTCAGCATTTTCTCTTTGAGCTGATGGCGGCTTTTAGGACTGGCCGACAAAACTCTCAAAGCGTAATTGAGGGCTTCGTTTTTTGGGGAATCGGCAGAGCGGACATCGAAGTCGGCCGGATTTTTTTCCATCGAGCGAGGCCTTTGGATGTTCAGAGATCCGCGGTCATGCGTCAGGAGACGCCGACCTCTTCTCCCGTCATCTTGACGCGAACTTTGTCCTCAATCTCTTCGAGAACCTTGGGATTCTCTTTCAAAAATAGACGCGCCGCATCGCGGCCTTGACCCAACTTTTCTTGATTGTAGAGAATCCAGGATCCCGACTTCTCAAGAACCTGCTGTTCGATTGCAAGATCTAGGATGCTGGAAGAGCGCGAGATTCCTTCATCAAACAGGATATCGAACTCTGCGACCTTGAAGGGCGCAGCGACTTTGTTCTTCACGACCTTAACTTTGACGCGGTTACCGACAACCTCATCGCCTTTTTTCAAACTCTCGATCCTGCGGATGTCCAGACGCATGGAGGCATAAAACTTCAAGGCTTTGCCGCCCGTCGTTGTTTCCGGATTACCAAACATCACGCCGATTTTGTCGCGTACTTGGTTAATGAAAATCAAACTCGTTTTGGAGCGGCTCAAAATTCCCGTCAGTTTTCTGAGAGCCTGCGACATCAGGCGCGCTTGAAGGCCCATGTGGGAATCGCCCATATCGCCTTCGATTTCAGCCTTTGGCACGAGCGCTGCGACAGAGTCGATCACGATCAGATCGACGGCATTCGAGCGCACGAGCATCTCGGCGATTTGGAGCGCCTGCTCACCCGAATCGGGCTGAGAAATCAAGAGATCATCAAGCTTCACTCCGATCTTCTGCGCGTAGGTCGGATCCAGAGCGTGTTCAGCATCGATAAAGGCCGCGACTCCGCCTTGAGACTGGACACGTGCGATGATGCTGAGCGTCAGCGTCGTTTTACCGCTGGATTCAGGCCCGTAAATTTCTATCACTCTGCCGCGCGGAATGCCTCCCACGCCGGAAGCAATGTCTAAACTCAGAGCGCCGGTGGGGATGCTCTGAACGGGCTCGCGACGCTCTTCACCCATCTTCATGATGGAACCTTTTCCGAATTGTTTTTCGATCTGCAGGAGGGCTAGTTCGAGTGCTTTTTGTTTCTCGCTGGAGACTTTGGCTGAGGCCTGTGCAGCTTCCTGTTTAGCGTCTTTCTCAATCTTTTTAACCATGATGATTAGCTCCTAAGGAAAGTTTTTTAGCGCATGCGCGCACAAAGACCGTCTGCAAGCCTTAAAAAAGGCGCAAGTTCCGGTATTTTAATGGGTAAGGCAAACGGTGTAAAGACTTAATCCCGGGAGTGCGCCGGGACTGCCGAGGGTCTTTCGGCCTTTCTGCTTTGGCGATCCCTTGGATTTAAACCGGGGGCTTTTCCGATGGAATCCGCGAGCACGCTCAGACCTTCACGCAAGGTCGTCAGCCGATGAATCGGCAGTGAAATCCCCTTTCGGCCCGGACGGTAATTCTGGGCTTGAGGACTTTTGAACCAGATTCGCACATCGAAAAAAAATCGATCGTTGTAACGGGTGATCGCGTACTGGATCTCCTCGTCATCTTTCAGAGGCTGAGACAGAATGACTGTTCGAGAGTATTTTTCCATGTTTTCTCCTGTGAGAATGCAAGAGAAAACAGGCATCGGCGGGATGAGTGTATCGTATTATTGTTTTTTGTCAATAATATATTGATTAATTTAAATTATTTTTTTCTCTTCACCGCGGAGGATACGCCCCAGATTCGCTCGGTGGGTGAAAAAAATAAACCCTCCGACCAAGGCCGCGAGAGGGATCAGAATCTTGCCTTCCGGCGTCCCACGGGTCACAAGGAGCATCGCGATCGGAAAGAAAACAGCACCGGAAAGAGAGGCCAGCGAGATGATTCGTGTGAGAAAAAAAACCAAGCCCCAAACAGCGAGAGTGAGTAAGGCCGCGATCGGTGAAAGCGCCAAAAAAACCCCAAGGGATGTCGCCACCCCCTTGCCGCCTTTCCAGGACATCCAAATCGAAAATGAATGCCCGAGAATTGCCAGAATAGCGAATGTGACCCGAGCCTCCACTGCAAGCGCCGCCCCGGAAAGCACACCGGGGAGTATGACGGCAAGCGCTCCCTTGAGAGCATCAAGGAACAGAACCAAAAATCCCCATTTCTTTCCTACGACTCGAAATACATTGGTCGCTCCCGTATTCTTGCTGCCGTGTTCACGTATATCGATCCCCTTAACGCGCCGGCCCACCCACAGCCCAAACGGAAGACTGCCCAAAAAATAGGCAAGGACACCATAGGCAGAAAGACTTATCCAGGTCATTGTCTCACTCTTTCATGGCGCGATGGCGCCGCTTGAAGGGCGCAAAAAAAAAGCACCGCGTCTCTCTGCGGTGCTTTTTTCATTGCGGCTTGCATCTTATGGAACTGCCGGTTTCTCAGCTTCTGACTCCAAAATTTCCTGATCGCTCTTCGGCTCGCCGGCATCCTCAGCATCAGATCCGGCTTCGGGTTCTGATTCAGATTCGGCGGGTTCGACGCCGCTCTCATCCGACTGGAACGCCTCGTTCTTCGCGTCCTGACTGACCTTGACGGAAACGATTTTAGAAACGCCCGCCTCCTGCATGGTCACACCGTAGAGCGAATCGCCCATCGCAATCGTCTTTCGGTTATGCGTCACGATGATGAACTGCGAGGACTTCAGAAACGTTCTCAGAACCGCAAGAAAACGGTCGACATTCGCTTCGTCCAGCGGCGCATCCACTTCGTCGAGCACACAGAAAGGCGACGGCTTAATCTTGAAGAGCGAAAACAGGAGCGCCATTGCCGTCATCGCTTTTTCACCGCCGGAGAGCAGGCTCATGTGCTGAAGTTTTTTTCCTGGCGGCCTCACGTGAATGTCCACCCCCGACTCTAGAGGGTTGGTTTCGTCGATAAGAACAAGCTTGGCTTCGCCTCCGCGGAAGAGGGTTTGGTAGTACTCGCCGAACGCTTTCTGAACCTCTTGAAAGGTTGTTTCGAAAAGACCCTTGGTTGTGCGGTTGATTTTGCGGATAGCTTCCATCAACGAGTCTCTTGCGTCCTCGAGGTCTTTCTGCTGTCCCATCAGAAAATCATGACGCTGCTTGAGCTCGTCATATTCCTCGATTGCAAGAAGGTTCACCGTACCGATGGATTCAATCTTCCGGCGCAGTTCATCGACCTGCTCGGAGACGGCAGAGAGTTCTTCTTCGCTGAGCGCATAAAGCTCGGGCTGAAGCGACTGAAGCTCGATCTTGTAGGATTGCAGAAGCCGTTCATGAATATTTTTTTCCTGATACCCGAGATCCATGCCGCGCTTTTCAACTTCATGAAGAGCTTCTTCATTCTGATGTTTGCGGTCCTGACTCTCGACAAGCATCTGTTCGATCTGCTGCATCTCCTGCTGAATTCTGTCACGGTCTTGACGCACCATCGCCAGCTGAAGATCCGCTTCCTGGATTTTTGCAGCTAATTCATCCTGTTCCTGACGCACGCGCCCGTCCTCCTGGCTCAAAATCTCTTCCCGCTCCTGAATTCTCAGCGTCTCGGCCTCGAGGTTTTCGATTCTGGCCCGGTCCCGTCCCTGCTGTTCACTCAGAAGCCGGCAGGCTTCTTCCAAAAATTTTTCCCGCTGCCGGAGCGCGTCGAGCTTTGCTTTCTGATCGGAATAGTCCCGCACAGCTTCAGCCTTTGTTCGCTCCATGCGTTCCATGTCGCGCACGATATTTTCCTGTTCACTCCGGATCTGGCGCTGTTTTTCCTCGGTGCGCATCATGTCGATCTCAAGCTGGGTTCTCTGCGCCACAGCCTCTTCCTCGCGGACCCGCATCTCCTCCTGCTCGGAGAAAATCAGGTCGAGTTCCCGCTGAAAAGTCCCAAGGCGGTCCTGCAGACCCTTACGAAGCTGCTCAAAGGATTCCCGCTGGAGTTTGGATTCCATAACCGTATGATCTGTGACTTTGAGAGCCTCTTGAAGTTCCTCGCCGAGGGAAAGAATCCTTGCCGCTTCCGTCTGCCACTGCTCAAGATCGTTTTCCCTGGCAGCGATCTGCTGAGTCAAATCCTCGATCTCTGATCCCCTCTTGAATAAATTCTGTTCGGCACTGATCTGGCCTTGGCGGAAAAACAGCCGGCCCGCAGGCCCCAGCACCGTGCCGTCTTTCGTGACGAGACGGCATTGCGCAGAACCCCGCACAGCTTCCAGGAAATTTTCTTCGGTGAGATTTTCGATGACGAAAGTGCTGTTGAAGAAACTGTTGAGGAGCGGCCGGTAAGCGTCGTTCATGCTGACGAAGCGGCTTATCGGCAGGCTGTACAGCGGTCCTTGCGGATCCTGTACGGCCGCCGTTTCCTCGGGTGCGGGAACTGATTCCGGGCTCTTCACCAGAAAAGCCGCCGGAGCGCTCTTTCGAGCTGACATTTCCGCTAAAAGCTTGTAAGCGGCATTGCCATTTTCCGTCACAAGGGCTTTAGCGAAATCGCCAAGAACGGACTCGACCGCGGCTTCGTAGCCGGACTCCACCTTGATGAGATCCCGAAGCTGATGCATCAGTGATCTTTCCTCTTCTGAGAAACCTTCCAGAAGAGTCTCCTGGCTCAGCCCCGCCGCTTCGTCGATCTCTTTTAGCATGGCCCTGCGTGTTTGCATTTCATGAAGCTGACGCTCGGCAGATTCGATTTTGTCGCTGTAGCTTTCCAGTTCAGCCTTGAGAGATTTCAACTGCTCTTCCTGAGCGGCTTTCTGCTCGCTGAGCAGACTGACACGCTCCTCGAGCTCACGGAGACTTTTTTCGCAGTCGATTTTACGCGCGGCCCACTGTTCGAGCTCCTGCTGGTACCGGGTAGCTCCGGCGTCCTGCTTTTTTCGCTGCTCTACCTGACTGTCCAGATAGGCGCACAGACGGTGATAATCGTTTCGAACCTTGGCCGCTTCGCTGGCAGCTTCGAAACTGGCCGCCTTGGAATCGTTAAAAAGCGTCTTGGAAGCCTCAAGATGATTCTCGGCTTGCTCCAGCGTCAGGCGGGCCGTTTCGAAGGCCGTCTGAACGTCGCTTTTCTGATTTCCAATGGAAACAACTTCTTCGTTCTTGACCTCGATTTCAGCCTGACTACGCATGAGCTGCTGATCCAGCTGAATCCTCTCTTGATGAATCTGCCCTTTTCGCGAGGCAAATTCGACTCTCTTTTCCTGATTGAACCTGAGCTGCTGGTCATTCTGATCGAAGCGGCCTTTGAGGTCGTAGCGCTGCCCCTCGATCGCGGAATACTTTTCCATGATTTCGGAAAGCCCCTGCGCCAAGCCCTCCTGCTGATTTCTGATTTCTGCGATCGCCTGGACGATGCCTTCGATGTCGGCCATGTACCTTCCGCGGGCCTCTTCGAGCTCTGATCTGACCGCGGAGATCTGTCCGAGATCAAAAAAAGCACGCCTGATTTCGAGGTCTTTTAATTTTTCGAACTGCTCACGGTATCTCTCTGCTCGGCGGGCCTGGCGCTCTGCGTACTGAATATTTCTCTGAACTTCCGCGACGATATCCTTGAGGCGGAGAAGATTCTGCTCAGTCCGTTCAAGCTTACGAATCGCTTCTTCCTTTTTGACTTTGTATTTGGAGATGCCCGCAGCTTCTTCAATGAGGAATCTTCTCTCTTCTGCATCCGCATTCAGGATATGATCGATTCTTCCCTGTTCGATCATGGAGTAGGAGTTCGAGCCGATGCCTGTATCGAGAATAAGATCCTGCACATCTTTCAGTCGGCATGACGTTTTGTTGATCAGGTATTCACTTTCACCGGATCTGTGCAGTCTGCGGGTGATCGTGACCTCGTTGTAATCGATCGGCAGACCACGGTCCTGGTTATCGATTGTCAGAGAAACCTCGGCGAAAGCAACAGGCTTGCGGAACTGGGTGCCGGCAAAAATAACGTCTTCCATTTTGGAGCCGCGGAGCATCTTGGCGCTTCGTTCTCCAAGCACCCAGCGAATCGAATCGGAGATGTTGCTCTTGCCGCAGCCATTGGGTCCGACGACGCAGGTAACACCCTTGTCAAAGTAGACGAGCGTGCGGTCAGCAAATGATTTGAAGCCTACGATTTCAACTTTTTTAAGACGCATGAAACCTCCAGGCGGAGAGAGTCGGGAAGATTTGGAGATACGAGCGCGGCATTCTAACCCTGAAAAGAGCGGAATGCAATACAAGCATTGTGACCGCCGAATCCAAGGGAGTTAGAAAGCGTGATTTTCACGGAATGGCAAACCGCCTCATTGGGCGTATAGTCCAGATCGCAATCCGGATCGGGGTGCTTGTAGTTGATCGTGGGCGGAATAATCTGATCCCGGATCGCAAGAATACAGGCGATCGCCTCCACACCGCCTGCAGCACCCAAAAGATGCCCCGTCATCGATTTCGTCGAGCTAATTTTTACCTTGCGGGCAGTTTCTTCGCCGAGGGCTTTCTTGATCGCTAGCGTCTCAACCTTGTCGTTCAAGGATGTCGAAGTTCCGTGCGCATTGATGTAACTGACCTCTTCGGGGCGGATCCCCGCATCTTTCATAGCAATCGTCATGCACCTGGCCGCCCCTTCTCCGGTCGGGTCAGGGGCAGTGATATGACTGGCGTCAGACGTCATGCCGTAACCGACCATTTCAGCGTAAATTTTCGCCCCGCGGCGCTTGGCGTGCTCCAGCTCTTCTAGGATCACAACACCGCATCCCTCGCCCATGACGAAGCCGTTACGGGTCGCATCGAAAGGACGCGAAGCCGCCTCGGGTTCATCGTTATGCGTGCTGAGGGCCTTCATAGCGTCGAATCCGCCGAAGCCCAGAGGAGTTATCGCAGATTCGCTTCCGCCTGCGAACATGACATCAGCCTCACCACGCTGAACAATCCGGAAAGCATCCCCGATAGCGTTAGAACCTGTAGCACAGGCCGTCGCAACACAGTTGTTCGGCCCTTTCAGACCGAGCGCGATCGAAATCTGACCAGGCGCCATGTTCACGATGAGCATGGGAATGAGAAAGGGCGACACGCGGTCCGCGCCTTTCTCAAGCATCACCTTATGCTGTTCCTCGATGATGCGAAGTCCGCCGATACCGGAGCCCACCAACACACCCATTCGAGTCGGATCGTGCTTCGTAATATCCAGCTGTGCGTCATCAAGCGCCATCTTGGCCGCAGCAACGCCAAACTGAACGAACCGGTCTGTTTTGCGGACTTCCTTCGGGGAAAAATACAGAGAGGGATCGAAATCCTTAACCTCAGCAGCAACCTGAGAACTGAACTTGGGACACTCGATCTGAGTCAAGCGCCCTGTTCCGCTCCGGCCTTTGAGAAAGCCTTCCCAAGTTTTTTCAGCGGACGAAGCTAGGGGCGTAATCATCCCCAAGCCCGTCACGACTACACGCTTATTGGTCACAGGTATCTGGTGGGTTATGTTGATTGAAGAACGGAATTCTTACTTCGAACCCGATTTCTCTTCGATATAACGGATGGCATCGCCGACCGTCTGGATCTTTTCAGCATCCTCGTCCGGAATCTCGATACCAAACTCTTCTTCAAGCGCCATCACAAGCTCAACTGTATCCAAGGAATCGGCGCCCAGATCATCAACAAAGGAAGCTTCGGGGATGACCTCTTCGGGCTTAACCCCAAGTTGCTCGACGATGATTTCGGTAATTTTATCGTTAACTGCCATGACTCCTCCTCTGTGATGATAAGAGTGTGATATTTAAATTACCATGCCGCCGTCAACGACGAGGGTCTGCCCCGTGATGTAACCTGCGGCATCGGATGCTAAGAAAACGGCTGCCTCGGCGATTTCTGTCGGTTCGCCAAACCGCTTTAAGGCTATCTGATCTTTAACTTTATCTTGAAGATCAGAGGAAAGCTGATCCGTCATTCGCGTTCTGATAAACCCTGGAGCAATTACGTTAGCCCGGATATTTCTTTTGGCTAATTCCTTCGCGACTGACTTCGTGAAGCCTATAATGCCGGCTTTTGAGGCTGCGTAATTGGCTTGACCGGCGTTCCCGGTGATCCCGACCACTGAGGCTATATTAACGATTGCCCCGCCTCGCTGCTTCACCATCGGTTTCGTACAAGCTTTGGTGAAGAGAAACACGCTTTTGAGGTTTGTCGAAAGAACATCATCCCAATCTTTTTCGGGCATTAACGCGATCAAATTGTCACGTGTTGTGCCCGCGTTGTTGACAAGTATATCGACCTTTCCATAGGTGTCAATTGCTATTTTGACGACTTCATTGACCTCGTCGGCGATGCTGACATTGGCCTTGGTGAGGACACATTCCGCCCCGGAAATAGCCTTGATCAGAGCCTCGGTTTCGCGCAAATTATCGAGTGTCGAAGCTGAAAGAACCACCTTCGCTCCTCGCTTGGCCATAGCAACAGCCACGGCTTGACCGATCCCCCGGCTCGCACCGGTCACCAACGCTACTTTGTCCTTCAAGTCCGTCATCGTCTACTCCTTCGTCTGAATCGGATGGCTGTGATAGCGATCGGCTAGGCTTGCGGCGCCGATGGCCTTAGAAATTCGTCCAGCTTTTCAAAATCCGCGCAAGTCCCGCAAGGCTGAACTTGAAATTCCGGAATGGACTTTCTGACGAGGCCCTTGAGAACCTTACCCGGCCCCACTTCTAAATAAGAGAGAACGCCCGCGGATTTGGCCGCATCCATCGATTCGTACCACCGCACAGGGCTTGTCAATTGAAGAGAAAGGAGTTTACGTATTTCCTCGGGATCAGAAACGCCGACCGCTTTCGCATTCGGTATGAAGACGCAGGAGGGCTGACTCACCTTCGTGCTTTTGAGAGCCGACTCCAATCTTTCGCGTGCCGGCTGCATGAGGGAGGAGTGAAAAGCCCCGCCGACCTTCAGCTTGAGCGCCCTCTTCGCTCCGCGGCCCTCCGCCAGAACACAGGCCTTATCAATGGATTCGAAAGTCCCGGAAAGAACGATCTGATCCGCGGCATTTAAGTTGGCAACTTCACAGCCGGCCTGTTCAGCGATAGAGCGGCAATCCTCAAGATTGAGCCCCATGACAGACGCCATCGTACCCGGGTTCTGTACAGCTGCGGCTTCCATGGCTTCAGCCCTGAGCTTGACGAGATTCAGGCCGTCCTCAAAATCAAGAGCGCCTGCAGCTGTCAGAGCGCTGAATTCTCCCAAACTAAGCCCAGCAGTTAGGTCGGGCGCGAATCCCGGCTCCTTCATCCTCAGGATCTCGAGCGCGGCCATACTGGCAACGTAAATAGCCGGCTGGGCGTAAACCGTTCGGGTCAGCTCTTCCTCAGGCCCCTCGAAGCACAAGCGGTCTAGACGATACCCCAGAATGTCTGAGGCTTTGTCGAAGAGCGCTTTCACCTGAGGGTACGTCTCCGCTAAATCCTTTCCCATCCCGACGAATTGCGCGCCTTGCCCAGGAAAAAGAAGTCCGATTTTCTCAGTCATAATCACCTACCATTTGATAAGGTTTGCAGCCCAGGTGAGACCGCCGCCGAATGCGACCAGAACGACATTCTGTCCCGGTTTCACCCGCCCATCCTGAACCGCTTCAGCAAGTGCAACAACCGTTGATGCGCTGGACATATTGCCGAAACGTTCAACATTGATAACAACTTTATCCGAGGGGATCTTCAAACGCTCAGCCACAGCCTGGAGAATGCGGATATTCGCCTGGTGCGGGATCAGCCAATCGACCTCCTCAAGCTTGACGCCCCCTTTTTCAAGAACGTCACGGACAGCGACTTCCATCGTGCGAACAGCCACTTTAAAAACCTCTGAACCCTCCATCTTGAGAAAGTGCAGCCCTTGTTCTAACGTCTCTTTTGAGGGCGGAAAAGCCGAACCGCCTCCGGGTATTTTCAAGATCTCACCCTGAGAACCGTCGGAACCGAGAAGCGAGGCAAGTATGCGGCTAGAACCTTCGGCCCGAGTCACTACGGCCGCCCCGGCGCCGTCACCGAAGAGCACGCAAGTCGAGCGGTCTTTCCAGTCGATAAATCCTGAAAGAACTTCGGCGCCAACCACGAGAACATTGCGGTAGTGCCCTGTGGCGATAAATCCTTCGGCCGCCGTCAGAGCGTAGGGAAAACCCGAACAGGCAGCGGCTAGATCGAAGGCTCCGCAGGAGGCACCCAAATTATTTTGGATTCTGCACGCCGTGGAAGGAAAGTACATGTCGGGAGTGATGGTCGCAACGATGATCAGATCAAGATCTTGAGGAGAAATTCCAGCATGCTGAAGAGCTTGTCTCGCAGCTGCCGTTCCGAGATCGCTGGAGCGGGTGCCCTTTTCAGCAATGTGGCGCTTCTTGATTCCGGTTCGGGTCTGGATCCATTCGTCAGAAGTCTCGACGATTTTTTCCAAATCGAAATTCGTTACGACCCGTTCAGGAATGCTGTAACCGAGACCGCTGATCCTGGACTTAAACCCGCCGGTCATGTCAGCGGATTCCCCCGCCTGCATTTTCTTCAGTTCGAGCGGCTGAGTTCTGCACGGCGGAATTGGACTTCACCAATTCGACAATGTGCTGATTCACCTGCTTGGAAACCATTTCGCCCGCAACCTTGATCGCATTGCGGATCGCACGAGCTGAGGAAATGCCGTGACTGATGATGACCGTACCGTTGACGCCGAGGAGCGGAGCACCGCCGGCCTCTTCGTAGTTGGTCTCGTTCCGGATCGCTTTGAGAGCCGGCTTGCAAAGCCACGCGCCCAGAAGCGAGAGAGGATTTTTCTTAAGCTCACGGATTACCATCGCCCCAGCCGTTTCAAGAATGCTCTCGCACATCTTGAGCACAACGTTGCCGACGAATCCGTCGCAGATGATGCAATCCACCCTTCCGGTGAAGAAATCGCGTCCCTCGATATTGCCGACAAAGTTCAAAGAGGAATCACGCAGCAGCTTATATGCTTCTTTAAGAACCTCTGTTCCTTTGGACTCTTCCTCGCCGATATTGAGAAGACCGATAGCAGGACGCTTCTTACCGTGAATGTGCCGGGCAAAGCTGTCTGCCATTTGCGCGTACTGAAAAAGCTCTTCGGGCGAAGGGTTGAGATTCGCACCCACGTCCATGGCAATTGAAATGCCGTGCAGCGTCGGAACGCCGATCGCGATTCCGGGGCGCTTGATCCCGGGAAGAAGTCCCAGGTTGAGGGCTGATGCGGCGACCGCGGCGCCGGTGTTGCCCGCCGTCACAACAGCTTCGACCTCCTTTTTCTTCAGTAAGTCGACGCAAACCGCAAGAGAAGAGTCTTTCTTCTTTCGGATAGCGGCCACCGGGGAGTCCCCCATACCGACAATTTCCTTCGCATCCTGGATCACGATTTTGCCGCCGAGAACCTTGTGTTTGTTGAGTTCCCGCTTGATGACATCCATTTGACCGACAAGCACTATTTCAAGTTCGGAAAAATCGTTGGCGGCATACACCGCCCCTTCAACGACCGTTTCGGGTGCGTAGTCCCCGCCCATTCCGTCAACCGCGATACGAATCATATTCAGAGAATCCTTAGTGTTGGATACCAGAGTTTATGACTTCTTCTTTTCTTTGATTTTAATGGTAAGAACCTGGCGGCCTTTGTAGAAGCCGCAGGCCATGCAGACGCGGTGCGGAAGCACGGGAGCGCTGCAATTGGAGCACTTGCTGACGGATTTCAGCTTGATGAAATCATGAGCGCGCCGTGTTTGGGTTCGAGTGTTGGAATGTCTTCGTTTCGGATTTGCCATTCTATTTGCTCCTTTTAAAACGCTCGCGGAGTTTTTCTAACTGATCGCGCAGGGCGTTGTCTTTAATTTTTGTTTTCGCGTCAGGGGCCGATTCCGGTTCCTGGTCCTCGTACTCTACCTTGAGGTCTTCGGTGCCCGGCGCGAAATATACCATCGGCTGTTCTATCAAAACGGCTTCGCGGATGTCATCCAGCGTATCAATCACATCCTTGTCCGCTGTCTCGTAATAAAACCCGAAAGGGATGGACAGCGGTTCTTCGACTTCCTTCAGCGTTTTGCCGCAAATTCTTCTGACCCGGCTGGACAAGCTGCCGCTGAAACTGATTGTTGTCGGCTCGCGCAGGACAACCCCCTCGAGTTTGAGGTCCTCGAGGAATTTAAGATCGACGAGCTCAAGGTCGAGAGATTTGGGGTCATAAGACATCTCGACATTTTTCGGCTCGCCTTCGGTATAAGCCGAAATCACAATCTTCATAGAATTCACACTGACTTCGAAGTTTCGCCGTAAATTTGCCGTATACGTTTCGCAACAAACGTCGGCACGAAATCTTCAATGTCCCCTTTCAGCATCGCAATTTCCTTGATGAGACGGGAAGACAAGTAGAAATGATCTTCAGACGGCACCAGAAAAACAGTATCGACCTCTTTCGAAAGGCGCCTATTCGTCAGCGCCATCTGAAATTCATAATCGAAGTCAGACGTCGCCCGCAATCCCCTCAGAATCGTCCTCGCCTTAACCTTCCGGGCGTAGTTGACTGTGAGGCCCTCGAGACTGTCAATCTTGACGCCGCGAGTGTTCTTGAAGACGCGCTTCATAAAATCGACACGTTCTTCAATGGTGAACAGCGCATTTTTTCCGGCGTTAATGGCCACCACAATAATAATTTCATCAAAAAGCAGTAAAGCCCGACGGACCAGGTCAATGTGTCCGTAGGTGACCGGGTCAAAACTCCCCGGATATATAGCTCTTCGTTTCTCCATCCTGAGACTCCAGGCGAAAATAAAATGAGAGACAGGCTTGGCCTATCTTTTTGGTGCGGGCCAGGCGGAGAGATTGAAGTGATTCAGGCAAAGGCTCATCTTTAAAATGCCCCACCACGACCTGAGCGAAGGGCGCCAATATAGCAGATTGATCCAGGCGGTTCAATGTCTTTTTCACAAGTCCTTCATTGAAAGGGGGATCCACAAAAACAAGCGAGAAAATCTTTTTCTTTTTCTCCAGGGTTTTGATGGCGCGGAGCACGTCCCCTTCGAGAATCTGTGCCTTCGAACTCAGTCCGAGCGTTGCGAGGTTCTTTTGAATGACTTTGACGGCCCAGCTTCCGCGGTCGACAAAGGTCACATCGAGAGCGCCTCGGCTTAAAGACTCGAGGCCCAGAGAACCGCTTCCAGCGTACAGATCGAGGACATGCTTGCCCGTCACGAGACTTCCGATGATATTGAAGACGGTCTCCTTCGTCTTATCCGTCATCGGACGAGTGAGCTTGGTTTTAGGAAACTGAATCTTTCTCGACTTGAATTCACCTGAAATGATTCTCATGAACCGGCCTCCCTAAAGCCCGTGGTCCTTTGCACTTTCAAAAGCGATCAACTCGATGCTCCGTATCTTAATAGCGAATAGGAAATTGATCGAGATAATTTTTTAAACTTTCCCATTCTCCGCCGGTCTTCAGCTGACCGCTATCCACGATCCGGCGAGCCGCGCCCCGGGCCTCGGTCAGAAGCGGCTGATCCCGGGCGGGGTCGGCCAGTCTGAAAAGCGGCTCGCCGCTTTGGCGGGTGCCCCAGAAATCCCCCGGCCCTCTCAGTTTAAGGTCTTCCTCCGCAATTTCAAAGCCGTCTTGGGTACGGGTCATGATCCGCAGCCTCTTCTTGCCTTCTTCTGTCTGGGGTTCGCCGAAAAGGAAACATTCTGAATCCTTCGATCCACGTCCTATGCGGCCGCGCATCTGATGCAGCTGAGACAGTCCGAAGCGCTCAGCATTTTCAATTACGAGCATCGTGGCGTTGGGATTGTCTACCCCGACTTCGATGACGGTCGTTGCCACGAGCACTTGGATTTCTTGAGCCTTGAACGATTTCATCACGGCATCCCTCTCGGGTCCCGGCATTTTTCCGTGAACGAGTCCGACCTTAAAATCCTTAAACATACCTTTGCGGAGTTTTTCGAATTCCTGAACGGCTGCCAAAAGGTCTACTTTTTCGGTTTCTTCAACCAGCGGGAATATGAGATAAGCCTGCTCCCCTGAGCAAAGTTTTTCAGCCATGTGTTCATAAACTCGGGCCTGTTTGGCTCGGGCAATCCAATAAGTTTTGACGGGGCGCCGCCCGGACGGCAGACCGCGGATCGTAGAAATATCAAGGTCTCCATAGACAGTCAAAGCGAGTGTACGAGGGATCGGCGTCGCCGTCATCACCAGCTGATGCGGCCGTATCGGACGGTCGAGGAGCTTGCATCGCTGATGAACGCCGAATTTATGCTGTTCGTCGATCACCACGAGACCAAGAGCCTTGAATTCAACATCTTCCTGCAGCAAGGCGTGAGTGCCCACGAGACACGACGTCCTTCCCTCCTTGAATTCGCCGAGAATTTTTTCACGGAGTTTTCTCTCCGTGCTCGAGGTCAGAAGCCTGAGCGAGATTCCAAACGGCTGATAAAGACGCATCAGCGTCTCGTAATGCTGATTGGCTAGAACTTCTGTGGGAACAAGAAGAGCGCCCTGCAGGCCCGAGCGGGCCGCCGCACCTAGCGCATAAGCGGCGGCCGCTGTCTTTCCGCTGCCGACATCCCCCATCACGAGCCTGTTCATCGGGATCTGTTTGCAGATATCGGAGGCAATTTCCTTCATGGCACTGCGCTGACCTTCGGTCAGAACGAAAGGCAAAGATTGTGAAAACTCGCTGAGGAAAGCCTCAGCCTTCTCAAGACCATGCGAACGGAAGCGCGTTTTCATGAGCCTTATCTTCTGGAGCAGGGTCACCTCAAATAGCAGAAATTCATCGAACACCAGGCGCCTGCGGGCACTTTCCAAAGATTCCGAACTCGCCGGAAAATGGATCTCGCGCAAAGCCGAACAGCGCTCCGAAAGGCCGAGGCGCTGACGGAAGTCATCCGGTAGAAAATCGTCAAGCATCGCCTCACGCCGGTTGTGGGTCACGTCGTAAAGCACGGAGCGCATCGACTTCTGATAAAGGCCGTTTGTGAGGGGGTAAATGGGGGTGATTCGCCCGGTATGGATGGAAGCGTCGCGGGAATCTAGAATCTCATATTCAGGCGAATTGAGCTGGAATCGGCCCTGGTGATAGTCGGCCTTTCCGTAGAGAATAATCTCCCGGTCCGGCAAAAACTGATTCTTGAGATACGGCTGATTAAACCAGACCGCCGGCAGCATGCCCGTTTCATCGCCGATCACGATCTCGACAAGAACGGTGCGGCGCAGGCGTTTCATAACTGCCGAAAGAACACGGCCCTTCACGGTGACCATGTCGCCGGGGCTCAGATGCGCTATTTTCTTGAATGTACTTCGGTCTTCGTAACGGCGGGGAAAGTAAAGCAGAAGATCATGGAGGCTGCGCACACCGACTTTTTCAAGGCTTTCGGCCCTTTTGGGACCAATCCCCTTGACGTAGCGCAGGCCTAACTCAGGCCTGGAAACGCTCGGAATTTTCATGACATCAGCCGGTTCTCGAGAACCCGCTCAAAAACCTGAAATCAGGTCTTGGCTGGCTCGGGTGTCGTGGGTGCAGGCACAGCGGCGGCCGCATCCTGAAGAGTAGAAACGGCATCCGATCCTTCTGCCTGAAGCGCCTCCGGTACAGCTGCATCCGAAACCGCCTTCTGGACAGCAGCAGCTGCTGCTGCGGCATCAGCCTCCGCGGGAGCGTTGCCTTCACTCTTAACTTTTTCGAGCGCCTTTTTGATCTGGTCGATATCAAGAGGCGCCGCGGGCTTGCGGCTGTCAAACAAACTTCGGCTTTTCTGCACTTCGATGACGTCGAGCGTGATGCAGGTCAGCATGAAACAGATGGCCGATACCGTGGTGGCTTTGGTGAGAAAGCTCGATGCCTTCGTTCCAAAGAGCGACTGAACGTTTCCGCTTCCAAAGGCCGCCCCTGTCAACCCCTGGCCTCTTCCGGCCTGCAGGAGAATGACAAGAATGAGAACGAAACAAACAATCACATGGAGAATGGTGATGATGACACTCATGAGTGTACCTCAGCCTTGCAGGCTTCTGCAGCATTAACGATGATTTGAGTAAACGTTTCGGCTTTCAGCGAAGCACCCCCGACAAGGGCTCCGTCGACATTCGGCTTGCGCATGAGCTGACCGATATTGTCGGGTTTCACGCTGCCGCCGTAAAGAATCGGAACGCGAGAAGCGATTTCGTTGCCGTATTTCTCGTTGAGCAGCCTTCTCACATAGGAATGCATCTGCTCAGCCTGTTCAGGTGTCGCTGTCTGTCCCGTTCCGATGGCCCACACCGGCTCATAAGCCAGAACAATCTTAGAGACGTCTTCACCCGTCAATCCTTGAAGACTTTCATCAAACTGTTTTTTGACGACTTCAAAAAATTGACGGCTCTCACGCTCTGCAAGCGTTTCACCGATGCAGAGGATCGGAACGAGGCTGTACTTAACGGCCGTTTTTACTTTTTTATTAATCAGCGCATCGTCTTCCTTGAAGTGCTGTCTTCTTTCAGAATGGCCGAGCACCACATAACGGCAGCGGACATCCTTCAGCATCAGCGGTGAAACCTCACCCGTAAATGCGCCCTCGGACTCAAAGTGCATATTCTGCGCGCCGAGGTCAATGGATGAATCCTCCAAGGTCTTGCTGACAGCCGAGAGCGCGGTAAAAGGCGGGCAAACAACGATATCGCAATCGGTTTTGTGGGATACACCCGCCTTGATTGTCTGCACCAGACTGACCGCTTCCGATACTGTTTTGAACATCTTCCAGTTACCGGCAATAAACGGCTTCTTCATAATTTCTCCTTAACGAGGGGCTTGCATCGAACGTTATTTAGAAACGGTTGTCTTGTTGGCCAGCGCGGTCACACCCGGCAGAAGGGTTCCTTCCAGAAACTCAAGAGAGGCTCCCCCGCCCGTCGAAACATGGGACATCTGCTTGTCGAAACCGAACTGCCGAACGGCCGCCGCCGTGTCTCCGCCGCCGATGATTTTAGTCGCCTGCAGCGTGCTGATAAATTTAGCGAGCTCGTATGTTCCCTGATCAAACGGCTTGAATTCAAAAAGCCCCACGGGACCATTCCACACGATGGTTTTTGCACCGGCGAGTACCTGCTTGTACTTTTCCACAGTTTTGGGACCGATATCAAAACCCGACCAGCCGTCAGGAATGTCGGTCTCGATGACCTTGGATTGAGATGCCGTTTCAATGGATTGAGCAATCACGCGGTCTACGGGGAAGAGGAGCTGGAAGTTCTTTTCCCGCGCTTTCTTGAGCGCTTGTTCCGCCGCGGGAACACCCTCGGGTTCGAATTTGGAATTCCCGATCCCGATACCCATGACTTTATAGAAGGTGTAGGCCATAGCACCGCCAATCAGGATGGTGTCGGCTTTATCAATGAGGTTGGTGATGAGCTTGATCTTGTCAGAAACTTTTGCACCGCCGAGGATGGTGACGAACGGACGGTCAGGATTCGTAATTGCTTTGCCGAGGTACCGGAGCTCCTGTGCCAGAAGAAAACCCGCGGCAGACGGCAGAAACTCAGTCACACCGGCCGTCGAGGCATGAGCACGGTGAGCCGCCCCGAAGGCATCGTTGACATAAACGTCGGCGAGCCCGGCCAGCTTCTTGGCGAAGGTAAGATCGTTCTTCGTCTCTTCCGCATGGAATCTGAGATTTTCGAGCATCACAATGTCGCCGGCTTTCATGGATTGCACGGCTTTCTCGACCTCGCTGCCGACACAATCGCCGAGCAAAGAAACAGGCTTTCCCAATAGTTTCTCTAAATGAAGCGCCGCGGGCTTAAGAGAATACTTGGCTTCAGGTGTGCCCTTGGGGCGGCCGAGATGCGACATCAGAATGACGCGAGCACCGCGCTCCAGGCAGTAACGTAGGGTGTCCAGAGATTTCGCGATCCGCACGTCATCGGTGATTTCTCCGCGCTCGTTGAGCGGAACATTGTAATCCACACGGATGAGAACGCGCTTATCC
This sequence comes from Candidatus Omnitrophota bacterium, assembly GCA_018883425.1. GTDB lineage: Bacteria > Omnitrophota > Omnitrophia > Omnitrophales > Aquincolibacteriaceae > ZLKRG04. Next base: position 9,841 of record VFQY01000020.1, on the reverse strand, counting down.
TGAACCTGGAGTTCTTCAATCGTCTTGACGCTTTCCATGATAAGTCCCTTCTTGATCTAGGAGTGCCGAAAATTTTTTAGCAATTTCTTGAATAACCGATTAGAAGCGCATCGGCGCATTATAAATGTTCCCGGGAAATTGCCAACGGCTTTTTTGAAATCGCAGCCGTCCGAGCGGCTTTTCAGCGGCAGGCAGTCCCGGAGTTCGAAGATCCGGGTCTTTTCAGCGGCCCGTGCGCAGGATCATCGTGACTGCTGTCAAAGCGATGACTTTCAGATCCAGGATCGGACACATTTTTTTGATGTACAGCACGTCATAGCGGACCTTGTTGCGCACGTCCCCGACATTCTCGTCGTAGCGCTGACGCACCTGAGCCAAGCCCGTGACACCGGGTTTCGCAAAATGTCTTTTATCATAGTGCGGAATGACTTTCCGAAGCTCCTTCACAAAATGCGGCCTTTCAGGACGGGGCCCGACAAGGCTCATTTCTCCTCGGAGAATATTGAACAGCTGAGGAAGTTCATCGAGATGCGTTTCGCGCAGAAATCTTCCGAGCCGGGTGACGCGGGGGTCGTTTTCTTTTGCCCAGACAGGTCCGGACTGAGACTCGGCGTTGGTCCGCATGCTTCTGAATTTGAACATGAAAAAATTCCGCCCGCGAAGCCCAACTCTCTGCTGCTGATAGAAGACGGGGCCGGGGGAATCCAGCTTGATCGCTGCTGCTATCAAAAGAAATAACGGTGCCGTGAGAACCAGCGCCGATAGGGTCACAGCCAAATCAAAGGTCCTCTTCCAAAACCGCCTCCAGAGCGTCATGAAAGATGCCGTGAATTGAGAGATCTGATGCCTAAGTCTTGCTTCGGCAGGCAAAGGCTGCGCCGTGAATCCCGCCCTCATCTGCACTTTGCTCTGACGCTGTCCTATCAAGAACACGTAAATAAAAGAGTCCAGCCACGGTCTACTGCGGAACGTTCTCATGTCTCATCACCTGGGATTAAATAAATTTGATTTAAAATGGACGGAACTTCTTCGGGATCAAAATCTGATGGAGAGAGGGGCGGGTAGGCCTAGAGGAGCATCCTTGCTTTCTGAACCACAAGCGATCCGGCAGTCGGACGTCCATTCGAGATCTCGTCTGCGAAATCGTAGACTCGGGCGGCCGGCGTCAGCGCAGGCAACAGCAACATCAACATCTGAATTGAAAGTGAGTAGAGGTTCATAGGTTTAGTTGTTAATGGTGGAGATTATAGCAGAGTGCATGCACTGTTGCAAAAGACGATTGTACGCCTTTTTCGAGCTCATCCTAAAAAACGCAATTCCTATCACTATATAGCGATTTTTATCGCCTTCGAGGGCATCAAGGGGTGCGCATCCCCTTCACCGATAAAAATCTGGAGAGGCCTAATCGTAAGCTTTTCTCCATCGCGCCGTCTTTTCTTTACGCAAGAAGCGCGGAAGAGCAAATGCCGCGGCTGCATTCAGAAGACAAAAAGTAAAAGCAAGCGAGCAAAACGATGGGCACTTCGTGCGCGCACGGTCGCATCGCCACCCCCAAACGGCAAGCGCATAGAAAATCATCTGCGAACCCATCGCGCCGCGGTAGAACGGAGATTGAGCAAGCAGACAGCTCGCTGCAAACAGGACTATTAAAAAAAACGGGACGAAGAGCCGGAGAACTTTATGCGACCAAAACTGCCAGGCCAAGAAACTTTGAAACGGGTTGCGCAGTCCGGGCAGAAACTCGAGAATCTGGTAATTGCCCGCAAGCGTCCGAACCTTCCTCGTAAATTCCTGCGATCCCCTGAGCGAAACCGCATCATAGGCCCGCGCCTCTTCCTCGAAGATCGAGCGGTATCCTTTCAGGCTCACAGCCAGCGGTATAAAGAGATCATCAGCGAGAATATTGCCGGGCATTTCGGGAACTCTTTCGGATCGGACCGCATAAAGGGCACCGGTCGCACCGAGCATCGAACCCGCTTGCGATTCTTTTTTTCTAAGCAGTTTTTCATAGTTCCAGTAGAGCCCCATCCCGCGGGCGACACCGCTCCCCGGCTCATCCTCGAAAAAAAGCTCCCCTGAAACACAGCCGACATAGGGATCTGCGAAGTTCTCGGCAAGTCTGCGAAGGGCGGCGGGATCAATCCTCTGCCGGGCATCGGTAAAAACGAGAATCGAACCGCGGGCTTCAGAGATGAGCGAGTTGAGAACTTGGGGCTTTCCGCGGTTTTGTGCAAAACGCCGAAAACGCAGCCGCGCATCTCTGAAACTTTCAAGGATGGCGTCCGTAGAATCCGTTGATCCGTCCGAACCGATGAGAATCTCGAGCTTTTCGGCCGGATAATCGAGCTCGAGCAGGTTCTCAATTTTCCGCGCGATTGTCTTTTCTTCATTGTAAAGGCTCAGGATGACACTGACCTCAGGCTCATAGAGGGCTTTGCGTACAGGCTGAGCGCATAAGCGCGCTCTTAAGATCAGAAGAACCGGATAAAACAAATAGACATACACCAACGCCAGCAGTGAAATCCAGAAACCGGCGGTCGTCATTGGGGGGCTGCCGTGAAACGCATCCTCAGCTGAGCTTTCAAATGCGCCCAATCCTGATAGGTTTTGAAACCCAAGCCACGCCGAGCAAGCTCTTTGAGTTCTTCCATGAACTGGCGCGCATACGCACGCCCATGCACCCAGGATTCGAAGTCGGGCGACGACGTCGTGCTTTTCACGGCCATCCTCCGGATATAATAAGGATCTCCTCCCAGCTCATGCAGGCCGAAGTGCGAAGTAAAAAGGAATCCGTAGCCTGAAGAAACAACGCAATGTCTGACGCGCGGATGATAAAACCCCCGCGGTATCGAAAACGAGCGCACCGGGGCTCCCGTCACGTCCTCGAGTTTTCTCCTGGAATCGAAGATTTCCCGCCGCAAATCCTGATCTGAAAGCGTGGTCAGCGGCACATGATCGTAACCGTGCGAGCCGATTTCAAATCCCGCTTTTACCATACCGCGCAATTGCGATGCCGTCATGCAGCGGCCGCTGCCGATAAGGCCTGCTGATACGAAGAAAACTCCGCGAAATCCCCGATCCTCGAGAATAGGCCGCACATGCTCATAATGGCTAAGGCAGCCGTCATCGAAAGTCAGCAAAAACATACGGCCGCCTGCATCTTTTTTTTGCAGATCACTGAGTGTGCCGCATCGAAATCCCATAAGCGTGAGGGCTGCCATTTGATTCTCGAAAACATCGCTCCGCAAGGCGTAGGATCGCTCTTCAGGTGACGCTGCGATATATTGCTTCGAGGACTGAACTTCGTGGTAGTTAAGAACAGCGATTTTGTTTTTTTTCATCGCATTTTCACAAGGCGTTTAGGGCTTAACGATTCTTTGCGAACACCTTTAAGTCTGAGGCAGTATAGGCTATCCGCGAACGATCCGCTAGAACCCAAAGAAATCTGACCGATTGACGCCGAATCGATCCCCCCCCCTGCTCTGCCCTCGGGTTTTATGAGGTGATCCAGCGCCGCGGCGGGTCAGCGTTTGAGCCCAACGTCATCGAAGCGAAGCGAGGATTTCCTGCCCGGAGGATTTAACGAAAAAATTGCCACAGTATCGATTCTGGAAGTATCCATAAATCGGCCGATCTTGTCCACGGGAACGCTAAGTCTGAGGGCTTGTCCCGCTGAGAGTCTCATGACCTCGCGGTACTGTGCTCCCCGGAGATCTGTCAAGGCAAGCGCAATCAGCTGAGGCCCTTCTGCAGAGGCCTCCGCGGTTAAGCTGAATTCACGAAAACCGCGCCAATCACTCCCGCCGCTCCGGCTGCGAAGCAAATTATCGCAAACTGCCGACGCATACCGTCCTCCCAAGAAATCTAGGCGCGCAGAGGAATGCCCCGATAAAGGGTTTTGAGACGAAATCGTTACTTGGATACTGCCCGAGGGATGCCATGCGCGAATCTGTTCGGCCGATTCAAAATCATAAAAAAGAAAACTTTCACGGCCCTCTGCACCGGCCAGATGGAGGCGTGCTCCGAAAATCAGCTTGATAACCTTTTCGGTCCAGAAAGGAGGCTTTCCGTCCTGGATCAGCCCGCGAAACGTCCACAGCCCTGCGAGAATTCCGGCCACAAGCCCTGCACTAAAAAACACCCTTCTGTAACGGGACGTATTTCCGGGCGTGATCTTCATGAGAAAGAGCCCTTCTCCGGCCTGGTCAGCTGAACCCCGTCGAGATAAAAAATCTTCTCCTGATCCGTCTCGGTAAAGGCGATGTTGAGGTGCTCGATTCTTCTGAGATCGATAAACTCCGAGGCGCGCCTGAGATCAAGACGGATCTCAGCAGACTCTCCTGCGGCCAGAGTTCTCGTCTCCTTAAATCGTTTCTCACTCTGATCCTTGATTTGGATAAAAACGGTTTCGGATGCAGGCTGCGCATTGACGAGATGGAGCACAAGCTCATCGTATCCGGACCAATCGGATAGGCCGTAGCGGCTGTCGAAATAATTTTCCATGGCGACGAGCGGCTTACTGGCCAGCGGAAGGACATGAATTCTTAAGCTTCGAACACCCTCCGAGACGAAATCCTCGGAAAGCACGGGAAAGCAGCCCTGGGTCTTCCAATCATGAATCGAGGAGGCCTCCTCGAAATCTGCCAAACTGAAATGCGTGGCGCCCTTCGGTCCGGGAACCTCGGAAACCAAAGCCGAGATACGGCGCAATTCACCATGGCGCAAGGGGTACATCTCGCGGTCTTCGGAGCTGATGAAAAGAAAAACGCCGAGACTCAGCACCGCAGCGAATCCTGCGGCGCAGCCCATGAGGAAGTCGCGGATTTTTAGGAGGCCGGGAAGTAGGGTCCCGAGGCGGCTGACTTGGAGGCTTCCCGATGAGCGAAGCGGGTGCATGGATTTCATTGGGGCAGCATCCGGCCGATCGCGTTTGGCCGGACAGGGGCTGTCCAGGAGAGCGATCATCAGCAAAAAACCGCCGAGGATTTCCGAATAATCCAATCGCGGCGCGTAAAGCGCGCTGATGACAAAGGCCGCCATGGCGCCGACTAGGGCCGAGCTGAGTACGCGCTCATCAAGCCCTGAAGAGATCCGGTAACGGCGCAGGGCATGAATCAAAGCCGCGATGAGGAATGCAAAAAACGTCATCAGGGCCGGTAATCCCATTTCCGCAGCGATCTGAAGAAACGTGTTGTGAGGTTCGAACGGATAGTAAGCGTACCAATAATTCTGAACCTTGCCGAGGAATCGGTCGTAGCCCGCTCCCCAGAGCGGATTCAGCCTCACGATCTGCACCGCAGCTTTCGCGAGTTCAAAGCGGTCGCTTGTACTCCGATCGAGCGCAGCTTGCAGTCCGGCGTTGGCACCTTGAGTTGAGGATTTTTGAACCCAGGTCTCGGCAAACCTCGTTTGAAGGGATTGGGGCAGAAGCTGCGGTCTTGCTACCACGAGCGAGAGCACGGCGATCACCAGGAGTCCCGCCAAGCGCTGGCGCAGGAACATCACCGCGATCAGACCCGCTCCGAGTGCGATGAATCCGCCGCGCGAAAAGGATGCAAAGATTCCCAAGCTCTGCAGAAAAAAAAGAGCCAGTGCACCGAGCCCTAACCACGATTTTGGTTTGTGCAGAAAATAGGCCAGAGGAAGAAAGGCGTACAGACTCAAATAGGACGCGAGGAGATTGGGATGATCGAAGATCCCGCCCGCTCTTTGTCCGGTCCCGAACGCAGCAAGAATCGATTCCAAAGCTGCCGCCGAGGCGCTGAGAATGAGAATCAGCAGCAGGTCCGTCCGTCTTTCCGGCGAGATCCATCCGCCCCGCACCGAGAAATACAGAATGAACGCTGCCGCCCAGCTGCAAAAGTACCCCGTCAATGCCTCCCGAAGATAAGAAGGTCCCAGCGGCAAACCCTGGAAGATCGACAGCAGTCCGAGCAGACAAAATGCGGCGGCCCAGCCGATGCCGGGGCTTTCTGATTTGGAACGGACATTCTGAAGTCCTAGGCGGCCGAAGATCCTCAGAGCAACCGTTATCAGAAGGAGAAAATTCCGTATCCCCGCGGTGCCCTCGATTAAAGCACTTTGCGAGGGAGAGACCATGCCGAGGGGCAGCAATGCGGCGAGGCCGTAAAGAGACGCGGCCGGGCGAATAAGACTCAGCACGAACACTCCCGCCATGAGGATAACTGACCCATGATTCTTAAAAGGCGGCTCGGGCCCGAATCCCTGCAACCAGAAAACCGCTCCCATCAGGATGAGAGCGGCAGCGACTGAAGCGTGATCCCTGCCGGTTTCTGCCGAACTCAAGGATGGGAGCCCTTGAGGTTTCACAGCGCATCCCCTGAAGCGTAAAAATTTGCGTAATTGCGCATCATTTCGTGCATCGAAAAATCAGCCGAGACTTTTTCACGCGCCGCACGCCCCAAGGATTCCCGAAAAGCCGAATCGGATGCGAGCCGCAGGATAGCCTGGGCCAGTGCGTCAGCATCACGAGGCGGCACGAGCAGGCCTTGAACGGAATCTTCGAGGACTTCCGTATTGCCGCCCGCAGAGCAAGCCACAACGGGCTTTGCGCAAGCCATTGCTTCGAGAAGCGTATTGGAGAATCCTTCTGAATAACTGGGTTGGCATACTACATCGGCGGCATTCATCAGCCGAGAGATCTCCCGCGAAGTGCCTGCGAAGATTATCCGCCCCCTTGAGCCGGCCTCATCAGCCAGGCGCTCGTATTCAGGACGCAGCGGACCGTCGCCGGCAAAGATAAAGCGGACCTGCGGATTGACGCTCAAAACATGACCGGCGGCCTCGATCAGTGTCTGGTAACCTTTGACCTCATGGCGCATGTTGGACACGGTGAGCACCGCAATCTCCCCTTCTTGGAGTTTGAAAGCTTGACGTGCCTCCATCCTGAATTCCCGGCTGGGACAGAAAGCTTGCGTGTCGACACCATTGCGGATCACCGCGGTTTTTGCCTTTGGCACGCCCTCGAGCTGAAGTACCGAAGACCGCACGGCTTCGGAGTTGCAAAGAACGACGTCCGCGGCCCGCGCTAACCACGCGCTGAGTCTGAGCTGCCGGGGCGTCCGCCAGAATCCCTGGTCACGCCGCGTTACCGCGATGCGCGTTGAGCGCCCCGCCAGCCGGGCAGCGGGTATCCCCAGCATTTCGGCCTGGAGAAAGTGCGTCTGCACCCAATCAAATTTCTCGCGGCGCATGATCGCGCAAAGTTTCATGAATGCTTTGAATCCGCTCATACCATAGGCCCTGCGCACGGGCAGGACGATCGGAACGATCTTCGACTTTTCCAAAAACCAGCGCGCCTCAGCGCCCAAACCGAAGACCGCCAAACGGCAGTCGAACCTGAGAGGATCAAGACGGTTGAGAATTTCCAGAATGTTATTTTGAGTGCCTCCGGGTGCAAGTTTATCCATTAAAAAAAGAATCTTGATCTTCGGCTGTTCTCGGTGAAAGCGGTCATGGCCGCTGCCGGAATGCAAGGGCCTATCATGTTCCCCGGCACTCGGGATTCCCGAAAAGTTCAAGGTCTTCCCCTCACGGCGTGAAGCAGGCGGTGCAAAGCGTCGTAGGCGCCCGAAATTTTGAGATCAAAGTCTTCGAGCTGATCATAGCCGGAGATTTCGGTGCGCCTAAGCAGGAATCGGTCTTTTTCTAAGCCGGGACGATTGGGCCCCGGACGGTTGGAACAAGCTCCCCTGTAGTACGAGTCTCTCAGAATGGCGAGACTCTCCCTATCGTACTGCCCGTAGGGATAGCAAAAATAACGGACATCGACACCCGACAGAGTCTTGAGGCGTACACCGCTTTCGAGAATTTCCCGTTTTTTTGTCTCGCCGTCAAGCTCCGGCAAATGGGGGTGATTGAGCGTGTGCGAACCAAACTCAAAGCCATCACGGGCCATGGCCTGAATCTGAGAGCGATTCAGAAATCCCGGACTATTCATCTTTTCGGTGATACAGAAAATTGACGCTGTGAAGCCGTAGTTCTTCAGAATCGGGTAAGCCTGTTCGAAATTATCGGCGTAGCCGTCATCAAAGGTAATCACGACAGACCTGGGCTTCGCATGCCCGGAAAAAAAACCTTCCAGCGTCAGACTCTCATAGCCGAGCCCGGCAAGGTGCTTGATCTGAGCCTCGAAATCTTCCGGCTCAACGCTCAGATAACTCCGGGGACTCCGGACTCTGTGGTAGCAGAGGATTCTGACATCCCGCGAATTCCGGGAGCAGAAAGGCTTCATCCATCGGGCAAGACCTCTGGAAACGAAGCGTAGTTTCACTGACGAAACCTTTCCAAATATTCACGTAAAGTCCCGGTAAGATCGAAGCCGTTCAGCACGCTTTGATAGCCGGCCTTAGCGTGACTTTGCCGGAGATCGGGTCGGCGCCAATAAAGTTCCAGAGCGTCCGCAAGCGGGCCCGGATCCTTCGCAGGTACGATCAGTCCGGTTTCCTGATTCTTGACCAATTCCTCTACAGAGCCGAATCGCGTCGTGATCACAGCCGTTCTTGCGGCCAGCGATTCAATGAGGACATTCGGAATGCCCCAATGCCATTCGCCTTGCGCCATCAAAACAGAGACATCGGCCTTTTTATAGAGCGGTAAAACGTCCCTTTGTTTCAGCGGTCCCGTAAAAGTCACCTCGCCTGAAAGGCCGAGTCTCGCGCACAGCTCCTTGAGTTTTTTTTCATCAGGACCGCCCCCTGCGATTGTGCAATGAAAGGCTATCGAACGCTCCCGCAGCAGACCCAGAGCTTCCAGAAGAAAGGAAAAACCTTTGTGCGGCTGAAGCGTACCCACTGACAGAATCTCATACACGTCATTGGATCTCACACCGCCGGTTTCGAACTTACTGAGATCGAGGCCGTGATGAAGGACGAGGATCCGATCGCGTTCGACGGAGGGCGCAATCTTGGCGAGATACTCCTTGTTGGATTCGGTGCATGTACTGATGAATTTCGAGGATTCCATCTTTTCTCTCAGAAAAGTCGTATCCAGATAAATGTCATGGGCATGCCCGGTCAGGCTGTAGGGGATTCCCGTCAGAGCGTGAGCTACGTAGGCGGCTGTCGCCGGATGGGTCGCCCAACAGGCATGAATGTGAGTCACTCCGTTTTTTTTTGCCCAATCTGCGAAGAGCACGCTCTTCGGAAGGCCGGACTCCACCTCCTCGCGGCAACGGCTCATCAGCGCCGACACCTCGGGGTATTCGCCGGCATCGCTCACGCCGAACCGCGGCACGCTTCGCAGCGCCGCCGAAGCCTCACGGATGGCCTCGTGCACGTCACGCGGGACTGGGCTGGGGCGCTTCGAGGTCTTGCTCATTGCGCGCTCTCCCCGCGTGACGGTCCGCGCGCATGTGACGCCCTCTCAGGCGTGCCGGGTCGGCCCGGCTGGCTTCGCACCATCACGGTGCCGTCGGCCCACCAGCTCACGATTAGTCGGCCGGGCAACTCGAAGCGTGCGCGGAACCGATGCCCTTCGGCTACGAATGTCACCACGGCAGACGGCCAGCACTGGCGCAAGGTTGCGTATCCCATCTTCAGCAGTTGTTCGGGCGAGAGCCGCGGATAAGGCCAGTGCCTCAGCCTCAGTGCCGCCATCGTCGCCAGGCTCTTCATCGAGCACCCCGAGAAAGCCGGATGCGTTCGCGGATGAAGCCCTGTACTTCACTCGCAGGCCAGGCCACCGCGCGGCCGATGCGGATCGGTTTCGGGGCCTCACCACTGCGAACCATCTCCAGCCAGGCCGTGCGGCCGATACCCACGGCTTCGAGGACCTGGGGCAGCCGCAGCAGGCGCTCGCCGTCGAGGGGCTGGCCGAGCCC
>VFQY01000103.1 GCA_018883425.1 Candidatus Omnitrophota bacterium | reverse complement strand
GCCCAGGAGAAGCCCCAGAGGCGGCATGATGATGTCATTGACGAGTGACGTCACAATCTTTCCAAAGGCGCCTCCGAGGATGACGCCGACCGCCATATCCACCACATTTCCCTTCATCGCAAACGTCTGAAATTCTTTGAGCATGGACATCCATCACCTGTTGTTTTCAAAATGCCGCAGAGGTGCGCTGAAGTTACCCTTTGCAGCCGGATTAGAAATAGGCGATGATTGTCTCGCTGCTGTCCCAAAAAAACAACCCCCTTTTAAAACTGAAGGTGCTCATGGCCGATCTCCGTCCTTCGCGCTGGAAGATTTCAGCCGCATTTCTCGCCGTCTACGGACTCTGGGGTTCCACCTATCTTGCCATTGGTTTTGCCATTAAAACCCTTCCTCCTTTTCTGATGGCCGGTTTCCGTTTTCTGATCGCAGGCAGCATTCTCTGCCTCTGGGCCCGTCTGCGCGGAGCCGCGCGTCCTCAAGCCGTCCACTGGCGCTCGGCGTTTCTGATCGGGCTCCTGCTTCTCCTCGGGGGCAACGGGGGCGTGGTCTGGGCCCAGCAATTCGTGCCCTCGAGCGTTGCGGCAGTTCTGGTCGCGACCGTTCCTCTTTGGATGGTTGTCCTGCAGCGGTTTTCGCACCGGGGATCCCGTCTCGGACTGCGCGTCGGGGCGGGTCTCCTTTTAGGCCTGGGCGGCGTGGGTTTGCTGGCGGCGCCGGATCCCTCGAGCCTTCAGGCAACTCCTCCCGCGGCAGCCGCCGTGCTTCTCGCCGCCGCGCTGTCCTGGGCGGCAGGATCTCTTTTGACGCGGGAACTTCCGCTCCCGGAATCTTCGGCGCTGGCCATCGGCATGCAGATGCTCTGCGGAAGCGCGGCTCTTCTCGCTGCGGCATGGGCCGCCGGAGATTTTGGGCGTTTTAACCCGTCGGAGGTCTCATTAATTTCGGTCGTGAGTCTTGTGTATCTGATTATTTTTGGGGCGCTTGCGGGCTTCAGCTGTTACCTCTGGCTGGTCAGAGTCACGCCCCCGTACCTGTCGTCCACTTACGCTTACGTCAATCCAGCCGTTGCCGTTTTCTTGGGCTGGTTAATTGGGGGAGAAACCTTGTCGGGCAGACTGCTGATCGGAGCGGCTGTCATCCTGACATCCGTGGCCATGATTCTGCTCGGCCCTCCCGCGGACCTCCGCAAATAGAGATTCTACGCCAAGCGCTGGCGGGTCAAAAAAAGAACCCGCGCCGAAGCGCGGGTTCCTGTGGGTTTTGCATTCTCATTTTAGATTTCGGCTTGTTTTATCGCAGCGTGACACCTCCCTCCGTATTGAGCACAGCTTCGTAAACGCGTCCGTCGGGGAAATGGACCTTGCGCTCTTCGGGATAATCCCTCACGAAGACGGGCCGCTCTGCTTCTTGCACAAACCCGTCGGTGTCCAGACTCCTGAAATAGAGCCCATACCCGAGATAAGCCGGTGATTGCTCTGACGCGGAATGATCATAGAGGGGTCCGTAACCGGCTTGGTAACGCCTTTGGCCGAGAACGACCGTTTGGCCCTGAATCAATGCCGGGAGATTCTCCGTTTCCTCCTGTCCGCCGCCGACGATTCGGCTCACGGAACGGGCAGAATCCGCGGACAACTCCCGCTTCTTCAGCTTCCAGGGGGCAAGCGAATCCTCTTTCGCACGCGCGTATTCAAGAGTTTGTTCGGGATTACCCTGAAGATTGGGGTGTGCGTAAAATTCTACGCGCTTGATTTCAGCAGCATTTTCAACCTCCCTCAGGGAGTCAGTCTCGCCGGAACCGCTAAAAAGCTTGCCGGGCGCACTCAGGAAGGTGCGTGTCCTGCTCCGAGGATCATCCAGACTCGCCCAAGCAGAACCCTGAACCTTGCCCTCAGAATCCGTGAAACGTTTCATGGAAACCCGGGACTCCGCCATTCCTTCGGGGCTGTAATGAATGAACAGTTTGCTTTCCTCAAGCGTCTTGCGCTCCGAGGCACCCGATTCTTCTCGAACCGAGATTTGGCGGCTGACCTGGGTCAAGGCCGCTGAGCCGTGAATGTTTTGGTAGCTGAATTGTTCTCTGACATTTCGGGAAAAATTCAAGCGGTCATGGGAAATTTTGCTGAAGGTCTCTACAGAAACAGCCCGGGACTGTCCTCCAAAGAAGACATAATCGCGGTACTCGCGGCTCGTGACAGAGACATAAGCAGAGGACATGAATTCTTCGATATCCGCGGCAGGCAAACCATCTCGTCGGAAAAGAATCCTTCTGACATGACTGCCTGTGCCGATGCTGCGGCGGATTTCCGCGGAATCCACCGACAGACCGTCCTTGTCCCTCAAGAGGTGAATCCGTACCGCAGGGACGGAAGCGGCCTGCCGCCCTGAATCACGGGCAAGTTCAAAAATCAGCATCCCCGAGGACTCTTCGAAAACCGCCGGATAAACCCGCCCCCGGAAGGTGACCTGCGCACTTCCATCCGCCTGAACCTTGACGGCAAGATCCCGCCTTCCGTTTTCCTCGAGAGCCGCTGACGCCTCGAAGGGCAGGCCCCTCATCGCCGCGCCAGGCAATTCCTGCATTCTCCCGATCAGAAGATCGCGGTCCTGCAGAGTAAGCTTGCCGTCCCGGTCGAGATCAAGCGCCTGTAGCTGTTCCCTGCCCAGGTAGCGGGCTGTCCGCAAGGCTGCTCCGTAACCCTCTTCGGCATGAGCACGGTCTCTGGCATCCCGAACGCCGTCTCCGTCTAGATCCGGCTGTCTTTTCATGCGCTCAGCGAGAAGCTCCGCTTGACGGATGTCGTCCGCCGCCGCGCGGATCCTTTCTTCAAGCACAGCCGCGTCACGGCTGTCCGCCCGCCCATCCTGATTGAGATCCAGGATGAGACGCTGATCTTCAAGCAGCTGAAACTCGCTTCCCGCGGCTGCAGCCGCACTCAGAGAATTTTCGGCAGAACGGGTATCTTCGACGCCAAGGATTCCGTCCCCGTTAAAATCCAGATCTCCCGAGACGATCTTCTGAGTCAAGGCGGCGGCTGCCGTGCGCCGAGCTTCTGCCGCCTCCATTTGTTTCCATTTTTTTTCGATTTCTTCATAGGCCTCGGTCAAAATTTTGAAGTATTGCGTCTGAAGCCCGGCAATCTGATTAAAATAAGATTTCAAATCCGGACCGGCACGGCTGCGCATGCGTTCGAAAGCCGCCCGCAAAGTTTCCGTCGAGTCCTGTCCAGAAAAGGCCTCGGCAGCTTCAAAGCGCTGAAGGGCGGGCAGCCTTTCGCGCTGCAGGAAAGCTTGGAAATCGGGACGCATATCCCCTTGGTCTGTTTCAAAAATTCCAGGATAGCCGTCAAAAAAATCGGACAGGCCTTCGCTCTGGGAAATCACACGGCCGGCCTCGGAGATCATGTTCTGATAGGTCAGCAGCCTGCGGAGTCTTTCTGATTTCTCTCGACTTAAACTCCCCGATTGGATCAGCGCTTCCAAACGATCGAGATTCATACCCTGACGGAGATTTCCGAAGAAAGCCCAATGGCGCGCCGCCTCCCCATTGAGTCCGTCCTGATAACTCTCCGCCTGATGGAGATAATTGATCAGCCGGGTCCGCTCTGCTCTGTCCTGAAGTTTTTTCTGCCGGAAATCCCGGAGCAGGGAGACGGCAATTTCAAAACTTTCGTCAACAGCGTCTCTCTCAAGACGCATTTGGACAAGGCTTCTTTCATAAAACTCCGCCGGGTTTTCCCCCAGCCTCGCCCTCATCGAATCGGCTGCTTTCCGCAGTTCATCCAGGCCGGCATCCAGGCGGATCTCTTCAAAGAGAGAGATCTCCGGAAGCGAAGCGAGACCCGAGGCGCGGATCAGCGCGGATAAGGATTCCTTGAGGCTGCCTGAGGCTTCAAAAAACTCCGGATGCCGCAGCTTCGTCAGATCAGGCTTCAAAGAGCGGAGACTCTCAGCCGACGATTGAATCAGCAGGCAATAATCATAAAGGTTTCTCAAGGCTTCCTGTTCCTGCGGCGCCGCATCCTGCAGAAGATTTTCAAACTCAGCCTCCCCGAACGGCAGCCGCAGCGTTTCAGCTGTTTGCCAGAGGCCCGGAACGACCCGCACGAAGTCTTTCTGCGCTTTCAGGACGCGCTCCGCGTAGCTCTTTAGCTGGGCATACTGTACAGCTTCAGAACCCGCATCGGCCGCGGCGGCGATCATCAGCGCATCAGCCAGGGTGAAAGTCCGATCAGAGTTCAGCTCTGGTTTTTCCTTTGGAGAAATTTCATCCCCCAGTGCTTGGCGCACCGCCTGATCCGCATCCTCCGAGCCGATTTTTCCATCCTGATTCACGTCCGCCGCGAGAAGCATCGCCGAATTCATCTCGCGGAGAGAAAAAGAAGCCGTCTTTCTGGGCTCCCGCAGGGGCGAGGAAATCTCGGTTTCGTAAAGCTCATAGTCTGATGAACCAACGGCTAGAAAGTAGGCAAAGCCCCGGCAGATACCGCCGGAATTTTCCGGCGTCCTCAAAACTTCAGGCGAGCGAAGCAGCCGGACTTTGCGGCCGGGATTCTCTAAAGCCGCGGCCCGAAGCACCCGCGAAGCTCCGAGAACCGAAGGATCCATCTGTCCGTTGCGAAACTCAAGCGTCAGGGGTAAACCTTCCGCTTCGGCCTGATAGATTTCAGACTCAACCCAAACTTGTTTTTCCCAGGGAAGACGGACACGGGAGCGGTTTGCATACTCCGGCCAGAGATCTTCAGAGAAACCCCGGCGGATTTCAGGCAGCCCCTTGATGCGGATACGCTCTTCCGCAGCGAGCAGTGAGGCTTTGACGGCGCGGCGCCGCTCCGCGGATCTTTTCGACAGCAGGGATTCGGCATTTTGTATGAGAGAAACAAGATCCGTTCTGCGCTTGCGGGCCTGATCCCTCATCAGCCCGAGTTCCTCAGCGGCACGGCGCGGCTCGCCGGAATCACGATAACGGCGGAAGCGCTCTCCTGCGGCCTTCTGACTTTCGGGACTTCCGCCTTCATGGCTCGAGGCAAGATCTTTCCGGATCAAAAAAAGAGACGCCGCCGCTTGCCGGTAAAACGCAAACGAATCCCGGGCGCCTTCAAGCTCCGGCTTTCCTTCCGGCTCAAGCCTCAAGCGGAGTTCTTGATATTTTTTTTCAAGCCCTTCCTTCGCGCTGTCAGCCTCTTTCAATTCGCTTTCAAGAGCGGCTAAACCCGCCAGGAGATCGTCTGCTTGCTCGAGCATCCGAGCTGTCTCCGGGAGACGGATTCTGTCCCGGGCTTGAAAAGACTTCTGGAAGGATTTTTCCGAAACTGCGCGCTCGGACCTTTGTTCCCGCGCTTGTTTCTGCGCATCACCCTTTGACGGAACGGATGAGGGCGTTTCGGGGGGCGCAGAACTCAGCGGATGATCTGTCGGCAAAAATGCGGGATCTGCCGGCTCCGGAGCCTCGCTCTCTGCAGAGGCCGATTTCACCGGAGTCATTCGTTCCGGGTCGGTGGGATAGGGCATTTGCCCCCGTGCGGTTTCTGCCGGGATAAGCATCACGCCTGCTGAAACCCCAAGCGCCAAGACAAGGCGCCGAGCCTTGAGTCTTGAATTCATTGCCGAAATCCCCCTGAGCTATCTGGTCAAAACTGAGAAAAAAATGCGGGACCCACATCCCGAATAAACTGTAGCTCAGGATTATCTGTTTTCAAGATCAATTAATAACAAATTTAATCAAAATTAACTTTTAGGATCTATTTTATAGCGATCAGGGGGCGAAGGAGGAGCTTGGCGGATGGACTTGTATATTAACCTTAATATGGCAAATGACTTAGATCTTTTTCTTCCTGGAAGCTTCTTGGATCCTGCTTTGAACATCGGCGCCGACAAAAGCCATGCGGGCCTTGAAAAACGAGGGTGAAAAATCGTAGTACAGGTCATAAAGATAGGGTTCAAGGTAGGTCACGAAAAGCGCTTTTTCTACTTTCTCCCGGGCAGTTCCGCCGCGCTCTAGAAAAATTTCCATCATTTTTTCCAGAAACAGGTTTTTCCACCGAGGCATAAATTCTTTTTCTTCAATGCGCTCGCCGTGATCGAATACCTCAGAGTAGACCACCGGCGATTCCTGTTTGTAACGAAGCGAAACCGCAAATACCGTTCTGTAAGAGCCCGCCATCAGGGGAATCGTCGAAAAACGATAATCAATCGATGCCAAGAAGTACCGGCTCTGTCCATCCTCGGATAGATCGGTCAGGATGAATTTATTCCGAGCATCATGGCGGGGAATAAAAACACCCGCCTTCTCCGGGGATTGAACAATCCTGACGTCCTGAGAATTTTCCTGCAGTTCCCTGCGCAAGCTGAGGTCGGACATTTTTGAACCGGAAAGCTGCGTGACGGGATAAGCGGGCTCCTGAGTTTCCCCGCGCTCCTCAGCCTCTCGCGCCCTGTCTTTGAGGGTCCTGAGCGCCTCAGGCATTTGCTCAGCGGCGGCATGGACATAATCCGACCCCATCTCCAGGAAGGAGTGCATGACGGAATTTCCGAAGCGCAATCGCAGAGGCTCCATAAAATTCCGTACCTCGGTCAGAAAGCGGCCTTCAAGATCCGCAAGAGTGTCATCGTCCAGAATCCGGGTCATTCCGGGACGATATTCAGCAGCGGCCAGTGCGCTGCGGACTTCTCCCTGCGAATTGCGGATCGAGATCGCGACTTCGAAAAAAGCGTAGTCCCCGTCTCTGAACTTCAGTGAAGCCCGTGATTCGAAGCGGCCGGCCTCGAGCCTTCCTCCGGGGATCGAAGGATCCTCAATGGCC
>VFQY01000102.1 GCA_018883425.1 Candidatus Omnitrophota bacterium | reverse complement strand
CCCAAAAGAACGGGCTGAGCCGCCGCAAAAACCAGCGTCTGAATCATCGAATCAAGACTTTCACTCGGTAAACCCAGAATTTGGTAGGAGACAATTTTGAAACCCAATCGGGACGCCTGCGTTACCGTTTCCAGGTATTTCTTGACGGTATGCGGTCGTTTCGTAGTCTCGCGCACGGCGGTGTCGGAAGTCACAAGCGCCAGGTTGAGATGCGTGAAACCCGCCCGTTTCATCAGCTCCAGCAACTCTTCATCAAGACTCAGGTACGAGATTCCATTCATCGCCAAAAACTGAACGTCTTTTTCCGGAAAGCATGCCGTCAGGCGCCGGCAAAGTTCTTTCATCTCGTCCTTATAAAAAGTCAGATTGTCATCTTCAAAATCAAACACGCGGTAGCCTTCCCGGTAGCGCTGAAGAAGCTCCTCGATCACACGCTCGGCGCGGTGACGCCGGTAGCGGAAACCGAAGGTCTTATGCACGGAGCAAAACGTGCAGCGGTGCGGACAGCTCCGCGAGGTGATGATGAAACTCATCGGTTTTTTTTCGAACAGGTAATGCTTCGGATCAAAATCGGCGAGATCCGGGACCGGAAGCTCTTCCATTTCAAAATTACTTTCGGTCTCATTGAAAATCATGCGGCCCTTCTCTTTAAAGCCGAGGCCAGGCACCCCGCTCCAGCCCAGCCCCTCTTTCCAAGCGCGCACGAACTCAACAGCCGGCCGCTCACCCTCCCCTCGGATGATGAAATCCACGGCGGGATGCGCGAGAACCTGTTCGGGCATCGCTGAGACATGCGATCCCCCCAGCAGAATCTTTGCCCCGGGACACGCGCGGCGGACGGCCTCCGCGGTGCGCAGGGCTTCACGGTAATACGGCGAAAAAAGCGAGGAAATACCGACCCAGTCGGGTTTCTCGCGGGCAGCTTCGCGCTCAATCGTTTCGAAATCCGCTCCAAAATGATAATACGCGTGAAAGGTGGAGAATGGGCTTCGGTCGGCGTGCGCGTAATAGTCGCGCAGGTAGGCGAGCTCGCGGGGAACCGGAACGGTTTTCCTTCCCCACCCGTGATGAAAGTCGCGGATGATCGTTTGGACATCGGGATGATGGCGGCTCAGCGCCGCCTTGATCGACGCCAGGCCGATCGGCTGAAGACGCACATCCGTATCGTAAAAATCCTGAATGGGTGGCTGAATCAGCAGAACCTTCAAGAAACACCGCGCCTTTCTTCCCAGCCGGAAAGACGTTTGGCCGCTGCCTGGCGCACGCGCTGCAGGCTCTCCTTCAGGACCTCCTGCACGTCGCGGCCTTTCCACAGCCAGCCTGTGGGAGGTATTTTTTCGAACCAGGCTTCGTCGTCCCGCGCGGCCGCGCGGGCCCACCGGAAAGTTTCGTCCCGGCCGGATCCGCAAAACCCCTGTTCACTCCCGGAACTTTCAGGCTCAGCCAAGGGAAAACCGCCGGGCCGCTTGCGCGTTTGAACCGCCCTGAGACGTTCGAGCAGCTCGGCGGCGGGAAGCCCCCGGAAGGTCAGAATGTTCAGAGGATACTTTTTGAGTTCCTCGAGAAACATGAATCCCGAAAGGGCAGCGTGTCCGCAAAGAGACTGCCCCTCGCAGGACTCCGACGAACACTGAAGCTTGAGACTGTCCGGAGCGGTGCTGAGCAGAACGCTTCCGCAGCGAAAAAAAACAAAAGGCGCTTGCGCGGGAAGCTCCCCCGCCGCGAGCGAAGCGGCCCACGCCGCCTGTCCCGACATCGAGGCCTCGATTTTTTGGAGCACTTCGGGATCAGGAACGGCCGAAAGGCCCTTCACGAAAACAGGTTTTTTCTTGCCCTGAGTCCACTTCGTACGGAACTCTCCGGGCTGAATTTCAAAAAAATCAACCTCGAGCCTGCGCAGGCGGTGCTTGATCCCGGACGCGCTCAAAGCGCTGCGCTTCTCGAATTCTTCAACTGCCTCAGATAAAAAATCAGTTTCCTTCATGTCTCACTCCGAAACCGCATCGTCCTCAAGTTTTAAAACTTCACGGAGTTCCTCGTCAGAAATCTCCGTCAAAAAATCCTCTCCGGAAGACACGACAGCGTCGGCAATGACCCGCTTGCGCTCGATCATGCGGTCGATTTTCTCCTCCAGGGTTCCGCCGCACAAAAACTTGTGCACCAGCACGGATTTTTTCTGCCCGATCCGGTAGGCCCGGTCAGTGGCCTGATTCTCAACGGCGGGATTCCACCACCGGTCATAATGGAAAACATGATGCGCCGCCGTCAGGTTCAGGCCCGATCCTCCAGCCTTGACGGACAGAATCAGCACGGAGGGAGCCCGGGGATCGTTCTGAAACGTTTCCACAATCTTGTCGCGCTCCGCCATCGAGAGACCTCCGTGGAGAAAAAGCGTGCTGTCCTTGCCCTCACGGCTCAGGGCCTGCTCCAGAAGCTTTCCCATTTCAACATACTGCGTAAAAATCAAGGCCCTGCCGCCCTCTTCTCGCATCTCTTCGAGCATTTCTTCCAGCCGGTTCAATTTACCGGAACGGCCGGCCAGCTTTCCGCCCTCACCCTGATAGTGAACCGGATGATTGCAAATCTGCTTCAATTTCGTAATGGCAGAGAAAACAAGGCCCTTACGCTGGATGCCTGACGCCTCGCGAATTTTGGCGAGCATCTCCTCGGCCGTGATGCGGTAGAGCGAGGCCTGTTCCTGCGTTAAGTTGCAGAAGACTTTCATTTCGAGTTTCTCAGGCAGATCCTGCAGGATGGAGCGGTCGCTCTTGAGCCGCCGGAGAATGAAAGGAGCCGTTTTGCGCCTCAGCGTCTCGAGCCGCCCCGCGTCGAGACGCTTCTCAATAGGCGATTGAAAAGCTGTGCGGAAACTTTCAAAGCTTCCCAAATAACCGGGATTGAGAAAATCCATGATCGACCAGAGCTCCGTCACGCGGTTTTCTACCGGCGTCCCCGTCAGCACGGCGCGGGCCCGCGCGCGCAGTCCCTTCACAGCCAGCGTCTGCAAGGCTTCCGCGTTTTTGATGTTCTGCGCCTCATCCAGGATCACAAGCCCCCATTCACGAGCCGTGAGAACGGCTTGATCGCGGTAAGCCAGGGAATAGGTGGTGATCACGGCATCGGCATCCGCGGTCTCACGCTCAAAGGAGTCTCCGCAGAGACGTTCCGAGCCATGATGCACTTTTATTTTCAGATGAGGGGCGAATTTCCCGATTTCCCGGACCCAGTTTCCCACGATCGACATCGGACACACCAGGAGAAACGGCAAGCCCCCGACCGCACGGTTTTCATTTTCACGCAAATGCAGCATGAGCGCGATCATCTGAACCGTTTTTCCTAACCCCATATCATCGGCCAAACACGCCCCGAAGCCCCAGCGAAGAAGAAAAACCAGCCAGGAAAATCCTCTCTGCTGATAGGGCCGAAGCTCGCCTTGAAACGAGCCCGGCACATCCACCCGCGCGGGTTCTGACGAGCCGGCCAGCTGTCTCAGCCAGCTTTCCGCCCACCCTTCGCCGCAAACATCCGAGGCCCGGAGCCCCGGCGGCGCCGTTTCGCCCTCCAGCGCCCATCGCAGAGCCTCGCCAACCGGAGCTTTTTGTCCGCCGTCCTGCTTGAGACTCAGAAAATAGCGCGTCAAATTTTCCAGCTCCTGAAGTCTGAACTCGACCCACTCCCCGCTTATTTTCAGCAGCGGAGTTTTCAGAGCCGCGAGAGCTTCAAGATCGTGCAGCGCCAGAACGGAGGACCCCGCCAGCACTTCCCAATCGTAATCCAGAAAACCCTGCAGTCCCGAAAGTCCCGCCGCGCTGAACCCGGGACTCCCGCCCCGCGCCTGAATTTGCGTGAGCGGTTTGAGCCGAAGTCTGAGCGATACGCGTTTTTTTTTGCCGTACCACCAGGCCGGAACGGTTACTGCAAATCCCTTGGCTTTCAGAACGAGCGCCTGCTGCGTCAAAAAAAAGTAGGCCTCTCGGCCGCTCATAACGGCCTGCGAGGGCGCCCGGACCCCTAACGCTTGAGCGATCGCCGGACAGAGCACAGCCGCCCGCGCAAGCCCGGCGAGGAGAAACTCGTCAGGCCTTGAAAGTCCTCCGGCGGCCAGTCGGGCCAGAGCCTCGGGATCCCTTCCCCAAACCGAAGCGGCGGGGATGACGCGGCCGGCATCCTCCAGGGGCTGGAGTACGAACTCAAGTCTCCATTTCTGATCGTGCACCGCAGGTTCGCAAAGACGGAAACCCACGCGGTAAGCGGCTCCCGTGTCAAAACCCAAACGCACAGAAAGATCCCGGGTGAACTGCTCCAGTTCCGCGCGGCTGCCCGAAATCCTCTTCGGGGCAAGATTTTTTTCGGATGACACCGTGAGGGTCTTCAGCCACTGTTCCGGAAGCGAGGCATAAAACATTTCTCCGGACAATCCCGCATGGCGCCGGACCCAGGCATCCGCCAGACAATCCATGAGATGCCGCACGTACGGCACGGGCCGCGCCGATTGCGGAAGATTGCGGAGAATTTCTTCAGGAAGACCTGCGGCAAAAGATTCCAGACGCCTGAGAGATTCTTCCGGCCACTGAAGCCGCCAGAAGGCCGCCAGCGAAAGTTCTCCGTCCTTTTCCACAGTCCTCAGATCAGGCTCCACCCTGCCCCTCTCAAGAAAATCCAGCGTCCAGAGAGCGGCCTCGCTGAGAGCCTTGAAACTCGGCGCGCAAAAAACCGAGAGCTTCTCAGGATCTGTCAAGATTTCAAAGGCATCGGCCGCGTCAAAACTCAGCGCGTCCACTTCGCAGCGCATCAGCGCTCCGTCTTTTTCATTCTCGAGCCGCAATTCAAGCGTCACATAATCGGCATGCTCCAGAAGCCCGGAAGGTCCTTGGAAAAGCTCCGGCAGAATCGCGTGCGCGGCCGAAGCGGGATAAGCAGGCAGCTGACCTTTCGGTCCGTGATGGGGAGGTTTGGCGCGGCGCAGAGAGGTCTCGGCCCAGAAAAAAAAACGGCCGCGGGGAACATCGCCGGGATGAGGCGCAAGCATCTTCCAGAAACCATGCGAAGAGCGCGCCGCGAGACCCGAGGAAGTCTTCATCCTTCTCCCATCAAACGGCGCAGGACTTTTTCCCATTCTTGCGCATCATAATCAGCCCTCTCGGCCGGAAGGCCCAGCTCCCGGACGAGAAATTCATTCCAGGACTGGAAAGGCGTCTGGAGGATCTGATTGTAAAAGGGGAACGTTTTATCCTGCTTCGAGTTCTTCCAAGTCTGGTCCTCGTCAAGGGCAGAGCGCAGGCGGTCACGGTCCTGATCCGTGAGATCCTCAAGACTTTTGCGGTTCTCGTAGATCCATTTCAGAACGTTGCGCAGCCGCTGAATGCGGTTCACCTCGCGCAAAGTTTCCTGCAGTCTGCGGATCTCGGCCAGGTAGCGGGTCATTTCCGTTATTTTTTTCAGTTCATGGGGGTTCATCGAGTGCCTCCTTCACAAATTTCCTCGCAGCCATGAAAAATTTTTCCGGCCTCGGCTGCGCGGACGCCGAAACGGGCGTCCTCAAGCACGGGCACAGAGGGTTGAGGCGGCATGCGGGAAGGGACTTCTTCGATGCCGATCCAGGAACGGCAGCCTCCATAGGCGCTGCGCTCGGCAATATCCCAGGGCTGAACCCAGCGTTTGACGCGGACCAAAAGGGCATAGACGCCGGGACGACGGTCTCCCCACTCGAATTTCTTGCGCGCACCTTGCAAAGAGTAGGCGTGAAGCCTATGAGCGGCTTCGATCTTGGCCAAGTCGCCGACCCACCAGGCGCGCTCTAAAACCGCCTCGAACCTCAAGCACACCCTGCCCGTCAAACGGGCCTCGCGAAGAGACTCCTGCAAAAAAACCCCGGCATCTTTTTGGAGATCCTCGGCAGCCTGATGCTCAAATGTCGGGAAAAGGAGAAAACTGGAATGACGGATTTCAAAAAGCCGTCTCTCTTCATGAATACCGCCCTTGCGGAGAATCAGGCAGCTCGCCCCGCAGCCGAGCGCGCGGATCACACTGTCCCATTCCTTGAATGCCGGTGTTTTCACAGGTTCACTCCCCGATGATCTTCACCAGCACGCGCTTGCGGCGCATTCCGTCGAACTCGGCATAAAAAATTTGTTCCCAGGGTCCAAAATCCAGATTCCCGCCGGTGACGGCCACAACGACTTCGCGCCCGAAAATCTGTCTCTTGAGATGCGCGTCGCCGTTATCCTCTCCGGTTTGATGATGGCGGTACTTGCGGGCGTCATAGGGCGCAATCCCTTCGAGAAAGTCGTCGAAATCACGGATCAGTCCCGGCTCGTTGTCATTGATATAGACGCTCGCCGTGATATGCATCGCGTTGACCAGACATAGACCTTCCTGAATGCCGCTTTTCTTGAGAGCCTTCTCGACCTCAGGCGTGATGTTGAGGTATTCGCGGCGGCTGCGTGTCTGAAACCAAAGCTCTTCTTTATAGGATTTCATGAGGGGATTATAGCCGATTCAAACCGCCCGCAACATGAGGATCTTTGAACGACGGCCTCTTAAATTAAGCGGGGACCAGCCGTCTCCAGCAGCGGAAGAAAGAGTCCGCCGACTTTTTCAAAATTCTCCCGGAACATTCCGGCCAGCCTGCGCGCCTGCCGGGCATACGCTAGCGCATCCGGCCAAGCCTGAAGGGGATCCAGCATCGCATCAGGACAGCCCGGGCAGGAAACCGGCACCCGAAATCCAAAAACGGGATGGGGCCTCATGGGACGCTCCGCCAGAGATCCGTCCAGAATCGCCCTCACGACGGCCCGCGTAAGACGGATGGGCATCCTCTGCC
>VFQY01000101.1 GCA_018883425.1 Candidatus Omnitrophota bacterium | reverse complement strand
ATGCGCTCCACCCCAGAAATCAATCAGTTGAAAAGTAGAATCTCCGGGTGTAAAAAGGCAGTATTTAGGAGGTTCTCATGCCACGCAAAAGATTCACCGAAGAGCAGATTATTCCAATCCTTAAAAGGCACGAATCCGGAATTCCAACGCAGGAATTATGTCGTGAGGCTGGCGTGAGCGCCGCAACATTTTACAAATGGAAAGCGAAATACGGCGGTCTGGAATTATCCGATGCCCGGCGATTAAAAGGGCTGGAAGAAGAAAACCGGAAGCTAAAACGAATTGTCGCAGACCAAGCGCTTGATATTCTTGCGTATAAGGAAATTGCACGGGGAAACTTCTAAAGCCCAAGAGGCGCCGCAAGGCGGCAGAGCATTTAGTCCGCGCTCTTGGGCTTAAAAAAGCAAAGGCTGCCAGAGTTACGGGGATGGCCAGAAGCGGACACTACTACAGGTTCAAGCTCAGGCAGGAAGAGCCGGGAATCGTACACAGGATGAAAGGGTTGATCGAGGAACAAAACACGATGGGCTGTGAAATGATGCATGGTATCTTGCGGCGTGAGGGATTGGTCAAGAATCATAAACGCACCGAGCGGATTTATCGGGAGCAAGGGTTTTCTCTGAAGATTCGCAAGCGTAAACGCAGGATTTCACAAATTCGTCTGGCGCTGCCCCAGGCGACAAAGCCCAACGAGCGCTGGTCGATGGATTTCATGCATTGTTCACTGTGGTCAGGCAGAAAGTTTCGACTGCTTTGCATTATTGATCAATTCACGAAAGAATGCCCTGTGATCGAGGTTGACTATTCTTTGCCGGGATTGCGGGTAACAAGGGCTTTGGAATGGCTTTTAATCACACGGCAGAGACCCGAAGCGATCACGGTAGACAATGGCCCTGAATTTGCGGGAAAGGCACTTGATCAATGGGCATACAAAAACAAAGTGAAGCTGGATTTTATTCGGCCTGGCAAGCCGGTGGAAAACACTTATGTCGAATCTTTTAACGGCAAAATTCGGCATGAGTGTTTAAATCAGCACTATTTTACAAGCTTAGACGAAGCAAAAAGAACAATTGAGGCGTGGCGGATTCGATACAATGAGTTCAGGCCGCATAAGACGCTGCGCGGGTTGACGCCTGAATCATTCGCAAAACAATTTCAAATTCAAACCAACAAACAACCCCTGGAAAATTCTACTTTAATACTGTAGGACAAATGGGGGGAGCGCCCGTCGGTTTAATATTGATCAGGATTTTTTACCTGTAGGAACTGCTCCTGGAAACGGCCCTGACTTAATTTTTGAATTCGAGGATTTTATAGTAATCGGCGAGGTAACCCTGACGGATAATTCCAGACAAGTCGCAGCTGAAGGCGAATCGGTAAGACGCCATGTTGCAGAAAAGGACTCGCAATATAGCGCGGAGCAAAAAAGGAAAGTTTACGGGCTGTTTATTGCAAACAAAATTGACGACAATACGGTTGAAGAATTCAGAGTCGGCTCTTGGTATCATTTAAGCAAGAGAATGCGTCTAAGCATAGTTCCGGTAACGCTGACGCAATTTAAAAATATTTTCGAGTCCTTGTTCCGTTCCGGAAATGTAAGGGTATCTTCTATTCGTGATTTCTTTGAAGAATGCAATAAATCTCGTGATGCAAGCGATGCCCTTGTTTGGAAAAAGAATATCGAAGAAACTCTTTTAGGTTGGACTAAAACTTTAATAAGCAAATTAAACTAACTGTTCAAAATGAATAAATCTCTCTTATACGTCCGCGTATCTAGCAAAGAGCAAGAAAAAGAGGGGTTCTCTCTGGATGCGCAGGAAAAGCTTGGGCTGGACTACGCCAAGCGCAAAGGGCTTGAGATTGTAAAAACCTGGAAAGTTTCGGAATCTGCTTGGCGGGAAGAGCGAATCTCTTTTAACCAAATGGTCGAGTACGCTAAAAGGCATTCCAAAGTGCAGCATATTATTTTCGATGTGACTGACCGCATGACGCGCAATGATTTTGATAAGATCAAAATTATTGACCTAATCAAAGTTTACGGGAAAACGATTCACTTCTCACGCTCCAACAAGGCCATTGATAAAAATTCCGGTTCGGAAGATGTGTTCATGCTCGACATTGAAGTGGCGGTTGCCAAAAAAATGTCGAACGACATCTCCCGAAAAACCAAGATGGGAATGCAGGAAAAAGCAGAACAAGGCATTTATCCCTCTGCCGCACCGATGGGCTATAAAAATAATCCAATCACCGGCACGATTGATTTAGACCCGGTAAGAGCCCCGTTTATTTCCCGTATGTTTGAGCTTCATGCCACCGGCCTTTACTCCATCTCTGCTCTGACTAAAATTATTAATAACGAAGGATTCCGCAATAAAAGAGGCAATCCTTCGGGTGATGCGGCCATTTACAGTTTTTTGACGAGTCCGTTTTATTACGGAGTTTTTAAATGGCAGGGGCGGATTTTCAAGGGAGCACATGAACCGCTTGTTTCCAAAGAAATCTTTGATAGGGTTCAGGCGCTTTTGCATCGGCGCCAACGAGCACCGCAAAAACAGAAGGTTATTGTTTATAATTTAAACAACCTTATGACCTGCGGGGTTTGCGGGTGCAAGGTTTTGGGAGAACGAAAGAAAGCCAAATACACTTATTACCACTGCACTTTCTCAAAAGGCAAACTGGATCATGGCAATAAGACCTTTGTCCGGGAAGAAGCTATCACGGATATGCTCGGGGAAATTGTCGGCTCAGTAACTTTGAAGGATGAGGATGCCGTCTGGATTATGAACGCCCTGCAGGAAGACACGCAATACAGCAGAGACCGCCAGGAAGCCCGCTTACATGCCCTTAAAACTGAATATGGCAAGGTTAGCCAACGCTTGAGCCGTCTTTATGACGCGAAGTTTGACGGAACGATTCCGGAAGATATTTTTCGCGCGAAAGAAAAAGAATATCAAAACGAGCTTGTGAGTTTAAAAGCGCAGATGGAAGAGTTTACACAAGAGAACCAGAATTATTTGGAAGACGCTAAAACAACCCTCGAACTCTGTAAACAATTGAAATCATTATATGATGCAGGAAGTCTTGAAGAAAAAGCTGACCTCGCCAGGATCGTGGCCTCGAACTACTCTCTCACTGACGGAACTCTTTACCCACAAATGAGAAAGCCCTTTGACCTGGTGGCCAAAGGGCTCTCTTCTTCTGAATGGCTCCCCCGCCTGGGATCGAACCAGGGACACGGTGATTAACAGTCACCTGCTCTACCAGCTGAGCTACAGGGGATCGATTCTACAATTTATCAACTAACTTACGTCTTGCTCTACCCTCTCCGGCTTCGCCTCCGAGGGCGGCTACGCTGCGCTCCGCTCGCCAGCTGAGCTACAGGGGATCAGCATCGCTGATCCCGCACGCAGGACGAAACTTATCAAGTTTCGCCAAGCAGTCCCGCGCATCTGCGTGGGACAGGGGATCGATTCTACAATTTATCAACTAACTTACGTCTTGCTCTACCCTCTCCGGCTTCACTTCCGAGGGGGAATTTTTTTCGAACTTCCGACAAAAACCAGCAGACTGGCCCAAAAGCGTCTGCTAATTATAAGGATTCAGGCTTTTTGGTCAACCGATGATTGCAGGTTTAGGATTCGGCGCCCGAGGGCGATGCTGTGTTCTGCTGCGCTTGCGCCATGTAAATTTCGCGAGGCTTCGCTCCCTGCGCCGGCCCGATGAGTCCTTCAGCTTCCATCTGATCAATGATCCTGGCCGCCCGGGTATAGCCCAGCCTCATGCGCCGCTGAAGGTTCGAAGTCGAAGCTTGCCCGGTTTCTAAAACCACCGCGACAGCCTCATCAAAAAGCTCGTCTTTCTCACCGGCACCCTCAGCCGCCGCGCGGCCTTCCTGCGCTGAAGCGATTTCGGGATGATACTCGGGTTTAGCCTGATTGGCCCAGAAATCCACCACGCCGTTAATTTCATCATCGGTGACATACGACGCTTGTCCGCGTATCAGTTTTTCCATGCCGGGCTTCAGAAAAAGCATATCTCCTTTTCCCAAAAGTTTGTCGGCGCCTCCCTGATCGAGAATCGTCCTGGAATCAACTTTGGAGGCTACTTTGAATGAAATACGCGCAGGAAAATTCGCTTTGATTACACCTGTGATCACATCGACTGAGGGACGCTGTGTCGCAACGATCAAATGGATACCGACAGCACGTGCAAGCTGGGCCAAGCGGGCTATAGCGCCCTCCACCTTATCTTGCGCCACCATCATCAGGTCCGCCAATTCGTCAATGATCACGACGATATACGGCAGTTTCGCCGGGACCACGTTTTCTGAATCTTTGCCCTCAACTTCTCTCACAGCTTCTTCACTCATCGGGCGCTCATTGAACGCCTGAATGTTGCGTTTGCCCACGGCAGCCAGGAGTTTGTAGCGGTTTTCCATTTCGTTGACGACCCAATTGAGCGTATGCGCGGCTTTCTTGACGTTGGTCACGACGGGCGTAAGCATGTGCGGCACCCTGTTGTAGACCGCCATTTCGACCATTTTGGGGTCAATCATCACCAATTTGAGCTGATCGGGAGTCGCGTGATAGAGAAGGCTGACGATAATCGAGTTTACGCAAACTGTTTTACCGCTGCCCGTCGTCCCGGCAATGATGATATGCGGCATACTGGCTAGATCCGCAATCAGCGTCTTGCCGCTCGTATCCTTACCCAGGACTAAAGGCAGCTCACATTTTTTGGATTTGAAAAGCTGGGAATCGATCAGTTCCCGCAAGGAAACCACGCTGGAAACGGTGTTGGGCACCTCGATGCCGATCGCCGACTTACCCGGTATCGGTATGATGAGCCGGATGCTCATCGCTTTGAGGGCAAGCGCAATATCGTCCTGCAGGGATGTGATTGAATTCACCTTAACTCCGGGCGCCGGAAGAAGCTCATAGCGAGTGATCACTGGACCCTGCTCGATCTCAACAACCTTGACCTGAATACCGAATCGGGCGAGTGTCTCCTCGAGGATCTTTGAGTTTGCCGTAAGATCATCGCCGGCCCCTGCAGCGCCGGGCGCTGCGGGTTTTCGCAGGAGGTCGAGCGGCGGGAATTGGTAATCCACACTCACCGCTTTGGAACCGATGACCCCCTCATGAGCACCCTCATTTTCTTCCTCACGGTCCGATTTTGAAATCGCATTCAAGGCAGCGGCTACCTGACCAGACGGTCCGCGGTGTTTTTCAGCGGGATTCGTTTTGACACTCTCGGCCTTTTCCTTTTCAGAAGCCGATCGAGGATTTTCAGAGAGAACCGCCTTTTTCAGTTCCTCGGCTCCTTCGGCAGCAGCGGAGTCTGAAAGATCCGGTCTGTATTGCGTCACCTTGAGAGGAATGTCCGGCATAGCCGGAACTTCGGCTGTTTTAGCTTTTGGTTTTTCTTTTTCCTTTTTCTCGACGGCGGGCTTGGCCGGTCTCGTTTTTTCAGGTTTGGGAGCCTGAACACGCATCGAGGACAGGACGTCCTTGACGCGCCTCAGAGCCCCATTGATTAACCCAAAAGCAGCCGAGCCCGTGAGCTGAACTTTCTCGAGAAATCCGCGGATGAGGGGGTAAAGCAAAAAATCTGTCGCGAGAAGGAGCGACAGCAGCAGGCACGATGCGGCAACAATGGTGCTTCCGACAAGACCAAAATAACGCAGCAGATGAGTCCCGGCCAGATAGCCTACGGCACCCGCTTCATTAAAACGCTCATCCTGGGGAACGGCGATGGCCACCAAGGTCGCCATGGAAAAAAGGGCGATGCCGAGCCCTGCGAATTTAAAAATCTTTTTTTCAGGCACACGCTGGAGAAAAAAGCAGCCTGCCCACAGCAGAAAAAGCAGCGGTATAAGAAAAGCGCTCAGCCCAAAGGTTAGAAACAGCCAGAAGGCGAGATTCGCTCCCGTAACACCCGCGTAATTGTGGACGGGCGTCTGAGGATGCGACGTGTAAAAGGCAATGTCTTCAGGTCTAAAAAAGAGCAGGCTGGCCAAAGTAAAAAGGCCAAGGAGAAGGGCAAATACGCCCCATATTTCATTGAGTCTTTCCTGTCGCATTTCAAACACCTGTGGGCTAAATTAAGCACGCTTTGTGGGATTTCCCCGGTCCTGGGGATGCGTGCCTCTCAAGAAATTCCGGTATGACCAAATCCCCCGCTGCCTCTCTGGGTAGCGCTTAAATCATCGGCTTGAACAAGCACGGCCTTGACCACTTCTGCGATCACCATTTGCGCGATCCGCATTCCCCGCGTGACCACAAAAACATCCTGCCCGATATTGGCCAGAATCACCTGGATTTCTCCGCGGTAATCCGCATCGATCGTTCCAGGAGCGTTAGGCAAGGTAATGCCGTGTTTCAGGGCAAGGCCGCTTCGGGGACGAATCTGAGCTTCATAACCTTCGGGAAGGGAGACTGCCAGGCCGGTCGGGATGAGAACGCGCTGCCCGGGAGCTACATGAACATCCCCGATGCAGGCGGCCTGCAGATCGAGGCCGCTTGCATGGGGTGTTTGATACTGAGGAAGTTCAAGACCTTCGAAGTTCGGAAGCTTCTTAACGATGACTTCGCAGGACTTCATGGCACCGCTTACCGGCGGGGCCGGCGGTCACGGCCGCCACGATCACCGCCACCGCGGGGAGGCGCCGTTTCGATGACGTCGCGTTCGGCACCTTCAGGAAGTTTCGGCCAACCGCCTTCCTTGGCCTGCTTGATACTCAAATTGATCTTGCCGCGCTCATCGATCCCGACAACTTTGACAGGAACGATATCACCGACACGTAAATATTCCGTCACGTCTTTGACGAAACCGTCGGCAATCTCGGAGACGTGACAAAGTCCATCTTGGCCGGGAAGAATTTCACAGAACGCTCCA
>VFQY01000019.1 GCA_018883425.1 Candidatus Omnitrophota bacterium | reverse complement strand
CCGAATACGCAACCGCCAGAGCATGTCCTTCGCTCTCTGCAGAGGGATCGCGCTACCCTGCTTGTCTTGCGCAGATCCGTCAAAAACGCGGTTCGCGGCATTCCACAATTCACTTTCCGCCGGGCTGAGTGAGCGGCCGTCACCGCCGTAAAGCCTCTCAAGTTCTAACTGAACTTCTTTCGGGAAATCCCGCGTATACTCCCGAGCGGCTTCGTTAAAACCAGGCAGATCTTTCAGCAGCCCATAAGCATATTCGATGGACGCCTCGGCCCGATCCATCCAAGGGGGGTAGCGCTCCGGCGAAAAAACAGCCAGCCCCTCATAGCGCCCATAGATAAAGCGAGGGTCCGAGCGCGGCAGCTCTGCCGCCTGCTCACTCGCAAGGATATCTCTGGGCGAATAGCCAAAGAGCAGCCCATAAAAACGATGAGCCTTCACCTCGTTCTCAGGCTCCCCGGAAATGAGATCGCGGTAGACCTTCGTCATCACCTCGTAGGTCCATTGAAAGAGCTTATCCTTGTCTTCCGGGTTGCTCAACGCGTTTTCCATTCGGCCCAGTTTGTCGCGATCGACTTCAGTGAAGACACCCTGCTGGAAAAGCCAGTCTCTATGCTTCAGGATTGTCACCGCAGCAGGAAGCAAGGCAACCAGCTGATTTTCATCTAAAAAAAATTCATGTCGAGAGTCGGCAAATAGAGATTGAGGGTTTTCTGGAAGGAGCAGAGATTTTGGAGAGGGCGAGCCCTGCTCGACTTTCATGTACAGGGGCTTGACACCAAGCAGCGTCATCAACAGATTGGGGTAGAGTAATACTTTTTTTTGGGCGTCGCTTAACCTGGGGAAAATACCTGCAATCCAGCCCGCCTGATACTTTATCCGCACCGCCTCTCTCTCCGGAAAAAACATTCCGAGCCGACCCTCAGCCGCGCTTCGAAGTTCCGAGCGGGCCCCGCCCTTTCCTTTCAAATTCAAACGATTAAGTTCAAAGATGACAGCACTGTTCCTGATACGGACAGCAGGAGGCTTAGCTCGATCCAGAGCGCGCGATTGATTCCAATCTCGAGCGAGGTTCGTTAAAAAATCACTCATCAAGTCGGTTCTAATCTCGTCGATGCCATGACTCTGGAGCCAGTACAAAACACCTCGAAACACTTCATCATTGGGGATGTAGGGATAGCCATGGCTCTGCAAAGAGGTAATATTTCCCTCAGAGTCCTGGTGGATTATAAGATAAACGCTCAGGCCGTTCTTGAGGATCGTTGAACCATCCTGTTTCTTGAATTGGATGACTAATTTGTTTTCATCCTCTCTTGATGCTTCAAGAAAAGACGTCACCTGGTCCTCGTCCAGCCAATCCGCCTCCCACGCCGCAAGAGTTTGAGTTTCAAAGTCCTCTTGCGTCATGTCCCTCGGCCATAGCCGCTCAAGCGCCGAGGTGCGCAGTTCAGAACGGGAAGGAGCGATCAGGGACGGCAGGTCTTCGAACTGCAGGCTCGTTTTGTTAAAAGTTTCCTTGAGCAGCGCTGCTAATTCCGTCTTTTGGTCAAGGCTGAGGTGACGGCCGCCAGCATTAATAAAAAAAGTATCGTTGACCCGTGAGGGATGCGTGGTGACCGGTGCAGATACAAGGTTATAACCCTTCACTCGCAGGATAACCGCGAGAGCATGCAGCAGGCCGAGCCGGTTGGCTGTCTTGAGATTAAAAACGCTGGCCGGAACTCCGTAGATTTCTGCGTCCTCAAGAAACTCCGCTTCTGTGCTGAGGAGGGGGGCGCTTGCCTCCAAAGCATAGGGCTTGCCGGCCTGGCCAAAGATCGTCCCGATCGGAGTGCCCGAAAAAACCTCACCCATGTCGTTCACCATGCTGTCCTGCATGCGAACATGTGCCCCCTCATCCGGATAAGGATCGCGGAAGAAACCCTGGAAAGTATCCACCACAGAACCGCCGTCTAGAGTTCGAATATCCGCCTCTTCGATATCGAAGCCATGCCGAAGCAGAACGCCGGTCACGCCCTCAAAAAATGCTTCCCGATCCACGCCCCCCACCAAAATTTCGTAACCCCGCTCATAAGTTCTATTCAATCCCGTATTGAAATAGAGAATCGGGGTTGAATCTTCCTGTTCATGCCGCATTTGAAGGTGAAGCAGAAAAAGGGTTCTTTCCAGGAGCTCCTCCTCACTGAATTCCCTAATTCTTTCCATGGAAAAGGCGGCCAGGAGGCGGTCCATGAAGCGCCCGAAAGCTTCCTCATTTTGGCGGGACAGCGCCTGAGCCCGGTTCAGCAATTGCTCCCGAACCTCACGAAATGTTTCTGAGGGTACAATAGGCACTTTTTTGAAATACCCTCTCATCCCTTTTTCGTCGAGAGCCGAGAGATTTGCCTTAATGGCTGCCGACTTTTCCGACTTAAATGCTTCCCACTGGGTCATGGTTTTGTCGTGACCTACACGCTGCATATCGTCAATCGACCTGGGGCGGTCCTTGGGGTCCGTCTCAAGATAATCCTCGAGCTCAAGGTAAATCCGGTTCAGCCGGATGAGGCTTTCCGGTCCCATGAGATTACCCCAAGGATTAACCGAATCTCTATCGGTAAGAGATATCAGGTAGAGCAATTTAAGTCTCTCGAGGTTGGCTTCCGGATCGAGCACGATTGTTTTCAGCAGTACGGGTAACTTGACGCTAAGATTTGCATCATCCATGCGCGCGAACGCATTGAGCACCATGTGATCCCTCACCGCCCAGGCTATGTTCTGAATCGCCGTCATCTCAACACCCAATTCTCTCAAACGACGAGGCACGATTTCTCTTGACGCGACAATCGCATGATCAGGCTCGACGGGCAATTTGACCATACGCTTTCCGAGGTCATGAAAAAGAAGGGTTAAGCGGATCTGCAGACGCCCAGGGGCATCAAGGGCGGATGCAATCCTGCGCCCTTCTTCAAGACCGGTTTTTTCCGAGCTTCTGAGATCTTCGAATTTCTGAAGATTGTAAAGCGTGTGCTGACCCACCGTAAAAATGTGGACATTGAAGTTCGAGGGAATGTCACGGACCTGCCTTAATTCGGGAACAAGCGCCTCAAGAACCCCCAGTCGATACATTTCCCAGAGTGCCGGCATGATGTTTTTGTCAGAGGCCATCAGGTCTCGGAAATTCTGAGCGATATCCGAAAAAAAAGGACTCTGGGAATCTTTCTCGCTTTCTTCCTTCAGCCTCTCTGTGAATTCCTGAAGATAGCTGAGCAAGGCGAGACGAAGCTCATGACTCAGAGGCAGTCCGCGATCAATCGACTGCCTGAAGAGCCTCAAAACCCGGGCCGGATCTTCACGAAGATACTCAAGAGCGTCGACACCCGGAACCAAGGCAATCTGTCTCCTGGTGATTCGTTCAAACCCCTTCTCGAGACTGAAATGCAGTCCGTTCTCATCCTGAGCCATGAGAGAATTATCAAGGGACTCCGCATTCGCTTTTTCTGTTGGCTGCTGCCTCCTTGCCAGAGCTTCGGCGAGAATAGGCACGCTCTTCCATACCAGGCTGGCAGCCTCAAAGTAATTCTTCAAAAAATCGTCTTTGGACGTTACCGAAGTCAGTTGACCGTCCCGATGATAAATTCCGGCCGCCTTTTCAACAGCATCGAATGAACGAAGCATGGCTTGTGCATGGACCTCCGTCAGCAGCTGCTGGTTTTTTAAAAATTCAAGTATCTGAACAATCTCGTTTCGGACGGCATAGGGTTTTTCACTCAGAGCATCCCGCAAGGAGGGCTCATAAATTCTTGCGGCGGCCTTTAAAAAATCGAACTCTGCAATGCTCCCGGGAGCCGATTCCAGCGAGGCCCCCCTAAATTGAATCCCGAGATGCCCGGGCTCATCATCCGGTTTACCCTCCTGCGCTTTGTAGCGGCGGTTCCATTCCTGCAGAAGTTCCTCTTCGCCTCTTAGTGCAGAACGCTGAGATGCTTGCTGCTCAAGCGATCTCATCAAACTCAGCGAAGGCTGAAGAAGATTTTTCAGCTGTTCCGACGTGAAGGTTTTCTCGGGGGCACTTTTATCTCTGTCTTTTTCCGAAATTAACAATGCAATTGCCGCATACACTCCCGTCAGATTCAGCGCAGCATAAACAGCGCCTTCATCAACAGCTTCGCCGAGATAACCGGCCAGAAACTCAGTCTGAAGACGCGTTGCTGTCGTTTTGTATTCGGGCCGCCCCCATTCGAGCATCAAACGGATCACATCCTTCCATCGATGACGGGCGGCGATTTCGTTTCGAAGGTGAGGATCCTGAATCGGAATTTGGGCTTTGTCGAGCAGAGCTCCCAGGCTTCTCAAAACAGGCTGTTCAAAATCTTTCGATCCGCCTTTTTCCTTCAGTCCAAAACTGCGGAGGCTGAGCTCGCCGTGATAGAAACCCGCATCATGAAAACTTCGAACGAGCTTGCCCAGACTCAAAGCCAGCTTTAGCTCTTCCTTATGCTTCAAATCCTTCTCTTGATTTGTCCTCCGATTCCTAAAACTCGTTTGCTGCAGGTATCGCGCTTTTTCGCCCGCGCGCGGTGTTTCTTCGGTCCTCGTATACGACCTGAGGCGCGCATCATCCCCCGCCAAACCCGTCACGAGAAATGCAAGGCGGGGTGGTGCCGACTCAGCGCGTCCAAAAGAGCCTACCCCCAAGATCTCATCCACGCTGCCTCCTAGTCCGGCAAGGAGATCCCCGCGTGTGTTTTTTTTGACCCTCCCCAGCCATCCGGCAGCATTTAAGGCCTGCTCCAGCGTGAGCGCGCCAAAGGGCTTGGGCACAGGTGCTGCGCGAGAGATTGTGATCGCGTTCTCGTGCGTCACGGAGAAACTCAGAGATTTCGGGGCCTGATACTCGGCCGGCCGCTTTGATTGATCAAGCCTGGGACGAACCCCCTCCAGACGCAAAACTGTCATTCCTCGGTAGGATTTTTCCAGGGTCAGGTAAACACTGAGTCCCTCGGATGGGTCGGGCTCCTCAAGCCTCTGCGGGAGCGCGGGGTTTGGGGATACGGTTTCCGGGTTGTCGGCTGCACTGCGCTTAAAATATCCGCTGAGGAAAGACCACCAAGAAACCGGCGGCTGATCGGCCCTTTCGGCCTGGAGGATTTCGAGAACTTGCGGCGGAGGAAGACGGAAGTCAGGATTGTTTTTTTTCACCGAGCGGTCGACGTAAACCTTGCCGGGATATTCCCGCATGAGCTTCGCAAGCTCTTGATCATCCCCTTGCACAATCCTCTCAAAAATCGAGTAATCGACTGCCTGCAAAGGCCCTTTAAACCATGTCCAGAAATCTTCGTCACGGTTCTGAGCAAGTATTTCGTAAACGCGTTCTTGTGCACCTTCGCCTCGCAGCTCGGAACGCAGGAGTTTTTCAGGCAGAGGGGGGGCGCCCCTCGCGAATGGTATCGAGGCGGAGGCGGTAATTCTCGACAATCGGATGAGTTCCAGGATCCTCTCAGGCGTAACCTCACCGGCTTTCATCCGGCTGAGTCTTTGGACAAAAGCTTCGACCCGGGGCCTCAGTTCCTTCCGCGAAGTTTGCTCTTCTCGATCGGGATCAAGGTAACGGGTATAAGCCCCGGCCTGATCCAGGCGCCTCTCCTCAGCGAGCAGCCTCAGAAGGTTGAAACGCCAGTGCCTGAGAAGCGCATCGCGGCCATCAGGGTTCTTTTCCAAAAGCTCATCGCGAAAAGCCCGGGCAAACGCATCGTAAAGGTCAATCTTCCCGTCCTTGACGCGGAAATAACTCTTCCAGCTGACATCGCCACGGATGGCGCGCCGGTATAGATCTTCTTCCGGCAAAGCGTCCGTCCTGGGCGAAATCAGCACGTACGAAATGCCTTTCTCTTTGAGACGAAACGTCAGGGACTCCGCATGGAAGCCGCCGGCTACCAGCACCGCCGCGGCGTCCCCCCGCTGGTCCATCGTTCTCTCGATGTTCTGAAGAATCGCATGATCGCGCTCAGAAGTATTCCGGTAGAAATCGGCCGCACTCTGGAAGCCTGAGCGGACCCAACCCTCATCCTGAATTTCAGGGATCGCTCCGCCGAGCGGCCAGTCCTTGGGATTCCGGAGAAGCTGTTCAAGCTCGCGCCACTCGGAGCGGTGCACATTCAAGCGGGACAATTTTTCAAGCAGCTCAAGGGCGCGGCTTCTCTTCTCGAGGGCTTCTTGCTCGGGGTTCATGAGAAGCCGCAGCATGATCTCGCGGATGTAACCTTCGATTTCATCAAACAGAGCAGTCCCTTCGAGATCGCGCATTTTCCGATGCGCCTGGATTCTTTGCTCAAGGGATTCAGAAAACTGTATCTTGAAACCCAGCTTGACCGAAGCATCGCCCAGATAGGCGGCAAGACTTTCCGGCGCGAGAGAGGAGTTGCGGTAGCCTTGGATCTTCTCGTTGAACTCGGCCATTTGCGGCCTAAGGTCCCGATCACGTTCGTTTTCCGAGAGAAACAGCCTCATTCTCTCTGCGGCTTCCCGCAATTCGCCGGTGAACTGCTCCGATTTTTTTTCAGACCGCTCGAATTCTGTGAGAAGAAGCTCAACGCGGCTTCCCGCCTGCGGTCGCCGGACGGCCGCCAGCATTTTCAACAGACTCGGCAGGCTGTCCGTGTTCTTGCGGAATTCCCGCACAGCCCGATCCATTTCCAAAAGCTCCGGGGTATAGACCTCGGTCTTTTCATTTTCCAGGGCGTCCTGGAGAACCTTCAGGCGGGACTGCAGAGCGGCTTCATGATCGGATGCCGCAAGAAAAAGCCGAAGCCCTTCTTGGTAAAGACCGCTGTTTTCAACACCCGCGAAATACGATCCTGTCTCGTCAAAAAGGGCCGCAGCCGCGGCGCCCGAAAACTCGCCCCGCTCGATATGCCGGTCAATGAGGCCGCGGACCTGATTTTCGTCGGGATAACTTCTGAAAAACGCCGTATCCAAGGCGGATGCCGCTCCCTCGAGAGCAAAAAAACGAATCCCCCAGCCGCGGGCGGCATGCTCCAGAATTTTTTGAAGCGACCGCTGGGCATCAGGCACAGCATGAGCGTCCTGAACAATGACAAGACAGCGTCCGGCTTGAGCGCCTTCGAACCTTTCCTTCACGGTTCCGAGTTCAGGCGGGAGAACGGCTTGAAGAGGACTCAAAAGCGCCGAGGACTCAGGCCGGATCTGCATCGCCTGGAGCGCGGGCAAAGCCGGATCCCACGGCAGGGTCAACAGGGTAAGAAACGCCGTTATCTTTCTAAAAAAACTCAGTTTGAGAAACACTTCTCCTCCGCGCGGGTGAAAGGCCCGCGTTTAAATTTTCTTGATCAGCTACGAAAGTATGCCTTGTGAATCGAAAAAACTCCAGAGAGCGGCTGAAAAAAAGGGCGGGTATAAAAAACACCTTAACCCTATCCGGGAAATATAGTTGCAGGCTATGGACCGATAATTTTAGAGCCGGCGCCGAATCAAGGGATTATCCAGGATCCATCCCGGTAGACTTCCCGGTCATCGATCCGCACCGAATCAACCGCGGCAAAAACGTCCACATGGTGTTTGGCGGCTTTGGTTTTAAAGTGGGGCTTTTTGTAGAGCGCGTGTTTGGATCCCAGAGAAAGATGAACGCCGCACATGCGCTCGAACGTCCCGATGTCCGTCACGCGGCGCTCGAGACTGAATGCACGGTTCATGCCGAAGCCTAACTCCCGCACCCAGACTTCCCCTTCATCGGCGAGAATGCTTTCAATCACACGGTCAAATTCGGGGTTGGAATCCGCAAGGCGGGTCACGCGGCCGCGCTCCACCGTCAGGAGAACCGGCCTGGACGGGCGATGAACGGCAAAATTGACATCGCCGAAAAGGGGGATGCGGACCGTCCCGTGAACAGCTTCCAGATCTCGGGCTTCCGTAAAAACTTCCCCGATGGGAAACTGTCCGCCCCAATTCTTCATCCCCCGGTAATCTCCGATGTTCATTTTCGATTCTTCGAAACCCGATTCAAACGTCAATTCAGCATCGGCGCTCTTCACGCGGCAGACCTTCGCATGATCCATCAGCGTTTTGAGCGCCGGTCCGGTGCGCCGGTAATAATCGGGGTCGTAGGCGAGGGAGTCGACATAGATCCGGGATTCATCGCCGCGCATTCGTCCCAGGTGCGGGTGTTCGATGACTTTCAGCGAAAGCTTGAAAAGTTCGACGCGTATCCGAAAGTCGTCCAGACGGAAATTGGTCGTTTGGATCAGCACAACAAGACCGCCGGGTTTGAGACGGTAGAAACTTTCGCGGATGGCTTCCGGGGACTGTGCATCAAAATCGATGAAGTCAGCGTTCGGAAGATCGCGCCGGTAAGCCTCGGCCAATGCGGCGGCAAGAGGACATTGCATGTCATACACGACGAGCGCCTGCTGACTGTCCTCGTATTCGAAAATAAACCGGACCATGCGCCGCACATGCTCTCCGGCGGCATCCGCCAGGCCAGAGGCCTCGGGCATATCCTTGAATTCAAACGGCATTTTCATGCAAGCTCTTCCTTGGAAAAGTTTTTCTGCGCGCGCCGCGCGCATCTTGAAGAATCCTGTCTCACCTAACGGATCCCCGCCTGCCTGAAAAGCGGCAGAAGATAAACGGAAAGCATGACCAATCTCAGGGTCCAAAGCAAGGTTCTCGGCCAATTGGTCACGACGAGCTTTTCGATCACTGCGGGATCCTTCGCCGCGGCGAGCGCCTCGTGCTGGGGGACACTGAGAAACGCCGTACTGATCCAGATAAGAACCAGCAGAATCCCGTTGACCGCAAAAAAAAGTTTGTCTTTCGCGGCCGCCCAGAGGAGGATGCCCGAGATCATTTCCATCAGCATCACGGGCGCCACGATGCAACCAATCGCCGATGAGTGGAAGCGGTGAAACGACGCAAACCCTTGCGCCTCAATGCTTTTAAAGGCTGGATAATGAACCAGCTGGACCAGCCAGATGAGCCCCGTCATGAAAGCGCAGGTGATAAAATGCACAAGAAGCCACATGGGTACCTCCCCCGCTCGTTCCGCCTTAGCCGAAGAAAAAAATTTGGCAGTTCAGCCCGAGCCGTCTATACTTTCAGCGCTGTTTTTGGAAAACCTGAAACGCATCCCTTCAGAATTCCCCTTACCAAAACGGCAGGAGGAAGGCATGAATTCACCGATCACTGTGGCCGACTTACTCAGAAATAAAGGCACCGAGGTGTGGTCCCTATCTCCCGACTGCAGCATCCGGGAAGCACTGTCCATCATGGCCTCTAAAAACGTCGGCGCCCTGCCGGTCGTGACTCGAGGTCTGATCGAGGGGATTTTTTCCGAACGTGATTTTGCCCGCAAGGCAGCGGATCCCTCTTTTAAAATCGACGAACACTGCGTCAGCGGCCTGATGACACGCTCTGTACTGTGCGTTAGTCCCAGAGAAAGTATCGAGGCCTGCATGGCTCTGATGACCCAGAAGAAGATCCGTCATTTACCCGTCGTCGAGGACGGCGTTCTAAGCGGTATCATTTCAATCGGAGATGTCGTGAATGCGCTGATCACGGCACAGCGGGAAAATATCGATTACCTCAACACGTATATCAACGGCCGCTGATTCCATACCGGCCGGAACACCGGACTTTACAAGACCGGCGAGCGGGTGCTCCGCTCGCCGGTTTTTTTTGCCTGCCCAAAGAGCCCTGATTGCCCGCTTGCGCGGCATCTGTCTGCGGATCCTTCTCTCTGAGAGCCGGTGTGCGCGTCCAGGGAT
Source organism: Candidatus Omnitrophota bacterium (assembly GCA_018883425.1). GTDB lineage: Bacteria > Omnitrophota > Omnitrophia > Omnitrophales > Aquincolibacteriaceae > ZLKRG04. The sequence continues at coordinate 18,935 of VFQY01000019.1, read as the reverse complement.
TCATCAATCCCAGTTGAGAGAACCGCCCGTCTGATACTCCGTCACCCTCGTCTCGAAGAAATTCTTTTCTTTCCGAAGATCGATCTGTTCGCTCATCCACGGGAATGGATTCTTGGCATTGTTGAAGAGCTTTTTCAAACCCAGCTTTTCAAGCCGGCGGTCCGCGATAAAGCGGATATACTCAGCCACCATTTCATGCGTCAATCCAAGAAGGCCATTGGGAAGACATTCCTTGGTGTAGGCGGTCTCTAAATCAACGCCGTTTTCAAACCAGCCCGTGACTTCCTTCTGAATCTCGGGAGTCCAAAGCTCAGGATTTTCGTCCTTGATGGCATTGATGAGGTCCAGACCGAAGTTCAAGTGCATGCTCTCATCGCGCAAAATATACTGAACCTGCTCACACATTCCCGGAAGACGGTTCGTGCGGCCGAAAGACAGCAGCATCACGAAGGCTCCGTAGAAGAAGAGCCCCTCCATCACACCGTAATAACCAATCAGGTTGCGAAGGAGTTTCTGCTTGCCCTCGAGCGTTGCCGGATTCAAGCTGGGATCCAGAAGGTCCTGTGTCAGGCTCGCCTCAAATTCCGCTTTGGCATGCAGGGTCGGGACTTCACGGTACATGTTGTAAAGCTCGCCCTCGTCGAAACCCAGGGATTGCGGAATGTACTGGTAGGCATGCGTATGCACGGCTTCTTCAAAAGCCTGACGCAGAAGGAACTGCCTGACTTCGGGCGCCGTCACATAGCGGTAAACAGCCAGCACCAGGTTGTTGGCGACCAGCGTATCGGCTGTCGTGAAGAACCCGAGATTGCGTTTCAGGAGGTGCCGCTCATCGTCGTTAAACGCCATGGGATCCTTCCATTGCTCAATGTCCCTCTGCATCGAGACTTCCTGCGGCATCCAATGATTGGCACAGCCGTCTAAATAGTATTGCCAGGCCCAATCGTATTTGATGGGAATAAGCTGGTTGACGTCGACCGCCTTACTGGCCAGAATTTTCTTGTCCTCCTTGCGGATACGGTCCTTGGTCATCGGAATAATGAAACTTTGATTTTCAGCCATAGATGCCTCCTGGGATAAAATAATTTAATTTCTTCTCTGTCAATTCTGCGGGGGATACTCAGAAGCCTTCCCGGGGGAGACGGCTCCTGAAAAAACCGGTTCTTACATCGCCGGGTGCGCGGCCGAAAAAGGGACAGGCTTTACGCTTCCTGTCCCTTTTGGAATTCTACCTCTTTTTTAATGAACACGCGAGTTCCGGCGCGGAAAACGCTGTGATGAAACCGGAAAGGACCGGCGCCTTTAACGTGCGCCGCCTTCCGGGGTCATCCTGAAACTTCCATCCTACTGACAAGCCTCGCACTCATCTTTGTTGTCGAGACGGCACACAGCTTTCTCGGCGGCCGTGTACTCTTTGCTTTTTTCTTTGCCCTCTGACGTTTTTTTACCCAGAGGATCTCCGTATTTGTTGACGTCCACCGTCGATTTCTCGATGCGTGTCGCCCCCAGGGACCGAAGATAGTAGGTCGTCTTGAGCCCCTTGCGCCAGGCCATCATGTACATGTTATGGATGCGCCTTCCGCTGGGTTCGGCAAGATAAAGATTCAGAGACTGCCCCATGTCGATCCACTTCTGACGCCGGCTCGCGCATTCAATGATCCATTCGTAGCCGATCTCGAAAGCTGTCGGGTAGCGGTCCTTGATCTCCTGAGGAATTCTTGGAATTTCCGTAAGATTTCCGTCGAAATACTTGAGATCGTCGATCATCTGCTGATCCCACAGATTGATCGCCTTGAGTTCCTCAACCAAATAAGGATTGGGAACCGTGAATTCTCCGGAAAGATTGCTCTTTACGAAGAGATGCTTGTAGATCGGCTCAATCGACTGATCCACCCCGGTGATGTTGGCAATCGTTGCTGTCGGCGCGATGGCCATGCAGTTGGAATTGCGCATTCCGTATTGCTTGATGGCCTCGCGTACCGGCGTCCAATCCAGGCGCGCCGTGCGGTCCATTTCCAGATACTCCTCCCCGCGCTCCTTCGCAAGAAGGCCGATCGTGTCGATGGGAAGAAGCCCGCGGTCCCACTTCGAGCCTTTGTAACTCTGGTAGGTTCCGCGTTCCTTGGCCAGCTGAGTCGATCCGAGAATCGCGTGGTAGGAAATCAGCTCCATGCACTCATCAGCGAATTCGACCGCCGACTGCGAGGCATAGCTGATGTTCTGAAGGAAAAGCGCATCCTGAAACCCCATCAAACCAAGCCCTACCGGACGATGCTTGAGGTTAGAGTTTTCAGCTTCGATGGTCGGGTAGTAGTTAATGTCGATCACGTTGTCGAGCATCCGCATCGCCGTGCGGACCGTAGCGCCCAAAACATCGGCATTCAATCCCGCCGGTGTGGTATGCGCGGCCAGATTCACGGACCCAAGATTGCAGACCGCCGTTTCATCCTTCGAAGTATTCAGAAGGATTTCGGTGCAAAGATTCGAGCTGTGCACAACGCCCTGATGGTCCTGAGGAGAGCGCAGATTGGAAGGATCCTTGAAGGTAATCCAGGGGTGTCCCGTCTCAAAAAGCATGCCCAGCATCTTGCGCCACAGCTGAACGGCGGGGACTGTCCGGTGAAGACGTATCTTGCCGTGCTTAGCCATTTCTTCATACTCGTGGTAGCGTTTTTCAAAAGCTTCCCCGAAAAGATCATGCAGATCACGCACTTCGTCCGGACTGAAGAGCGTCCAATCATGGTTCTGCAGAACGCGCTTCATGAAAAGATCCGGAATCCATGCCGCCGTGTGCATATCGTGCGTCCGGCGCCGGTCATCCCCGGTGTTCTTGCGGAGCTCTAAAAATTCTTCGATGTCCCAGTGCCAAACTTCAAGGTAAGCACAGACCGCTCCCTGCCGCTTGCCGCCCTGATTCACGGCCACGGCCGTGTCGTTGGCAACTTTCATGAACGGAATCAGGCCCTGACTTTTCCCGTTGGTGCCCTTGATCTGAGATCCCATGCCGCGGACAGGCGTCCAGTCATTACCCAAGCCCCCCGACCATTTCGACAGCATGGCGTTATCCTTCACGCATTTGAAAATGTTGTCGAGATCGTCTGAGATCGTCGTCAGAAAGCAGCTGGAAAGCTGCGAGTGCAGCGTTCCGGCGTTGAACAGCGTCGGCGTAGAGCTGACAAACCGGAAGGTCGAGAGCACATTGTAAAACTCAATGGCTCGGTCGTTTTTCTGCTCTCCTTCTTTAATCGAAAGCCCCATGGCCACGCGCATCCAGAAAATCTGGGGCGACTCAAGACGGCGGCCCTTTTCATGAATGAAGTAGCGGTCAAACAGCGTCTGAAGCCCCATGTAGCCGAATTGGAAATCACGCTCGGGCTTGAGGGCGGCGCCCAGCACATCCAGGTCGAATTCCAGAAGCGCGGGTGCAACCCTCTGATAACGGACACCGGCTTCCAGGGAGGAACGAAGTGCCGCCGCATAGGCCGAGCGCATTTCCTGAAAGGTGATGGGCCGTCCGACGACCTGCGCGTAACACGTCCTCAGAAGAAGACGGGCCGCGACATAGGTGTAGGAAGGTTCTTTTTCGATCATGGGGCGCACGGCGAGCAGCATGGCTTCTTCAATCTGCGAAGCCTTCATCCCTTTGAAACAGTTTTTGAGCGTATTCATCAGAATGGTCTCGACGGAAACCTCGTCTTCGATCCCGTGACAGCACTCCGAGACGATCAGCTTGAGATTTTGGATGTCAAGCTTGGCAGGACGCCCGTCGTCACCCACGATCTCCATACCGTCTTTTTCCGCGATCGAAACCTGAATATCGCTCTTTTCCGGATTGGGTTTCTGCTCACGCTCTTGACGCCGCTGTTCGCGGTAGACGATGTAGCGCTTCGCGATTTCCGCATGACCGGACTTCATCAGGGTGCGCTCGACAATGTCCTGTATTTCCTCGATGTCGATGGTGTAGATCCCTGAAGAAAGTGCCTTGATCTGCGTCGCGACGCGGTCGGTCACTTCCAGCACGAATTTACGGGACGGGGCATCCAGCGGCTGATCGGCATGCAGAGCCGAAAGGGCCTTTCCAACGGCGATGGCGATTTTTTCCGGCTTGAAGGAAACAACTTTGCCGTCCCGCTTTTTCACGGTGATGCGCTCGCTTTCGAATCGCTTCAGCTCATGAATCCGCCGATAGGCCGCGTAACGGACAGAAATCTCTTCGAACCCCTGCTCTTTGAGTTCGCGGATCACGGTATTTTGAATGTCCTCAATAAAGACGATCGCACCCTTGGAGGCAGCCTGCGCTTCGCACCACTTCACAACAGCCTCGGTCACCTTGCGGACGTTGTTTTTAGAGGCCGTATCGAGCTCGGATTCGAGAGGTACATTGTAATGCGCTTTGAAGGCACTCTCGATGGCGTTGAAGATGTGGACGTCATAGAAAGGAACCTGCTGTCCGTTTCTCTTCTTGACTGTCAGCGAAGACACGCCGGGTGTGGATTGGATCATACTGCCTCCTCTTAAAGCGGATGAATTGGGTAATTCGTTATTAAAACTTTAGAAAAATTTATGGGAAGTTTTTGCTCGCGCTTTGAGGTTGATTGCGGTAGTTCAGAATTTTGTTTGATTGGGTTCAAACTCATCTCTGCGGCTCCTCAAAGCCTTCTCTCCCTCGGGGAGAGCTTTTTCAAGATTCGGTCCTCGGTCTGCGGGTTTTGGGACCTGCAAACCACGGCCGGCTGGACACCAAAAAGAATCGCGCAGTTTCACGTTTGTTTTCCGGGGCTTACGCGGTCTTTATCAAGGATCGGCAGCTAGACTTCAAAACCTAAGTCTTGTATCGCGCAGGGGAAAATACAACAAGATATAGTGGAAGTCAACGCTGTTTTCAGAATTTTTTTTATTCCGCTTACGTCAAAAAAAACTTGCTCGGACGTCATAAAAAAGACCTTGAATTTCGGTCAAGTTTAGCCCTCTTTTTTTTAAAAAAATAGTTGAAAGTTAAAATTTTTTAACTCGCTTTTGCCCGCCTCTCTCCGCAGATAACTGCGCGCAGAAAAACTATCCGCGCAACGGGACAGTCAACGCTCCAGCAGCGGCCTGCGATCGTCCGCGGCGGGTTTGATCCCAAGGCTGCCGGGCAAACAAACATTGCATTTTGGGATGGGTCGTTCCGATAATTCACTCCAACCCTTTTCACCGCGCTTCAAGACCAGCACCCGTAAAAAAAGGAGTGTCGTATGTTTTTTATTTTTAAAGTCGTTCTGTCGGGTATCGTGATCGCCTCGGCCTCGTATCTCGCTGGAAAAAATCCCGTTCTCGCCGGCTTCGTCATCGCTCTGCCCATGATGTCCATCTTGTCGATCGCGTTTTCCTATTATGAATTCCGCGACATGGATAAAATCAATACTTTCGCAGTTTCAATTCTTGCGGGCGTCCCGCTGTCCCTGTTCTTTTTCGCGCCCTTCGTCCTGAACCGGTGGCTGAAAATGAACTTCGCGATGACTTACACGTCCGCGTTTATTTTTCTTGCGGCAGCGTATCTGTTGCACCAGATGATTTTCCGCAAAGCGGCGGCCTGAGCGTCTTAGTAAAGTTCGCGGCGCAAGGCGGGATTCATTTTTGCGGGCGACCAGGGCGGGTCGAATGTTAGTTCGATGCGGCACTCTTTGACGGCTGGAATCGTGAGGATTTTTTGTTCGGCGTCACGCTTGATCCAGTCGCCCATGCCGCATCCCGGGGCAGTCAGCGTCATGAGGATCTCGACCTTGTACTCTTCGTCCCTGCCGGGAAGATTTTCCACGTCGCATCGGTAGATCAGACCAAGGTCCACGATGTTGTGCGCGATTTCAGGGTCGTAACAGGATCTCAGTTTGAGCATGACCTGCTCGTCGACGGGCTTATCGTGGGCGGACGCCGCGTATTCCCGCGGAACTTCAAGCCCCAGAGCATCCGCATCCTTGCCGGAAAGACTGGCCATTGCATGCTGATGCGTCACCACGGTGAACGTGCCGCCCAGGGCCTGCGTGATGCGGACCTCAGTCCCGGCATACAGCAGGATGTCTTTCCCGCCGGGCACGCTGACCGCGGGACAGTCACGCTTCAAGATCACCCAGTTTTCAGCGGATGATTTGGCAAAAGGGTTGTGCATTTTTTGTTCGCCTTTCATTTGAATCGAGTCTTTTTTTTCAAGCCCGCCAAGCCTCTTTGAGCGGCTCAGCAAGCCTCATGCTTTTGGAAGAGCCTCAATGCTCGGGAAAAGTCCTCGGCCGGTTGGAGCCGTTCCCCCGAGATTTCAAGACTGCCGCGGCTCGATTTGCCCCTGCAGACGCTTGAGCCGTCCTGACCTCGCACGGCGTTTTTTTTGCTTCCGGATTTTTCTTCGTTCAGCTTCAGCGCGCGCTGACGAATCGTGCGTCTGCCTTGCGCTCTCAGTCCCAGCATAGCCCTGTCTCAGGAATTTTTCCAGAAGCGTGCGGCGCGCCAGAAAACGGTTAATGGCCTGAGAACGGTCTTTCTGCATTTTAACTTCCAGGCCGGTCGGGCGATGCTTGAGATAAACGCATGTGGCCGTCTTGTTGATCTTTTGACCGCCTCGGCCGCTCGAGCGGACAAATTTCTCTTCGAGGTCCGCATCAAACAGACCGGCAGCTTTCATCTTCGCGGCGAGTTCTTTTTCTTTTTCAGGACGAACGGGCATCAAGACCTGCTTTCCGCTGCGCCCGTCCTTCGGGCTGCAGACTTGTTACTGCGGGGACAAGCCTGGAAAAACATCAGGCATGTCCCCTATCAGAAGCACCTCGGATTTTCCACCGTCGGGACAAGCCTGGAAAAACATCAGGCATGGCACCTATCAGAAGCACCTCGGATTTTCCACTGTCGGGACAAGCCTGGAAAAACATCAGGCATGGCACCTATCAGAAGCACCCCGGATTTTCCACCGTCGGGACAAGCCTGGAAAAACATCAGGCATGGCACCTATCCGACGGACCGCGGGCGGGCTTATTCCATCCCGGTGCGAACAAGGCGTCCCGACTCGAGCGCTTTAGCGTACATCCAGTAGAAGAAAGCACCCGCGGCTAGTAAAAAAAGGCCGTTCAAACCCAGCGAGGCCCAGAAAAATTCTGCAGGCAGCGGCTGTCCCGCGAGAACAAGACGCATGCCCTCAAAAACATACGTGCTCGGCAGACAGCGCGAGACGGCCTGCACCCAGACCGGCATGACTGTAAGCGGGTAAAAGACCGCCGAGAGAGGCTGAACCAGGAAGGGAATGCCCCAAATGAGCGCCTCGGCCGAATATCCCCACCAGAGAAGAAGGGCCGCCGTGGCAATTCCGAGAATCCAGGCGAAAAGCAGCAGATTAAACACGAGCGGAATCAAAGACAGACCCAGACCGCCGGCGAGATCAAAATGATACACCAGAAATGCGAGCCCCGTGAGGACGCCCGTGATGACCGCAGATTTGAGGAATCCGTAGACGAATGTGGCGGCGAGCCATTCCCAAAGTCTCAGCGGCGAAATCAGGATGTTCAAAAGATTGTGATGCCAGATCTCTTCCATCACCGAAATCGTCACCGCCTGCTGATTTCGATAAAGAATGTCCCAGAAAATCATGCCGTTCAAAAAAGCAAAGGCGAGCTGTCCGGCAAGACCCGGCGCCAAACTCTTGAAATAGACCGTCAGGTAGCCCCAGACGAAGAGTTCCATCACGGGCCAGAAAACCAGCTCCAGAGTGCGCGGCAAACTTCGCCGATGAAGGTAGAGATAACGCCGGAGCATCGCCGAGATGCGGACAAGGGAACCGCTCATGAACCCTCCTCACGGGCTACAAGATCTCCGGAGCGGACCATCTTGATGAACGCTTGCTCGAGCGTGCGGGCTGAACACTGCGTCAAAACCTCGGCGGGCGTACCCTCCGCGATCCTCCGGCCCCGGTGAATAAAGATGACACGGCTGCAGAGGGTTTCAACCTCGTGCATGTTATGAGACGTGTAGATAATACCGATTTTCTTTTCGCGCTGAACACGGACCAGAAGCTGACGCACTTTGTCGGCCATGTCCGGGTCCAGACTTGCGGTCGGCTCATCGAGAATAAGAAGAAGCGGATCATTCAGTAAACTCTTGGCGAGATTGAGTTTTGTTTTCTCTCCGGCGGAAAGGGCGCCCGCAAGCCTGTGCCGCAAGGGCTCCATCTCAAAGAGTTCAAGGACGGACCGGATCCGGGCGGGCGCGTCTGACACGCGGTAAAGGCGAGCCATGATATCGAGATTTTCACCGACCGTAAGATTGGCCGGCATGCTGCCGTACGCGGACGAAAAATTAAGTTTCTCGGCGATTTTCACGCGGTCGCGCAAAGGCGAGAGCCCCAAAAAAGAAACTTCCCCCGAGGTGGGTTTAAGAAGCCCGAGTAAGATGTGAAGGGTGGTGGTTTTCCCTGCCCCGTTGGGACCGAGAAGACCGAGAATTTCTCCGCTTCGTATTTCAAAGGAGAGATCCTGCAGAACCGCCGCATCCCCGTAAAACTTTGTCAAACCGCGGGCCGTCAGAAGAGGCGCTTCGCCGTGACTCGCCACGCTGTCTCCCTCAGGATTTTTTGTAAGTCACGATTTCTTTGACGGAAGAATACCAGCGGTCGTTATTCAATCCGTTTGTGAAATCATCGAGTTTGGAACGGAGCGTCTGAGAGACGGGGCCGCAGAAAACGACCAGGATGATCCCTTGCCACATTTTGAGGGCTTCAAGGCGGGCCTTCATCGCCTCAAGATGCGCAGGTTTCGTGAAATCTTCGCTGAATTCCACGACCACTTCCTCGGATACGGCAATGTCGGCCGTTGTGCCCGCGACAGCGGTTCTTTTTTTCATGGGATAGCCGCCCAGCTCTTTCTTCAGAAACGCAAAGAAACTGTCGGTCAGAGAGGCGCGGTCTTTCTTGGCCGGGAGCTTCCATCCGGGCAATGCGTTGCGTATGCGTGAAGCGATATCGTAAATTTCATAACTGCGTACGGGTGCGAGTCCCATGAAGAAACCTCCGAAAAATCCTGCTTTTCTGCCGTCTGCCCGAGGGCCGGCGCATTGTGAGAGACTGCGCTGAAGCCGCCGATTCCATCAGGCGCGACATCGTAGCTGAGATAGAAAAAAAAAGAAATAGGAAATGCCGGGCCCGCGCCTGAGTCTCAGTCCCGGAATTCGGCCGCCTCGGCTGATTTGTCCGCGCCGGAGAGATCGATGAGAATCCGGGCATCGATCACTGAACATCCTTCCCCCTTGTCATAAACAAACAGCGGGTTGATATCCAGCTCCGCGATCTCGGGATTCTCGACAGCCAGCTGACTGAGGCGTTCCAGACATTCAGCAATTTTTTCAAGATCCGCGGGCTTCTCACCCCGGACACCTTCCAAAATCTTGAAACTCTTGATGGCCCGGATCATATGACGGGCACTGAGCTGCCGTATCGGCGCAACACGGAACGTGACGTCCTTCATGACTTCGACATAGGTCCCGCCGAGTCCGAACATCAGCGTCGGGCCGAAAAGAGGATCCTTGTTCAGTCCAAGGATCACCTCGCGGCCTTTGGGGGCCATCTTCTGAACCGTGACGCCCAGCAGATTCGCTTCAGGATGGGTCTTAGCGATGCGCTTGAGCATTTCGTCAGCGGCGGCCCGCACATCCGCGGCCGTCTTGACGCTGAGCGCGACGCCGCCCGCGTCAATTTTATGAAGAATCTGCGGCGAGCTGATCTTCACGACCACAGGACAGCCGATTTCTTCGGCCGCCTTTGCTGCCGCCTCGGAATCAGGAGCGAGCTTCATCGGGAGCAGCGGAAAGCCATAAGCCTCAAGAACTTCGCGCGTCTCGTAATCGTAAAGCGCTTTTCTTTTTTCGCGGACCGCACGGCGCAAAATCTTTCGGGCACGGTCCTGATCCACAGAAAAATTCCGCACGCCTGTTCGGGGCCGGCGCATCCATTCCCCATACTGAGCCATGACGGCAAGGGTCCTTGCGGCAGATTCCGGAAACCGGTAAGCGGGCATTTTCCAGCGTTCTTCGAGCACCTTGACGCCGCCGGACACGTCAACGATCCCCATAAAACACGCGAGGACCGGTTTATCGGACTGGCTCGCGATGCGCCCCACCACTTCCGCGATTTCTTCAATGTCGGTCATCGCCTGAGGCGTCAAAATCACGATCGCGGCATCGACCGTTTTTTCTTTCAGAACGATTTCCAGCGCGGCTTGGTAGCGCTGGTGCTGCGCGTCGCCGATCACGTCAACCGGGTTATTGAAACTCGCCGTCGCGGGAAGATGTTTTCGGAGTTCCTTCTTAGCCGCATCCGAGATTTCCGCCATTTCAAGACCATAGCGTACGCACGCGTCAGTGGTCATGATGCCCGGTCCGCCTGCGTTCGTGATGATGGCGACGCGGCTGCCCTTCGGCAGCTTGCGCTGCGAGAAGGCTTGCGCGTAATCGAAAAGTTCCTGAACAGTCTCGACGCGCAGAATGCCTCCCTGCTCAAAGAGCGCGTTGTAAATGTCATCAGAACCGGCCAGCGCGCCGGTATGCGAGGAAGCAGCCCGGGCGCCCTGCGCCGTCCTGCCAGCCTTGATCGCCAGGATGGGCTTACAGACCTTCGCATCTCCGGTTATGGAACGCGCGAGCGCGAGCATCTCGCGGGGATGGGACAAATTCTCCAGGTACATCAGAATCACGTCGGTCTGTTCATCGTTGGCCAGGTACTCTAAAAGCTGCAGTTCGGTAATGTCCGCTTTGTTGCCCATGCTGATAAACTTCGAAAAGCCGATATTAGCTCCCTTGGCGTAATCGAGAACCGACGTGCAGAGTGCACCGCTCTGAGAGATGAAGGCAATCCGGCCCTCCTTGGGCATCGCTCTACCGAATGAAGCGTTCATGCGGACTCGAGGATCCGTGTTGATCAGCCCCAGGCAGTTCGGGCCGAGAATCGGGACGCCGTGTTTACGGGCCAGCTGGGTGATTTTTTTTTCAATCTGGATCCCCTCACCGCCGACCTCCTTGAAGCCCGCCGAGATGATCACCGCCGCTTTCACGCCTTTTTTCAGGCATTCCCGAAAGGTTTCCAGACAATGTTCGGCGTGCACGATCAGGATGGCTAGATCGACAGGATCCGGAATTTCCGAGACGGATTTGTAACAGCGCACGCCATGGATACTCAAGGCCTTGGGATTGACGGGATAAAGGACACCTTCATAGCCTCCGTTGATCAAATTCTTGAAAACGGCATGGCCCACAGCTTCACTTCTCCGCGAAGCGCCGATGACGGCAATGCTTTTAGGATAAAAAATGGACTCGAGAGACTGTGCGTTCATAAGACCTTTCAATGCCTGGGTTTTTTCGGGGTATGAATTCATGGCTGATTTGTGACCGGGGGATCAAACTTTAAGCGCGGCCCGCGAACTTTTCCTGAATTGCCGGCGCCGTCCGCAGGGCGCTTTCGTCAGGTTTCTCTCAAGGCTCGTCCGCCATTCGAATCCGCGGGCGCCAGTGCGCAAGCCGAGCGGCCGCCGGACGCTCCTTACTCTGCTTTCACGGCGGCGCCGGAAAGCACGCGCACTTCACGCTGAGGAAAAGGAATTGTGATGCCTTGCTCCTTGAGCGCCTTAAAGACCGCTAGGTTCACGGCATAAATTGTTTCATAATATCTCAGGGTCGGGACCCAGTAACGGTATTCGAGATTTACCGAAGACTCCCCAAAATCCCGGATACCGACAGACGCCTTGTGCGACACATCCACTCCGGGGGCCGACTGAAGCACTCCCTCGATCAACCGCACCGCTTTTTCGGGATCATCCTCATAGGCTATCCCGATCGTCCCCTCTGCAGACCTTGCCGTACGGGAGTTATGAAGAATTTCGCCGACAATCGATTTATTGGGTATCACGATTTTGACACCGTCTTCGTTCACGAGAACCGTGCTGGCTAGTTTAACTTCTTCGACAACACCGCTGACTCCCGCGACCGAGATGCTGTGCCCGACAACAAAAGGACGTGTCAAAATAATCGACAGACCCGCTCCATAGTTCGACAGCGGTCCCTGAATGGCCATCGTGGCCCCGAAGGCTACAGCGCTCAATGCCGCGATCAAGGGCGCCACCGTGATGCCGAAGTTGCCGAGCGCGCTGATCATGGCGAATCCCAGAATCAGGACCTTCAGGACATTCGAAAGAAAGCGCGCCAGCGTGACATCGAGTTTCCGGCGCTGAAGCAATTGAAAGAGCGCCTTGGCGAGCGCATCGGAAGCTGCCAGGCCGAGCGCCGCGATGATCACCGCGCCGACCACCTGCAAGCTGTAATGGACTAAAAACTCTGCGACAGTACTGACGAGATTTTGAATCATGACGATTTGAGCGGCCGCTTGAAATGAAGCTCGTTGTCAAAGCAGAAAAAAATCGGTTCGTGATGCGGTCGGCATCTTAACAGAAAATTCTTCGGTGCGCATCATCCGAGAAGATGGATCTTTGAGACATTTTTGTCGATGCTGTTTTTTTGTATAGCTATTCAAAATTGTTACGAAGCGGCCTTTTTACTGGCACGATTTTCTTAAATCCTTTATTTAAAATACTTTAGGATTTTTTTTAGGAATCCAATTTTAACCTGGCACGGTCTATGCAAACTTGGCAACAACTTCAAAAAGGGGAGAATTGCCATGAATCTGACCCAGGAATTGACTCAGTCCACGATCGTCGGAAGCCCAAGAAAGTTCGAAGTTCTTCTCGCGCTCCGTAAGGCAGTTCTCACGGAACGCTACGAAGAGTGCCCAAAACTTATCGAACGCGCGTTCCGTCTGAAAGCTACCCGTCAGGAAGTGCGCAGCATCTTAGAGAATCCCTTCCGTCACCTTGAGGGCTTTTAGGACTCACCAACGGCCGCGCAACAAACTCGCCAAAGCTTTGTTCCGCGGCCGTTATTTCTCCTTTGAGAGCCGATCAAGCTGACGTATCATGCTCTCCATGAATACGCTCCAGGCCCTCTTCGGTTTGATGACCGCCGCGTCTTACCGCCTATTCCGCTCTCCCCGTCTCATAGCCGCTCTTCTGACAGCCCTGCTCGTGGGTGTCGGAATTTCGGCCGTCTACCGCGGCGCATGGAGCGACCGCCAGCGGACCGATTTTTCTGTCTTCGTGCGGGCCGCGCAAGCCGTAGAGTCCGGCGAAAACATTTACGACGTTAAAACCTCGCGCCAATGGAATTATGTTTATCTGCCGCTTTTAGCTCTTCTGTCGGCCGGATTCACCAAAATTCCTTTTGGCGCTGCCGTCTTGATTTGGTACCTGCTTTCTGCCGCGGCTCTCATTGCCGTGCTTTCTCTGGCCGCCCGTCTTGGCTCGAACGCCCGCGAGGGTTTTTTTGCGGCCTTGACGGCTCTCGTCTTTTCCTTCCCCCCGATTCTGGGAACACTCGCCAGGGGACAGCTGGGCGTGTTGTCACTGCTGATTGCCCTGGCTGTTTTCTGGCTTTACCTGCGCAAGCGCGATGCCGCCGCGGGTTTTCTGCTGGGGTTCGGCATCGTTTTGAAAACGAGCCCGCTCGCGCCTCTGATTTTCTTCTTTCTGTTCCGCCGAAGCTGGAAGGCGCTTTTTTCATGCGCAGCCGGGGGAGTTTTTTTTGCCCTAATTCTGCCCGGCCTTTTAGCCGGTCATGAGCGCAACATGTTCTGGCTTGCGGAGTATCTCAGACTCACCTCGCACGCCGTTTCCGACCGGGGCTACGAGGGCATTCTATGGCAGCAGCTTGTCACGCCTTTCGCCGAAGATAACCAGTCGCTTTATGCCGTTCTCACGAGGATTGCATGGGGCTCTGAAGCGGCCTACATCGGTCATTCAAACGAAATCATCCGATGGGCCGTCCGCCTCGCAGCCGCTCTCATTCTGGCCGGCGGCGCAGCGGCCGCTCTCCGAAACCCGAAGAGATCTCCAGCCAAACGGCTTCTGCTGGAATTCTCTCTCTACCCGATGCTGATGCTCTGGGTTTCGCCCGTGACACAAAATCATCATTACACGGCTATGTTCCTGCTTTTTCTGGCGGGGGCACTTTACCTCACCCCGGACGACTCTTCAGAACAGAGGATTCCTGAACGCAATCGATTCCTGGCAGGGCTGTGCCTCGCGGGATTGTCTTTCCTTGCGGGCCTGATTGTTGAAGATCTTGCTTGGTGGGGTTTACCCGTCTGGGGAACGCTGCTGGGCGCATCTCTGATGTATGTCCCTGCGCTTTGGCTCACCCGAACGAAAGAAAATTCCGAGACCGATCAGCGGTAATCAATCCTGTGAATTTTGGTCATGTAGCGGGCACTCGGGAGACCGTGTTTGCCCGAGACAATAACCACGGGGTCTCCGCTCGCCAGCAGTTTAGCCTTCAGCACGGCGTGATCCCCCTGCTTGAGCATTTGCTCGGTCGTCTTGGCATAGTTGACCACCACGCTTTGAATTCCCCGAAAAACAGCCAGATGACGGGCAATTCGCGCCAGAGGAACCACTGCGATAATCGGAATGTTCGGCCGAAGTTTCGAGACAGCGACCGCTGTTTTACCGCTCATCGTATAAACCACAATCGCTCGGGCCTGCAGCGAGACAGCGGCATTGCGCGCGGCGAGGGTAATCGCGTTAATCGGCGCATCCTCGGGGCGCGAGTAAAGAGCAAGCCCCTGAAGATCGTTCGGACCGCGGGAGAGCACGATATCGGTCTCAGCTTCGCGGATCACGCTGCTCATCACGCGCACACACTCCACCGGATAATCGCCGATCGCCGTCTCACCCGAGAGCATCACAGCATCCGTACCGTCGAACACGGCATTAGCAATGTCAGAGGCCTCGGCCCTTGTCGGCCGGAATTGCTTAATCATGGTCTCAAGCATCTGAGTCGCCGTGATCACCGGAATACGCATTTGGTTGGCTGATTCAATAAGCTGTTTCTGAATCACCGGAACTTTTTCGACGCCCAGCTCAATACCCAAATCTCCGCGAGCGACCATGATGCCGTCAGCCACCTTGAGAATCGCATTGATATGCTTCACCGCACTTGGCTTTTCGATTTTGGCAATGATAGGAATCTGCTTACCCCGTTTATCCATCCACTTTTTTACCGTGATGAGATCCTGCTCACTGCGGACAAACGACAGCGCGATAAAATCCACGTCTTCATCGAGGGCAACCGCCAAATCAGATTTGTCCTTGGCCGTCAAAGCCGGAAGTGTGATGGGCGCGCTCGGAATGTTGATACCTTTATTTTCACCCAGAAGTCCGCCCACGGTCACCTGCGCGCGGAAACGGCCTTTCTCTTGTCCCTGAATCTGAACCTCAATGAGTCCGTTGTCCAGCATCACGCGGTCGCCTGGCTTGACCATCAAAGGAAACTCGCGGCAGGGCGTCGCGATCACGTTTCCTTCCCCCATCGATGTTCCGGGAACGATCAACACCGTCTCGCCTGTTTTAAGCAGGACAGGTTGAGCGTTTTTCAGCTTGCCGGTCCTGATGCGCGGTCCTTGAAGATCGACAAGGATAGCAGCCTCTTTGCCCGCCCATTTTGATGCCTGACGGATCAGATGAATCCACTCACGAAGTCTCTCCGGGGTGGTGTGAGAGGCGTTGATACGCACCACATCAACCCCTTCGCGGATCAAGGTTCCGAGACTTTCCTTGCCGGAACAAGCTGGCCCTAGGGTCGCGATAATCTTCGTGTTTCTCATGCGTTTATTTCTCCCGGATAAAGCAAAAATGGCCCGACTTTTTCAGCCGGGCCATCTTCGAATCAAATCAAGTTTTACTTCTTCACGACGTTAACAGCCTGATCGCCTTTGGGACCCTTCTGGATCTCAAATTCGACGTCCTGACCTTCTTCCAGGGAGCGGTAACCTTCGCCCTGAATTGCTGTATGGTGAACAAACACATCACTTCCATTCTCAGGAGTGATGAAACCGTAACCTTTTTGGTTGTTGAACCACTTCACTTTGCCTCTTGCCATTCCCGCGGCTCCTTTCAAATCGACGGTGCTCCGGATAGAAACAAAAAAACCGCGCGGCGATTTTTTCGCCATGCGGTTCGCGCTTCTAACTCAGAACATCCGTTCGATACTGCTGTTTCATAATCACTCAAAGAATGCATGAATTCACGGCGTTTGTCAACCCTGGGTTCCGGATTTTTCGGGGTCCTGGTTCAGCGGGCGTACCGGCCGATGGCTTCGAGCAGTTTCTCCGAGGAAATGGGCTTGGATAAAATGGGCACATTCACGCCGATCTTGACTCTCAAAGCCTGAAGATCGCGATCCGACATGAAGGCCGTCAAAAAAACAACGGACGTTTTCTTGAGGCTGGGTTCCGCTCTCAAAGCCTCCAGAATGGCCACTCCATCGGTGTCAGGCATCAGCATATCCAGGATAATCAGGTCTGGTTTTTCGCGGAGCGCTGATTCAACAGCCCGAAGACCTTCCTTTTCCGCACAAACCCTATACAACCCTGTATATTCCAAGTTCAGTTTCACAATATCCCCGAACGACTCTTCATCATCCACAATCAGAATTTTTTTCATAAATACCTCTTTCAGGGCCTTAAGAAAAGCATACCTCTAAAAAAAAGATTTTTCCGGCTGTTCTTCGCGCATTTCCCGGCCGGCACCCCAGCTCTTCAAGGTTCCTGTAAAAAGAGCACCGTGACCAATTTCCCTCTCTCGGAACCAAACGCTCGCGGTGACGCTCCAGCCCCTGACAGTAATTACCTCTTTGGGATAGCCTCTTATAACTTCTTTTTCATTCCCGAAAATATTTTTTGCAATCGAGGTTTCCGGCGGATAAATTTCCTGAATCGTTTTGATTGCGCTGTGCGGAGCCTATGCAATCCCATTCCATTTCATCAACCTCCTTTGCCCATCTGACCAGGCCGGCCGTATGGATGCTCTGCCTGAGCATCTTTTTTTCAGACATTCCCGCCAATGCCTCCAAGTTTCCGGAAGTCCGCGCCGCTGCCGCACCATGGACAATCCCGGAAAATCTCGGACGGGCCGAGGAAACCTTCCTGGGGCGTCACCCCAAAAAAATTATTTTTATTCAGGACGCGCACGATTCGCTCGAGGCCCAGGAAAAAATCGCTGCTTTAATCCATCATTTCGTGCGAACGGCTGCTGTCAAAAAGGTCTTTCAAGAAGGCTATGCCGGACCCATTCCCTCGGATGCCTACTTTGGTTTTTTTACGGCAGACGCCTCACGGGAAATCGCAGCTTACTTTTTAATGGATCAGCTGCGGATCGGAGGAGCAGAATACGCTCATATCACCCGCAGTAAAGACTTCGCTCTGCTGGGAATCGACGATATGCGGCTGAACCTCGCCAACGTCGATAGCTACAACAAAACAGCTTCCTTGCAGAACGAGACCGAGGAGGACCTCGCAGTCTTCGAACGCGAAATTGAGTTACTGGCCAACCGATATTTCCCCAAAAGACTCAAGGTCTGGATGCGGCTCAAAGCGGGTTTTGAATCGGGCCATCTAGGGCTATCGGATTATTTGGCGAGGCTTGTCAGTCTTAACCCCGCTCTTCTCACGGCAGGATTACAGCGCTCTGACTCAAGCGAACCTTTTCCGGCCGTCAGCCGCTTTATGAGAATTCTCTCGGAACCCCAGAAGTTCTCTGAAGCCGCTATAAATCTGCGGTCACTCGCCGCGGAACTTTCAGCTTTTGAAGATCAAATCGCTGAATCCCTTGGCGCACCTGCGGCAGCGAGAAAAACTTTTGCTTATTACAAACAGATCCTTCTTCTAAAAAAGCTCAGTTCCCTTTCCCTTTCGGCGGCCGAATACAAGGTTCTGCGTGCCTCGCTTCAGGATTTTTCGGCTGATACTTTTTCCCAATTTGCCGCATCGGCGACAGGCAGACCCGCGGTCTTTTCAAGACGGTGGGAAAAGGGCATAGCCTATGCCCTGCGTTTTTACGAACTCGCAGAAAAACGGGATGTTGCCGTCAAGAAAAGACTCGATGAGTTTTTCAAGACTCCGGGGGAAGAAACTGCAGTGCTTGTTTTTGGCGGGTTTCACCGCGATGCGATAAGGGAGATCCTGCGGAATTCAGGGGTCTCCTACACCATCATCGCCCCCTTCATCCATGAATTCAGCGGCGTTCACCGCCGACGTTACCGCGAACGCATGACAGAAAGTTGGGGTGAAAGGCTGATGCCTGCGGCACCTTGGGCATCTGCGGTGCGATCCCCCAGCGACTTTGTCCTGGCCCGGCAATCCGCCGACGGACCGCACCGTTTCCTGGCTTTTCTCAAGCGGCTTGACGCCGCAGCCCGCCAGGCCCGCGGATCCACCAAGAACGATCGTATCCTCAGCATGAGTGCATGGATCGAGGCTCATCGGCGAACCGCGGTGCCGGCGGCCGATGCCTCGTCAAGATCCGAACTGCGGGCGCGCCCCCCGCAACTCATGGAAACTCTAAGAGGCGATCTTTTAAATTTGCTGAATGCCGATGATCCGGAAACTCGGGCGCAAATCGTCGACAGAATGGTGCCCCGTCTCAAAGCGGCCGACTCAACCGTAAGGAGAGCGTTCAAAGGGCTCCTCGGCAGACTGCTGAAAAATCGCCATGAGGAGTCCGCCCTAGCGGACATCGGATCAGGTCTTCATCAGACGGATGCCGGACAAAGAGCCCGTTTTCGAACTCTTTATGAACACCTGTATGACCGCAACGGTGCTTTAAAGAAAGAGATTCCGCCCTTTCCTGCGAATTTGAGACAGCAGTATCCCCTTTCAGGGACTCACGAGATGATGCTGAACGGAAAAAAGCACACCTTCACTCTCGAAAGACTCGAGCAAATCTCACCTGAAGAAATGGATGAAATCCGATCCATCTACAATCCTCACAATCTCCAACTTTTTTTTAACTCGCTCTCGAAAAGCCAGGATAGAAAAATACCGCCACAAA
>VFQY01000100.1 GCA_018883425.1 Candidatus Omnitrophota bacterium | reverse complement strand
GTGCTGCGAACGGGCTTTGCTCGAAGACCAACGTCTGCTTTACGACGGTTCTTGATCCGGGCATCTCCGAGCAGTGGGAGCGTGTGAGCGCGACGTCTTATAAAGGTCCGACGGGCACAACGTACACGTATACTCCCGCTACGGGATCTTTCCAGTGATCTTTTTTTAGCGGACTTGAGTGGACATGGCGGCGGGTTTTTATGACCCGCCGGCATAAAATGCTGAACGGAGGAGGGTTTGTGAAAAGAAAAGCAGGCGGTGAGGCTGGATTTACGCTGATCGAGCTGATTATGGTTATCGTCATTCTGGCCATTCTGGCGGCCGTTGCAGTGCCGAAGTATGTCAATCTCACGGAAGATGCCAAGGCTGCGAATGAGGCAGGCGTTGCCGCGGGTGTCCGTGCTGGAATTCTGACGTTTCAGGTCAATCAGCTGAAGCAAAACCCCAGTGTGGCGAATCCGTTTCCCGACACCTTGGACGCCGTCGGCAGCAATGTCTTGTGCTCGAAGGTGAGTCCTTGTTTTGTCAATGTGCTCACTCAGGGCGGCATTACCGATCAGTGGACCAAGGTCAATGCAACCACTTACATGGGGCCGACAGGAACGAATTACGTGTATACGAAAGCGAACGGTGAATTCCTGGCATCGTAGGAAGGCCGCCGATGAACCGCTGAATTTCAAGAGTGCGTCCTCACGGGCGAGTCAGCGGGGGATTACGGCATTTGAATTTGTTTTCTGCGCTTTCCTTGCCGGTGTTCTGATGGCGGTTCAGATTACGGTCTATCAGGGGATAGAGCGGAGTCTGCGCTCCTCGATGGAAGCCGCCGTTGTGAGTTCGATCCGAACCGGGATCAACCTGTACTTTCTCGATCCGGCCAGAGGCGGGGGAAAAAACTACCCCGCCTCGCTGGATGGAGCAGACAGAGGTTCTTGCGGCAAAACGCTCAGATGTTTTGAGGAGGTTTTGCGGGCTGAGCGCGGTCTTTGGCAATGGAGCAAGCTCGCCGAAGACAGTTACCGCAGTCCGGCCTCAAGAACGAATGTATGGCGCTACGATGGGCGCGGAGGCCGGTTCGAAAAAATTAGACTCTAGATTTCCGGGACGGTTAAAAACCATGAAAAATCAGAGCCGTCAAACAGGCCTCACCTTGATCGAGCTCGTTGTGGTCTTGAGCCTTGTCACCGTGCTCGGAATTTTCGTCTTCCCGCGGCTGGATAATTTAACGGATATCCGCGCCGGGTATGCCGCTCAGAAAATCCGCTCAGACATCCGTTATGCCCAAATGTTCGCCCTCGACACGGGACAAAGAACGGCTGTCATCTTTGATTCCCCCAATCACAAGTACGAGCTGCAAAGAGAAGTCAGCCCCGGGGCATGGGCCGTCATGATGAACCCCTTGACCAAAGGGGGCTATAGCGTCTTCCTCAACCAGGGAGACTTTGACGGCGTCAAGATTTCAGATGTTGCGTTAGCCGGGACTTCCGGTCTTATTTTTGACCGCCGCGGCGAGGTATGGAATCTAAACGACGCGGACATTGGCGAGTTTGCCTTCATCCGATTGAATCCTCCCTACGGACTGAAAATCAGGCGGGGAACCGGCAAGGTTGAGCTGGTGAGTTCATGAGCCGAAATTCCTCGGGATTTACGCTGGCCGAACTTGTCATTGCGCTGGTTGTTTTTTCGATCATCGTGACAGCCGCTCTTCCCATTATGGCCGGTTTTGCCCAATCCGGCGCCCAGGCGGAGATTGCTCGCACGGCCGCGATGCTTGCAGAATACCAGTATGAGCGTGTCTCGGGCATGCGTTTCTCTCAATTGCGAAGTGAAGGGCCGCGTGTGTTCAAGGGAGATCTTTACACGTACTACACGTATCAGGTTGTTGTGGAGCCATCCCCGCCCGAGCTGGGGCTTGATCCTGAAATGAACCGTCGAAAATCCGTTAAAATCATCATACGGCACACGAGCGGGGAGCGGGTAGAGGTGCAGACCTATGTCACGAATAAACACTAAGAAGAAAGGCGCGTTCCCAGCGGTTTTTTTCAGCCGCTCCGGATTTACCCTCGCCGAGCTGATAGTCGTGATCACCGTGCTCTCGATTATGGCCATGGTGACGGCCCCTCTGATCAAGGTTGCGGTCGAGGCTGTAGGCGTTCATACCGTGCAGGCCGAGCTTGAAGAAACCGGTAATCTGGTTCTCGCGAAGCTCGGCCGTGATCTTAGGTCGTCGGATGAGTGGAAGATCGATTCGACTGTTTCAGCCCGGATGTCTCTGAGCAGCACGACCAGAGAGGATCCGCCCAGCCAGAATTATACGAGCGATCGGTTCATCTATGCCCTCCAGACAGCGGATTCGACTTTGCGGGTTACAAGAGCGGCCACGTTTTATACCTTCATTCCGGGAAAAGGCTACCAAACCAGAACAACGAGCTACGATTCCTCGCTTGCTGATAACGTCAAGGCACTCACCTTTGAATGCCTTGCTGCTGATGGCACGGCGGCTTTGGCCTGTTCCGGTTCGAGCGGAAAATTTATGAATGCCTACACGACCGGGTTGTCTGCTTACACAGTCTGGGAAAGAATTAAAATTCGGGTGATTCTGGAAAAGGGCGGTCAAACGGTGGATATGGAGACGACCATCAGGCCCAGAAAGACGGCACATGAAGCCATGCGATTTCCTTAAAGTGTCCAATCCGAGAGGTTTTGCGCTCCTCGGGGTTATTGCGCTGATGGTCCTTGTTGGACTTTTCAGCGCAGTCGGGGCTTCGCTTGTCGCGTCATCGCTGGGTGCCCAAACGCATCAAATGGATTCTTTACGTGCTTTAGCGTTGGCTGAGGCGGGTAAAGAGTGGTTTCTGGAAGAATTGCGCGGTGACACAGATTGGAGCGACCAGACGGCAAAGACCCGGTCTTTTGGCGGGGGCAGTTTCGAGATTGCTGTACTGTCGGCCTCTGTCGATAACCTTCGCTTCCGGGCGACGGGTGTTCAACCCTCCGGATTCACGGGACAGGACATTCGGCGGCAGCTGACTTTGGAAGCCCGGCGCGGCATGAGCCCGTTTTTTAATTTCTCTTTTTTTCAGGGTCAAGACAGCGGAGACCTGACGATTCAATCGAGCCAGTTGACGGGTGACCTATGGTCGAGGGGGACCATCATCGGCTCGAGCGATTCATTTTTCAACGGCGTTATTTATGTTCCGACCGGCGAGGAGGCTCAGGGAGCGGGAGTCTCTATGAAGGTCAAAATCGTGGGGCCTCCCTACCCCGAACTGCCGATTTTTGATCCAGCGGAGCATCGGACGAAAATGAATGGTTTTGACGCGCTCCTGAACGCGAATTCATCGAGAATCAGCAAGTCGATAAGTTCGGGAACTTACACGGTGAGCGGGGTTCAAAACTTCTCCAGCTTTAGGACGACGGGCGCTGTCACGATCACAGGGAGCGGGACGATTGTTGTGAGGGGTGATGTCCTGCTGAACACTGCCCTAACCGGCCCCTTGCGGGTGAGTCCCTCGCCTGGAGGAAAAATTACAATCATTGCCGGAGGAACGATTAGCGTGGGTAACTCAGCCAATCCTCCCGCCGGTTTCAACGGGCTGTTTCACGAGATTTCCGGGGTGACGCTCTACTCTGCGGCGCGCAACTCCAGCACGAATAGGATTTACATTGCGGGTCCCGCCACCAAGCTGAGTGACTCCGAGCTTTATTCGCGCCGCTACATTAGGTTTCAGGATACCGGCTCAGCCAGAAACTTTGTTTTTGTCGACGAAAAAGCCGACGGCATCAACAACGCTATGGAATTAGTTTTGACGAGGAGCGATATCGCCCCGCAGTCGTTTAACGGCAATGTCCTCATCAGCCTTGCTCGGGGTGCGCGGGCGTTCATGGCGGCCGGGCAGTCCGCAAGCTTGACCCTCAATCTCTCCAATAGTTTAGTTTATGCGAATGGGACGAGTTCCCGCTGTTATCTGCAGGATGTCCGGGGTGACTTCACGCCTGTGCTATGCTCCTCTTTCAGTATCGTCCGCAGAGTTTTGCTGAACAATCAAAGAGGGTTTTACCAATTTTATTCTTCGCCGCTTCGGCCGTTTGCCGGTTTTCAAAAGTACGTTTGGACACTCGAGCCTGAACGTCAGGGTTATTAAGCCCCCGATCCGCTCATTCCGCGAGAAACTCTATCAATATTCTGCCGGTTTTACCGATAAAGGTAGTCAGCATCTGTCTGATCCCTGCAAACCTGATAAACAAGATTCTTGGAAACCGCTGTCCGACTGTCCAAGGAGGTAACGAGAGTGCGCACACTGGCCATCATTAACCAGAAAGGCGGATGCGGTAAAACCACCACCGCTGTGAATTTAAGCGCAGCGCTTGCCGACAAGGGCTACCGCGTTCTTCTTGTGGATTTAGACCCGCAGGGTCACGCCACCCTGGGCGTCGGGGTGGATCCGTCAAAGTTGGACGAATCGATTTACGACATTCTCATGAATCCTGAGCGTTCGATTCAGGAGATCATCCGTTGGACAGATATCAAAAATCTTTGGGTAGCTCCTTCGAACATCCTTCTTTCCGGAGCCGAAATCCAGCTGGTCTCCAGGATCGGGCGCGAGAAGATTCTGGAAGAGATTTTTGCGAACCTTGACAGTTCTCACTATGATTTTGTGATCATCGATTGCGCTCCTTCGTTAAGCCTTTTGGCGGTGAACGCCATGAATTTTGCGAAAAAGCTCATCATTCCCATCCAGGCGCACTATTACGCGATGGAGGGAATGAAACAGCTTTTCAACACCGTGGAGCAGGTCAGGCGCCGTCTTAATCCCGACCTCCGCGTGCTCGGCGTTCTCTTAACGATGGTGGATGCCCGGACCACGATCAGCCGTGAAGTGATTCAGGCCGTGCGCGAACACTTGAAAGACAAGGTGTTTTGTACGGAGATACGCAGCAACGTTAAACTCACCGAAGCGCCGAGCGCGGGCCAGCCTATCTCGCTTTACGATCCGGCCTCGTTAGGAGCCCGTGATTACGCGAGTCTTGCCCTTGAGGTTCTGAGCCGCGAGTTTGGAAATCGGGACGACCGTTTGTCTTCCCCAGAAAAATCCGGAGTCCTGGATGTCCAAGAAGAAACCCTCGGGACTGTCTAAAAAGATCCCAGCGATCTTTGAAGGTATTCCGGATATTGATGGACCGAAGCCTTCCGCCGCAGTTTCGGCGGAGGTGCAGCCGTCTCTTCAGGCCGGCCTTCAGGCGCAGGCGCGCACTGAACTTCTGCTCGAAATTTCTACAGGCCTGGTGAAGGCTCTCCTCGTGAAGAAGACAGGCGGCCGCCGCGACGTCCTGAAGTTTGGAAAGTTTCCGCTTGCCGAGCCGGGTCAGCTGAAGAAAGATGACGGTTTTTCGGGCCTCCGCGCGAAAATCGAGAAGATTTATCAGGACTTCCGGATCAGCCGAAAAACCCCGGTACGCATACTGCTCCGTGACAGGTTCGCGTTTATCGCTGAAATCGACAAACCGGATGCGCCCGCCCGTGAAATGCAGAATGCCATTCTTTTTCAGTTAGCCGAAAAAATTCCCTTTTCAGCGGAAGCTCCGCGCCTTCTTTTCGAGGAGAAGGATCAATACCTGCGCGTGGGAATCCTTAAAAGCGAAACCGCTGATAAGATTCTGGGGGTTTTTCATCAGTTGGCCGTTTATCCCGAAACACTGACCCTGATGCCCTTTGTCTACGAGAGTTTCAATCGGCAGCACCTTTTTTTGACAGCCCCCAACGCTCTTTTGGTCCATATCGGAGAGGATCAAACCAGTCTCATGGTTTTCAGGAAAGGCGAGGTGGGTTTCGTCAGAGAGATTGCTGTGGGTGATGAAAACATTACTCAGGCCATTACCGGCCGGCTCATGGTGGACGATCAGCCTCTCGAGATCCGTTTTGAGGAAGCGGCGGCTCTGAAAGCAGAGATCGGATTGCCGACGCCTGACCTTATGCCGCATGAGGGTGAGCCCAAGCTCTCTCAGCTCGCGGCGCGTATGAGGCCCCTCTTTGAGAAAATGGTCGGCGAGATTAAAAGCACAGCGGCCCAGCATCAGCGGCAATTTCCCGCCGACCGCATCGAAGAAATCTGTCTTTCCGGAGCCGGTGCGGCCATCAAGGGGCTTGAAAATTATCTTGCCGCTCAGCTGCGTTTGCCTGTGAAGACGCTGAGCCTGCAGGGTTTTTACCCTGAGCTTGATCTTTCCTACGCGCCGCTTCCCGGTCTCGGGCTGATGAGAAAAGACCGCTTCAATTTCGGCGGCGAGGAAGATCTGCTCAAACCTAAATTTGAATTTTTAGGCCGATGTCTTCTCACGGGATCGCTTCTTTTAACGCTTTTTTTCGGAGGTCTCTTTGCTGCCGGAAAGGTTTATTTATCCTCGCAGCAGTCAAAGTTAATTCTGCAGCAGAAAAAACTGGACTCACTGCTTCCGTTCAGGGAAAAGATTGCAGCTCTAGGGGAATCGGCGCGTGAGACCGCAGCAAGACAGGCGCAGATAAAAACGATTAGCCCTTCTCCGGATGTTTCCTCGGCGCTGAAAGCCCTCAGTCGCACGATTCCTGAGGCGATGAGGCTTGTGAATGTGGATTACTCGAAAGAGCCGAAGCCGACTCTGCGTTTGTTAGGAGCTGTTCAGAGTGAATCGCCTGAAGTGGTCTTGGCGCGTTTCCTCGAGGATTTGAACCGGTCAGCCGAATTTAAAAACTCGGTCCTCGAAACCAGTACCGCGGGGGAACAGAATAAAAAAAGAGTTCGATTCGTGGTTGTTACGGAGGTCGAGGTCAAAGAATGAACCGGGAAACCTTGAATATTGCCATGCGATTCGGTTTGATTCCAAAGGCTGCGCTTTTCGCGGTGCTTCTGGCCGGAGGGGTCGGATTCGTCGTTCTCCCTCTTTTCCAAGAGAACCGTCTTACTCTTGAGGAG
>VFQY01000018.1 GCA_018883425.1 Candidatus Omnitrophota bacterium | reverse complement strand
GTCCAGGCGACCGATGTCGAAAACACAGGGCTTCAGCTGATTCTCAAGGGTTATGTCAACGATGTGCGCCGGGTCCGGATCTGGGACATCTCGCGCGAAGAGTACCGTAAGCGGGTTATGCACGAGATGAAGCAGAACCGGGCGGTGCTGTGGCATAAACCGGTCCGGCAGTTTTTTAAAGACTTAGAGCAGAAGGGCGTCGAGGAACTCCTCGAAACTTATTTTGATCCCGGAATGCAGCCCGAGGCTCTTCAGAATCTTTTTTTTAAGGCTCTCCGCCCCATAGGATCCACGGAACCTCCGGCGTCCTGGATTCTGAAGGATATCCGCAGTGCCCGGGTTCAGCGCGGCGAGGTGCTTGTCTATGCGGATGTTCATCCTGAACGGGCGGGCCAGCCCGTGATTCCCGAGTCGGCTGATGCGCAGTATCTTTTTCTGGTTTCTTACCGCGGCGAAGAGCCCAAAATTTCCCGGGTGATCCCGTTTCAGTATTTAAACTCGGCGGGCGTCATCCAGAAAATTCCTTTCCCGGAAGACATTCAGATTCAGGACAGCCTTGAGGATTGGGAGCAGGAATTTCCGGTCGAAGAGATTCACCTCGGCGATTTTCTTGCCGAGCAGATGACGCGCCGCGCGCAGATGATGATCGCTTCCGACGAGCGTATCGCCAATACGTTTCGGGATATCAAAATACGCGTGGTCTATGAGAAAGAGAGTGAAAAGCCTTTTTTCTCATTCGTGTTTGATTCCGTATCGCTGAAGGATCTGAACAATTACAGCCGGGAATCAATTGTCACCCATGAAGATATGATTTACCTTCTGAATCTTATCTCGAGAGAGTTCGTGGATCTGCTCAGAAGCTATCAGTTCGGCGATTACGATTATCTGACCCTCTCGATTGCCCAGGAGGCGGATGAACACGTTATTTCCCGTGATGCCCTGGAGCTTTTCCGCAAGAAAAAGATCGATTTTCAGGGCGCTCTTTCCGCCGCACCCATCCTGTAAAATTTCCCGCTTCGGACAGGTTGAGCCGCGGCCGGCTTTTTGCTACAATGCCCTTCATGCATCCCATTTCACCCCGGCAGGAAGTCATTTTAAGCTGCGTCGTCGAAACCCATATTGAAACGGCCGCCCCTGTGGGATCGTGCCTTCTGCGCGAACGCTATCACATGGATTATTCTCCTGCCACGCTGCGTAACGAAATGGGCAATCTCGAAGATCTCGGTTATCTGGCGCAGCCTCACACATCTTCGGGACGAGTTCCCACCGATCAGGGCTACCGTTACTATGTTGACACCTGTCCGGCTCTGGCCTCTGACCCGAGCGGTCTTGAGGCCGTGGATGCGGGTGTTTTGGGTCTGTCGATTGAAACGCGCGAGACGGAGCCTTTGCTCGAAGAAGCTTCCCGAAGGCTGGCTGATTTTACGAGAGAGGCGAGTTTCGTTGTGGCTCCGCAAGCTCAGCGGGCACCCAGCCGCGTGAGGCTTTACTTTCAGGGGTCCACTCACATTCTCGAGAAACCTGAATTTCAGGATGTCAGTAAAGTCCGTAATCTTTTCAGACTTTTTGAAGAAAAAAGCAGGCTTGCCGAGTGGATCACAGCTCAGCAGGAACCGGGCCGGGAGGTCTCCGTGCGCATCGGGATGGAAAACGAGCCGGAGGCTTTTCATGACTGTTCCGTGATTTTTGCCCGGTACGACTCCGCCGAGGGCGGTTTCGGAACGCTCGCGATCGTCGGCCCCAAGCGGATGCGCTATACCCAAACCATACCGCTGGTTTCCCGCATGGCGGCTCTGATGAGCCGGATTCTCGAGGACAGAATCTGAGACGGGACCGCGCGATTTCAACCGAATCAAAGGATCGAGGAAAAAATGGATAATCGTTCTTCCGAGGAAAAAATTCAGGACGCCGGAGCGCCGGAGCCCTCTGAAATCGTCTTACAGCGCAGCGAATACGAGAACCTCATGAAGCGCCTCGAGGAGCTCGAGGGGCTGAGGGAAAAACTAATGCGTTCGGCAGCGGATTTTGAGAATGCCAAAAAACGGCTCGCCCGCGAGCGTGATGATTTCGTCAAGTTCAGTCAGGAGAATTTCATCCGTTCGATTCTGCCCGTCCTTGATAATTTTGAACGGGCTCTGACGCATGCTCAGGCGCAGCAGCAGGAATCGCCGGCCCTGAAGAATCTCGTGTCGGGGATCCAGATGATTCACAAGCAGTTTTTGGATACGCTCAAAGGCCAGGGGCTTTCGCGCATTCAGTCCCTGGGCGAGCTGTTTGATCCCCACAAGCACGAAGCCATCGCCCACATTCCTGAAACAGGTCCCGAGGACGTTGTGATCCAGGAACACGAGGCGGGTTACATGCTGCACGACCGGCTGCTCAGAGCGGCGAAGGTGAATGTCCGGGTTGCTCCGGCGCCGTCGAACTCCCAAGAGGCTCCCTAGCCTCTCGGTCCCGCGGACATTCCGCTCAGACCGTCAAACACCCAGGATTCGGAGAAAACACCATGGCTCAGAAAAGAGATTATTACGAAGTGATCGGTGTGAGCCGAACAGCCTCGCCGGACGAAATTAAGAAAGCTTACCGCAAGATAGCTCTCCAGTACCATCCTGACCGCAATCCGGGCAATAAAGAAGCCGAAGACAAATTCAAAGAAGCGGCTGAAGCTTATGCTGTTCTCAGCGATGCTCAAAAACGCTCTCAATACGATCAGTTTGGTCACTCGCTGGGAGGTCATGGTTTTCAAGGCTTTGAAGATTTTGCGGAAAGTTTCGGCGGGTTCGGCGACATCTTCGGGGATCTCTTCGAGGATTTTTTCGGCGGCGGCCGAGGCGGCGCTTCCGGCGGAAGAAGACCGAGACGGGGAGCTGATCTTCAGATGCCTGCGGAGATCTCGCTCGAGGAAGTCCTGTCCGGCAAAGAGCTCCACCTGGAATTTCCCCGGCTGGAAATTTGCGTTGACTGCAAAGGTTCCGGCGCGGCTGCAGGATCCAAGCGCTCAACCTGCGGCGGCTGCGGGGGACGCGGAGAGGTGAGGGTCTCTCAGGGTTTCTTTACCCTGAAGAGGACATGCCCGACCTGCCACGGCGAAGGGGAGATTATCGAGAAGCCTTGCGATGTCTGCCGCGGCAAGAAAAGAGTGAGAAAGACCCGCAAGCTTAATCTCAAAATTGCTCCGGGGATACACAGTCAGGCCCGGCTTAAAATTACAGGCGAAGGCGAAGCCGGCGAAGTCGGGGGGCCTCGGGGTGATCTCTACGTCGATATTCATGTTCAGGATCATTCTTTTTTTGAGCGCAAGGACGAAAACCTTTTTTGTGAACTGCTGATTCCCTACACCACGGCGGCGCTCGGAGGCTCGGTACAATGTCCCACGCTTTCCGGGCAGGCTGAGCTGAAAGTGGGAGCGGGTACGCCGGCAGGAAAAATTCTGCAAATCCAAGGGGAAGGTCTGCCTCATTTCAATCAGGAAAATCAGCGCGGCGATATTTATGTCCGTGTGGAAATCGAAGTGCCTTCCAAGCTCAGTCCCGAAGAAAAGAAACTTTTGACGGAGTTGGCTAAACTGCGCGGAGAGAAAATCCAGACCCGCAAGAAAGCCTTCTTCGACAAAATCAAAGAGTCTTTTTAGGCGCGTCGCCATGAACGCGGAGCCCCGACGCCGTCGAAGGATACCCGACGCTTTCTACTACCGCTCACTTTTCATACTGGCGAATTTGTTTGTCGCTGCCGCGGCCTGCGTACCGGGTCAGGGCATCCCCGAAATTGTGGCCTCCTTAAACGACAAACTTCTGCATGCGCTTCAGTATGCCGTTTTTTTTGGTCTTACCGTTAAAGCCCTCGGCACTTATTCTGAACATTCAGCACTCAGACTGCTGCGCGGCCCGTTGGCCATGGGATGGAGCTTGGCTGCCGGAATTCTCACCGAGCTTCTGCAGACGCAGGTTCCCGGACGCAGGGCGGATCCTGCTGATGCTGCGGCAAATGCGGCAGGGATCCTGACGGGATATCTGCTGTGGCGGTTGATCAGCCGCCGTAAGAAAAATTCTCCGGCGCTTCGGGGGCTTCGTGGAAACATTTGATTTCGAATACCGGGTCCGCTACGCAGATACCGACAAAATGGGCATCAGTTATTACGCTAACTACTTCACGTGGTTCGAAGCGGCCCGCACCGAGTATTTCCGGGCTTTGGGACTTCCCTACACGGAGTGTGAAAAAAAAGGTTATTTCCTGCCCGTTGTCGAAACCCACGCCAAGTACCGGCATCCCTCGACCTATGATGACCTGGTGATTGTCCGCACCAGCGTGAGCGAAATGACTAAAGCTAAACTCCGCTTTGAGTATCAAGTTTTCAACAAAGCTTCCGGAATTCTGCTGGTGACGGGATTTTCTCTGCATGTTTTTGTGGATGCTTCCATGAGGCTGGTCAGAATTCCTGAAGACGTCGAGTCCCGCGTCACGGTTTTTAAACTGCTGACGGCCGGATAGTTTTTGCGCCCGGCCTCCAGCCCTTGTCAAATCTGAGAAATTTTAAAAAAACCTCAAATTGTTTTTGACCCGCCTTTTTTTATCTGGTACAGTAACGCCGTTCTAAGCCTTGTCCAGCAAGGGAATTCACGTTGTTTGCTGAACCTTCGTATCAAGGATCCGGAATTTTTTGAATGAAACAAAAATTCAAAATCACCGTTTTAGGCGACGGAGGCTGGGGGACAGCGCTTGCTGCCGTAGCCGCCCGCAACCAAAACGAAGTGATGCTCTGGTCCGCTTTCCCCGATTATGCGGCTGAACTTAAGGCGAAACGCGAAAACAAAAAATTTCTTCCCGGTGTTCCGCTACCGGAAAGTCTGCAGATCACTGCAGACGTTCATGAGGCCGTCCGGTTCGGCGACATAGTCGTTCTCGCCGTCCCCACCCAGTTTTTAAGGGCCGTTCTCTTCAAGGTCAAAGAAACTTCCTACAAGGGCAAAGTCTTCGTCTCTGTGGCCAAGGGGCTTGAAAAGAAGACCTGCCTGAGACCGTCGCAGATTATCTATTCGGCTCTGGGGCAGGAAACTCCCGTTGTGGTTATCTCGGGGCCCTCCCATGCTGAAGAAGTGGCCCGCAACATGCCCACTCTCGTCGTTGCGGCCTGCGACCAGCCTCAGTATGCTCAAAAGGTCCAAGCGGCCTTCAATGACAAATTCTTCCGGATTTATTCTCAGGACGACATCATCGGCGTCGAACTGGGCGGAGCGCTCAAAAATGTGATAGCGATTGCGGCGGGCGTCTGCGACGGACTTAAATTCGGCGACAATACGAAGTCCGGGCTCATCTCACGGGGACTCTTCGAGATGACGCGTCTTGGGATACGGCTGGGCGCGAACCCCAACACCTTCTTCGGTTTGTCCGGTCTGGGTGACTTGGCGACCACTTGCTTTTCACAGCATGGTCGTAACCTTCGCGTGGGAAGGCTGATCGGCGAAGGACAGAAAATCGCGGATATTCTCAAGGGGATGGAGATGGTCGCTGAGGGGGTGGATACCTCAGAAAGCGTCCATCAGCTTTGTGAAAAGCTGGAGATTACTCTGCCGCTCATGAATGAAGTGTATGAGCTGGTTTTTAAAAACAAAGAGGCGCGCGCGGCTGTCTCAGATCTTTTGAGCCGCGATGCGCGTGAAGAGTGGAAGCAGTATTAATTTTTTTAACAGCGACATCGCGAAAGGGGGTGACAACATGAATAAAGCACAACTCGTTGAAGAAGTTGCTAAGAAGACCAGTCTTTCCAAGGCGCAGGCCTGGAAGACGATCGATGCCACTTTCGAGGCCATTAAGGGTTCTCTGAAGAAAGGCAAGAAGGTCTCTCTCATCGGCTTTGGTAGCTTTCTCGTCCGCAACCGTAAGGCGCGTACGGGCCGCAATCCCAAGACTGGTGCGACGATCAAGATCAAGGCCCGCAAGGTACCTGCATTCTCTGCAGGCGCCGGGCTTAAGGATGCCGTCAAGTAATTCCAAGAGGGCGGATCAGCAGAATGAAAGTCTTCATTAAGCTGATCCGCCTTTTTTTGTCCAGAGCCGCCGCCTTTGAGAATCGTATCGGCTTTGAAATTTATGTTCCTGCCTCTGTTTTTTTTCTTTCCTGTTGAGATCCCGGGCGTTCACTTTAACGCGATCCTCGAGAACACAGCTTTAAGAATCAAGACGCGCCGCAGTGCGTTCTTGTGCCGCCGAGTCACTGAAGCAAAGGCTTCAGGGGAAAAGGCGGATTTTTTTCTGTGTTTAGGGACGCGCTCCATTTTCTGAGAGGCGGATGAAGGGAGGTCGTTATCATTTCTTGGGCAGGGATCAGAAGGGAGGCGAGGGCAAGGACGAAGGGCTTTTTTTATGAGATCCTCGATCACGGGTTGTTTTGTTTCGCCCTAATCCCTTGCGATTTGACCTTGCTCCCATAGTCCGATGGCATACTCTAAGTGCTTTCAGTTGAGCAGCTTAAGCACTTCCGAGTACGGCCGGCATCCCGGCGCTGTTCATGACCCGCAATTTGCCGCAGGAATTTTGCTGAGTTCCCTACGAGCGGGCAGAGTTGAATTTGGACTGTTGCCCAAGCGCAAGGACAGCGAGGGCGTAAACGTGACATTCCTCTGCGGGGAAGAGCAGAGCGGAGGGGTAAAAAGAAAAAAGGCCCGGGAGATCGTCCCGAGCCTTTTGAGGATGGTCGGGGCGAGTGGATTTGAACCACCGACCACACGCACCCCAAGCGTGTGCGCTATCCAGGCTGCGCTACGCCCCGTAAAGTCAATCTTTGAAACGCCTTCCGCTGCAGATATTTCGAGGTCTGCACAGCTGCACCTCAGGCGTTATCGAACAATGCCAGCAGGTGGGTAAATTTTCCTGCTGCTGTAAACCTTGAAAGCTTCCGGTAGGCAGGGGAATCCTTGAACTGCCTTGAAGGTCTTTCGCCGCTGCAGAGCGGGCTAAAATTTCGAGAAGTTTATCAGATTTGATTCGAATTGTCATCCCACAATCGTCCGCCGGAATCTGCCCTTTGTAAAAGCTCCCTCAGAGCCCGTTTGATCCAAAGCGGCCCGTTCGGGTTCCTGCCTCCTTGGGGATCCGCACGTTCAGTCCCGTCGGGAAGAGGCAATGCCCAGCCCGAGCCCTCCGGAGGGAAGGGGTCTTCATGAGTAAGTTAACGCTTTGTCATACCCGGTAAGTTCCGCGTAGGCTGATCCGGTGACGGGTTGACCGGCGCGGCTCCCTGCAACCTTGCAGCGGCCCTCCCAGTAATTCACGCCCGTCGACTTTTGGGTGAGTAATTCCTGAGCGCGAACAGTCGGCGTGATTTCAAATTCATGGCCGGTTTTTTTTACCAGAATCTTCCAACCGCTGGGGTAGACGGTCCCGCTGTTGGGGCTTTTCCATGTGCCTAAGGGTTCGATCGTGTAATCGTCGTGTTTCAGGCTGATAACCGTGCCGTCTTTTTGAATAAAACTTCCCTTGCTATAAAGGTCTTTTTTTCCGGCCTTTGTTCTGAGCTGATAGAGCATGAACTCTTCACCGTTCTCGAGCTGAATCGCAAACCAGTCCCAGCCCTCGATATTGTCCGGAAGTCCGGCGCTGGTGACTTCATGATCCATCCACGCTTGTGCTTTTTGGAGCGGGATCAGCTCGCCCTCCACGCGTATCGTCCCGCTTCCCTGGAGCCTTGTGAACGAACTGTAATAGGAGGCTTGCCCGGGACCGGGCCCTTTTTGACTCAGTCCCGAGCGGCCGTGAAGCACGGCGGGCTTTGTGCTTGAAAGACGCAGATCCACCGCAAAGTCCCGGCTTTCTGCCGCAAGGTGAAGCACCTCGCCGTTCAGGACGGCTTTCCATGGGCCGTTCCAGACTTCCAGACGGCCTTCGTGAGCGCCAGCCTGATCAAAAACGCCTCGGCTGGTGCGCTCATCGTGAAAGAACCGCTGCTGATGATCGTCCGTCAGGGCGAAGTGGGTCAGATAAAGGGAATGATGCCTCCAGCGGGAGCGGCTTTGTGTTTTGGGATCGAGGCCGATACGGAAAAAAGTCAATTCGAATCCGTAAGTTCGATCCTGAGCGCCGTCGAGATGCCCCACGAAGTACCACCACTCAGTGCTGTAATCGGGATGCGCGCCATGACTTTCGGGAAACCGCATGGGAAGGCTTCCGTCGACCTGCGAAAAAACGTTTTCTTCGGCCCGGCACGGCGGAACGGCGGCCGAAATCAGCAGAAGAAAGCAGAGAATGTATCTACTCATAGCGCAAAAGTCCCGAATCCATGCGTTTCAGAAAAGACTGAGCGGGCAGCCAGCCGCAAAGAAAAGAGAGCATCAGGGTTCCCGCCAGAGTTGAAAGCATGAGCGTCCAGGGATAATTGAAAACGACGGACCACGCAAAAAAGAATTTGTTAATGACAAAGACCAGAATCAGCGAGAGTGCGAAACCCACCAGAATCCCACCGGCGGCCGAGGCGGCTCCCAAGATCAGAGCTTCATGAGTCATCATTTTTGTGAGCAGACTGCCCTTCGCGCCGAGCGCGCGCAGGACGGCAAATTCCCGGGCCCGCTCGAGCGTGAGCATCAGGATCGTATTGAGAATGGCAAAGGCGGCAATGATCAGAGAGATCCATTGCAGAGCTTTCGTGATCCTGAAGGTCTGATCGAAGATCGTCATGACCTCCCGGCGCAGACTCACGTTTTTCCGGACGATGATCTGATGGCCTTCAAAACTCTTTTCAATCCAGGCGCTGACGGCATCAGCATCGGCAGGATTTTGAAGGTAGAGGGCGATGCCTTGTTTGCGGGATTCACCGAAAAAATTCTCAAAAACAGAGTCGTCCATCAAAACCACGCCCTGATCGGATGAATAGTCAAAAAAAACGCTTCCCACGCGGAAGGTCCGCTCACCGTCTTTGCCCGCCAGGGTGAGGGTGCCGCCCTCCTGGATCTTAAGGCGATTCGACAGGGTTTCTGAAATCAGAACGGTGCCGCTTTCTTTCTGCCATCGCTGAACCTCGTCGGGGCTGGGTTTGGCGCGGTAAAGCAGGCGGTCCTGTTCGGCGAGAGTTTCAAAGCGGACGCCGTTGATTTTGATGTGCCTGCCGCCGGCATCGGCCTGTCTGCTGACAATCCAATCATAGGACGCCGCGGAGGGATGACGCGCGAGAAGTTGTAGAAGTTTGTCAGGTAAATAACCGCCCTCGGCGCCGGAAATAGCGTAGGGCGAGCTGATGAAAAGATCCGCCTTCGTGACATGTTCGATCCACTGATCGACCGTTCCTCGGAAACTGATGATCAGCGTCGACATGCCCATGAACATGCCGATGGCGACCATGGCAGAGGCAACGGCGACGGAATTGCGCTGAAGTGTTGTCTGGATGTGATCGAGCGCGAGAAAGGACGCGAGATCTCCGCACCTGCGAAAGAGCGGTTTCGAACGGCAGATAAAAAAATGAAGAGAAGCGGGAACGAGAAGAACAAAACCCAGGATAAGGAGGGCGGGCGGAACGAAACCCATGAGCAGGTTCCACTCAAGCCAGCGCGCGTCTGAAAAGACAAAAGTCAGAAACAGAAAACCCAGGCCTGCCGCGCTCAAGGGGGCGCGGCTCGAGGCGAACCGGCTCTCGAAGTTTTGATAGTGAAATGTTTCCCGCGGAGGCACGCGGAAAATTTCCAGGCTGGGTAAGGCGCATCCCAGCCAGGCCAGCAGAGGGCCTAAAAGAAGACATTCGGCCGTGACCGCGGGATTGAATTTCACGTGTGCGACCGCGACTGGAAAATAAAGGCCGGAGATGCTGGAGGCCATGAAACGCACGTTCAGGAAGGACAGGGCGTAGCCGGCCAGGATCCCGATCAGAGCGGCGATCAGCCCGACCCCGAGACTTTCCAGCGAGATGAGCTGAAAAAGGGTTCTCGGTTTCACTCCGAGAGACTGCAGGATGCCGAGCTCTCTGCGGCGCTTCAGGATGGCGTAGCTGACGCTGTTGTAAATGAGAAGGACCGCAACAAACAGCGAGATTCCAGCAAGGAACTGCAGATTCAGACTGAAAGCCTCGGTCATTTTTCGTCCGTGCCTCGCCTGATTTTCTCCGGCAGATAGGAGCAGTCTGCCGCCGCTGACTTCCCGCAGTTTTTCTTTCAGCAGGCCTTCATCAAAAGGGGCGCGGGTCTTGATCAGGAGACGGTCAATACGGCCGTAATCCTGAAACAGTTCCTGATAGGCCGCAATGTCCATCACAGCCGTTAACCCGCCGAACGATTCACCGACACCTTTTTCCGGCAGGGTGAGCACGTTCTTTATCGTGACCTCTTCGGTATCCCGCAGGATACGGAATTCGTCAGGGCCTACCCTTCGGGAGAGCTCTGCGCTCAGGGCGGCGGAATTTTTAATTTTCAAAAGGTCGAGGAAGGCGCTTCTTGGCGATTTCGAGGCTGATTCGGGAATGAAACCGATTTGACCCAGCTGAAGGATGTCGACGCCCAAGACCTGCACGGCCGTATCCAAAGCGTCTTGTCCGCTGAGAGTCACATAGCGTTTACTGAGAGGGGTGAGGCTTTCGATTCCGGGCAGTGAGAAGAGGTTTTTAACATCGGTTTCTTCGATGCGTCCGCCTTGGGCAAAGATGAATTTTTGCTCGGCGCCGGCAAGAATTTCCGAAGATCTCTCGAAACTTTCGAAGACATTCGTGCTCGCGAAACGGATTCCCGCATACACGGCGATCCCAAGAGACATGCCCAGGATGGTCAGGATTCCCTTCACTCTTTCATGCTGAAAATGCGACAGGGAAACACTGCGTAGAAGCTGAAATAGAATCATTCGCTCAGACGGCCGTTTTCGAGACGGAAGACGCGGTCGCCCAGGGCATTGAACGAGGCGTCATGCGTGACCATCAGCAGAGTTTTTTTTCGTATGCGCACGAGATCGGAAAAAATGGCGGCCACAGCCTCGCGGTTGTGCGCATCCAGATTGCCGGTGGGTTCGTCGGCAAGGATGATGTCCGGATCGTGAACAAGCGCCCGCGCGATCGCGGCGCGCTGAATTTCTCCGCCGGAGGCCTCGTGGGGCATGCGGCCGGATTCGCCGCTCAAACGGACTTGCTCCAGCGCGGCATCGGCCCTTGCGCGGATCTCGCGGGCGGGCAGTTCTTTCAGGCGGCCGGCAAGTTCCACGTTTTCCCTCAGGGTCAGGGTCGGCAGAAGGTTGAAAAACTGGAAGACCAGGCCGAGATGTTTCAGACGGAAATCTGCGAGCTGTTCAGGGGAGCGGCGCGAAAGATCGTGCCCGAGTATTTCAATCGTGCCCTTGTCCGGCCGTTCGAGCCCGGCGAGCAGATTCAGGAGTGTGCTTTTGCCGGAGCCGCTGCGTCCCAGAAAAATGCTGAAAGTTCCCGGTTTGATCTGGAATCGAATGGCGCTCAGAACCTGAACGAGGGAATGTCCCGAGCCGAACGATTTTGAAAGATTTTTAACTTCGATCACACAAGCTCCCGCGTTAGGAGCCTTATCATACATCGCTCCCGCGGGATCGCAGAGAAAAAAAGTCAACACGCGCCGCCGATCATGAACGATCAATTTTTTTTCACGCAACAATTTTGTCCCCTACGAAAAAGGTCATTTCGCCCCTCCGCCAAAACTTCGCGGGATTCGTTTCACCCTGGATGGACGCTCTACACTCGCTGCGCAAAACCCTTGTTTTCATAGGCTTGAGAGATCGCTCCCGGCCGTGTTTGGAGCCTAAAAAAAAGAGATGCGTTTGGCATGTGGTTTGCTCAACTGCCTCTATCTAAAAAACTTTTCAAAAAAGTTTTTTGAAATTTTCAGCCGGCCAATTCGGAGGCTTCGAGGAGCTTCAAACGCATGTTCACCCTTCTTGCAAGCGGAAAAAAAACGGGAAGACGAGCCGTCGCCCTTGGTTTGTGCGCGGCCCTTCTCTCTCTGGATGTCCGCAGCGCGCAAGCGCTTGAATCTCGGCCCTCTGCCGTTCGTTTTTCCGTTCCCGCTGTACGAGGATTTTCGGACCTTGTCCCGGAAGCGGCTTTGCGCATCCCGGCTGATTTAGGGCAGGCAGTTCAGTCCTTCAGAGGCAGTTCACAGACGGCATTGATTCTGATTCAAGATGCGCACGTGCACGAAGAGGCGCAGCGTCACCTTGCAGGACTTCTCAAATTTTTGTCGCAAACCTACGGGCTGAAGGCCGTAGGGGTTGAGGGGGCTGAGGGTGACCTGGATCCGCACGCGCTCAGTTATTTTCCCAACAGAGCGGCCTTAGAAAAAGCCGCATCCTATTTCCTCAAAGAAGGCCGATTGACAGGATCTGAGTACGCGGCGATGGCGCTTGATCCATCGCTCAGACTTTTTGGAGCGGAAGACAGACATCTGTACGAGCAAAACCGCGAGCTTTTTTTCCGTACGAAGGAAGCGCGTGAGAGAAATGCCGCGGCGCTCAAGAGCTTGAAGAAAATCATGTATCAGCTCGTGCGCTATGTGTTTGCGCAGCCGATCGAGGAGATGATCCGTCTTCGGGAGGGGGCTTTTACGGAATCACGGAGCCTCGAAGTCTATCTACAGGTTCTTCTCAAAAATGCCGGGAGCGCAGGTATTGATCTGAGCCGGTTTCCCGGGATTAGTCACTTTCTTGAGCTGACGCGTCTTGAGAGTGAGATAGATTTTGAAACGGCTCAAAAGCAGATGGCCGATCTTGAAAAAAAACTTCTGCAGCGGTTTCCCGGTCAAATTAAAGCGGAGGTCTCGAAGACTCAGAGTTCTGCGCGGGAAATGCGCAACTGGAAAAAAATCCGGGAGCAGACGGAAGCCTCGGGCCTTGGCACGCTGTTTCCCGAAGCGCTGAAGCTTGCACGCTACTATGAGGGATCCGAGTCCCTGGGCGCAGGGTTGACCGCCGAGATTTATTCCCTGGAAGCGGCGGTAAAAGACAACCTGCTGGTCGAGGCTACTGAAAAGAAAGCGGCGCTTCTCTTGGATGTCCTGCGCGTTTACGGGGCGTTCCTCGAACTTGCCCTGACGCCCGAAGATGCGGATTTCTTTTTCTCCCATCGTCAGCTGTTTAAAGCGGCTGAGATCAGGTCTTTTCTCGAACCCCTGCTCGAGGAGTTTAAGTTTGATGTCCGTTTACCGGAGGGGCTGGAAGGGCTCGAAGCCGATTTGCCCGAGATTGAAAAATTTTACCAGGCGGCGCTTACACGTGATGAGGTGCTCGTGAAGCACTCTCTTGAGAAACTTCAGGAGACGCAGAGCTCCTCGGGGGTGCTGGTCGCCGGGGGCTACCATACTGCGGGAATTCAGCGTGAATTGCGTAAGAGAGGCATCTCCTATTTGACCCTGATGCCGAAGATGACATCCGCCGGGCCGAAGGATCAGGATCAGAAATATGAGGAAGCTTTGAGCGGAAAACCGCTCGAGGTGGAGGAGATCTACAAAAATTCACTCGAGATCCGCACTCGGGGCCGGCTGGAAGACAGCCGTCTTCAGGTAGTTCCCTGGCTGATGTTTCAAGGGGGAACGGGGTCCGATGCGGGAGCAGCCGCTGAGAGCCCCGTTCAGCCCCTGATTTGGCTCGCCGTCATGCTTTCGGTGCTTGATTCCGAAAATCCCGCGGGCGAGTCCGAGAACCTTCTTCGCTCGGCGTCCTCGATGCCCTCGGATGTTTATCGGGATGAAGTTCTTCGGGCGGCCGGCGAAATTCTCGGGGGAGTGATCGAAGAGCGTTCCGACTCGATGAGGGTTCTCTGGCTTTTGAATCCCGGCGGAGATTATCAAGTCTATGCCAGAAGCCGAGGCCCGGAAAGCCTCACGCTGCTGAAGACTTTTGGCCGGCGCGGAGCCCGGGCCGCTGAACTGACGGACGGCGCGCTTGTGTCGTTGCGTCCTGAATCCTACCTTGTTCCTCAACCTATCCGTGAAGAGCTCAGACGCCGCAAGACCCAGGGACAGCCTCGGCGCAGTCAGACCTCCGGGGGTTTTTCCCCGCGCCTTGGAACCGGCGCAGAAGGTTTGCCGCAGACGGCCGTTCACCCGGGGCGCTCTGAGTTGAGGACGGCGGGCAGCGGAGCCGGCCTTGAGGAGAATCAGCGCACGTGGCTTGAGGGTGTTCTCCGCGATTTAAATGCCGCTTTCGACCGGGCTGAGAATTACTTGGAGAGCGAACAGAACGTGACAGCTTCCGCACTCTCGGGAATTCTGACACGGGTTGCGGGTCCCATTCTTGAGGAGCTGCAGCAAATGCAGGACTCGCCCGGCTTTTATGCGGAGGCAGATGGCGTGATCGCGACAGCTGTGCGCCGCAGACTGGCGGATCTGTCACGCAGACTTCAGCAAAAGGCACCCCGAGAACTTGAGGAATTCAAAGCGGTTTTGCCGCGCTGGAATCCCGAGACTGTCCAAGGCGATCGAGGGACGGAAAATGCTTTACCTCAAATGCTCTCCCGATACCGGAATGAACCCGGAGTTTTTCTTCAGCAGATTTCGCTCGGTGCTATTTTCGACGCGCTGAACGCATTTGTCCGCGAAAAGCCATCGGCCGCGAGGGTTGAAAGATTCCCCGCATTTGTGCGCATCCTGGCGGGAGCGCTGTTTTTATATGGAATTCCTGCCGGCATTGCGCACTTCCTGCTGGACGGCGGGTCTCAAGGTATTCAAGCCTGGCTCGCCGGAGCTGCGGCTCTGAGGGCCGGGTATTTGGCGCTGACGCTCGCGCACGAATGGACGCACGTGCTGGCTGCGGCAGTCGCGGGTAAGGCCAAAGACGCGTGGACCTGGTCAAATCTAACCGCATCGATTCGTCCCTGGGAGTGGCTGATCGGCCTTCTGGCGCCGCTCCCCCGAGCGCCCCGCGTGATGATACCGGAGCTGCGTTTTGGACCAGCCTCAGGCGCGCATGCTTTTGTGCGTGACGCCGGCTGGATGCTCAGCGGGGCAGTGACGCTTGCGGCGGGCTTTGTGTTTTTGTCCGTGATGCCTGGCTTGGAGGACGTTTTTTTGCGCTATCTCCTTGTGGGGCTTGTGGCAGGTTTTGCTGTTTCTTTCTTTTCGGGATTCCTTTCAGACGTTATTTTAAGAAAACCCCAAGGGATTTATTTCTGCGGCAATTACGGAGCCGCATGCGTGGACACCCAGGTTGCGCCCGCAGCGCCGGACATGACGCCTGTCAGAGAACGTCAAGTCAAAGCGAAAAGAGGACAGCTGCCTGAGGCGCTCCGGTCGGGCTATCAAAGAGCGGAAAAAAGAAAGGCATGGCGCGAGCGGATTTTTAACCCTTTCTCCGGCGCCAGGCCGCCCCAAACACCCTCCTGGTTCGATGAGCTGATTTCAAAAATGGCGAAGATCACGGTCATTCGCGGTGAGCAGGC
Source organism: Candidatus Omnitrophota bacterium (assembly GCA_018883425.1). Classification (GTDB taxonomy): domain Bacteria; phylum Omnitrophota; class Omnitrophia; order Omnitrophales; family Aquincolibacteriaceae; genus ZLKRG04. The sequence goes on along the minus strand of VFQY01000018.1, from coordinate 13,387 downwards.
GGGAGGCGAAGTGGGGTATGTGGGCCGAGGAGCTGGGCGGCATATCCGGGTGCAGGGACATTCCCGTTACGGAACCTCAAGTGCGCCGGCGGTCAACGAAACCCAGCCTCACACCTGGCTTCCGGAGCGTCAGGTTCCCTTCTGGATCCCGGGTCTCGGCGAGTACGAACCCAGAAAGCTCGTGCCCCGCGTAAGTTCCTTTGTCACGCACAACGGTGATTTCGACGCATGGAAAATTTATGGTAATTCCGTGCCCTTTGATCAGGCAGCCGTTTGGCTGACCCAAGTGCTCGGAGCAGGTCATTCTGCGAAGGGGGACACGCCCAAGCTCGCGGGTGTCGTGGATTACGTGCATGCGCAGGGGATGTGGGATGCCGCACTGCGTTTTGGTTTTTTCGAAAAGGTTTCCAGTTCTCTTCATGACAAAGCCCCGCCTGCTGTGTTGTGGAAAAAATGGGGAGCGTTGGCTGACGCGGCTTTCTCGGAGCTTCTTCGAGAGAGTCAGTTGAAGCCGGTCCGAGAGTGGACGCTCATGCCGGGCGGAGACAGAGACAAGGTTAAGACGGCTCTGAGCGAGACGCTTTTGCGGGATCAAGACTATTTAAAGTGGGTGCCCGAGTCTAAGCGCGGGGATTTTCTGAAGCAGGCGGTCCAGGCCTTTCTGGATCATGACCTTTATACGACAGCACGGATCGTGAAAAGCCGTTCAGAGGGTTCATTCGGCGTGATTCTCACATCTTCCCTTCATCCTGACAAAACCGTCTTGTTTGCGCATTCCCAGCCTCTTTTCATCGGCTATGATCCGGAACTCAACTTTGTGGTTTGGGCTTCGGAAGCAGCCGCCCTCAAGGCGAGCTTTACGAAGGACGGCCGGAAGCGGACGATTCCTTTCCGGTTTGATCTCGATCAGGAAACCGGAGAAATCGTCGAGCTCCGCATGGAAGACGGATTGGCCCAAGACGGGGAGCCGGCACAGTCTCTTCGGATTTTCTCGGAATCCTTGAAGAGGGAGTTAACCCCCGGGGAGGTCGCGCAGTCGGGGCGGATGATTGACGTTCGCGATAATCCGTTGATCGATCCTCTGCCTGACTTCGAAGCCCGGGATCTGGTGGATTCAGATCTCCGGGATATTCCCAGAGTCATGCGCCAAATTCGCGAGACCTGGCAGGATCCGGCGAGCTTCAACCGGCAGAGTGCTCAAGCCCTTCTTCGGATGCTCGTCGAAAAGGATCTTGGCAAGCGCATACGCGCCGCTGTGGGGGAGCGTTCGGTAAGAGTGCCGGGGTTGAGTGAAGCTATGCGGAAGAAGTCGGCTGAATTGGCTGAGGAGGTGATGTCGGGCCGCCTTATGGGTGAAAATATTTTGAACGCAGTAGAATCGGCAGCCAAGGACGTGCGCGCGAGTGCGTCTGACGCTTTGAGTCAGATCCAAGTGACGGATGACGACTTCCTCGAGTCGCAGGCAACCGCGGACATCCTGCTTGTGGGCTTTGAGGTCAGTCAGTGGTTTGGAGAGCAGTTTGTCTCTGATTTGAGCCGGATTTTTCCGGCGCTGATGATCGAATCGGTTTCGTCCAATAAAGCTCTCGCCGCTCTCCGAGAGGCCAACATTCACGGTGAAAACCGGGAATTTGAAATTCACGATAATAAGCGCCCTATCCGTGCGGATAAAAATACGATCGTCTTTGCCGTCAGTCAATCCGGACAGACTTTTCCGACACTGAATGCGGTTATCGCTCTCAGAGCGGCTCTCGGCGAGCGAGTGTTTGCGGTAACCGGCGGTCTCGACACTTTGATGGGGAGGGCTGTCGGACAGGTGTATGCGAAGGGATCGCCCTTCAGCGCGAGGATTTTTGACAATATGAGCGGACTTCGTCCTGCCGAGCCCAGTACGGTTGCGACTGCGGCGCTGCAGGCCACGCTGACAGAAATGCTTCTTTATTGGGGATCGCAAATGAAGGCTCTCTATGGAGAGCGCCGCAAGCCCCTCGGGATGATTCTCGAAGAAGAAGACTTTGAACTGCTCCGCCGCTTGAGGGACGACCTCAATCATCAAGGACTTCCAGCGATCACAGGAGCTACACCCCGCAGCGCTGATGAGACGCTGAATTCACCCGTCCGTCAATCGATCCTGAAGCTGGGACGGCGATGGGCCAGACACGTCATAGAGCCCGCTGTTGTTACGGGGATCGGGGTTCTTATCGTCGGCGTGTTCAGCGCGTTCAACCTGCCGTTCTTTCCCAGCTCGTGGACCTGGGTGCAGGCGCTTGCGCCCTCCAGGCTTTTGAGCGCTCTTTCGGATGCGGCAGGTTTCTCTGCGCCCGAATTAGCGGGGACGATTCTGGATTCCGGTTTGTTTGTAGCCGCGAACGGGTTCTTTGCGATAATTCTTTTTCCTTGGCTCGTCACGCTGGCCTTGCGGGTTTTTCAAAACAGGTACCCTCTTTTGGCGCGGACCGGAAAAAGGACGCTCGTGATCGGCGACATTCCTTATGTGCATCAAACGCTGGAAGCCTATGTCAGTAAAATATTTTCCCTCAGCTATGGCTTTGCATCGATGGATGTGCACGCCGGAAATCCGCGGGATCATTATCTGCCCCGATTCGGCCACCGTATTGTCCGAGGGCTGCTGTCGCTTCTGATGGAGCCGGACTCCCGTCTGGCAAGTCAGCAGGATGCCGTGAGCGGCGTGCGGATGACGCGCAATCAGCAGGAAGGTGTCCGAAATCTCAAAGTCGGAGCCGAGGTTTTTACGCTCACGCGGACTTGGGAAGGGCGGCCGCTGAAGCAGCAGGATGTCGGCCTTCCTGTGCCGGAGACAGCCATCCGCATCTCGGCGGATAATCTTTCGGCAAAAGCTGCCCAGGAATATGGTCTCACAACTGAGGGGAAAGGCCTCCTGACCCAAAATCTCAGGAATTTCGGTCAAATCTATAAGGGGCAGACTTTGGGTGCCGCCGCCGATCAGTTGGGTCAAAAACTCCGCTTGAACGGAGAACCGCTCAATCGTTTCAAGAAAGATTTACTGCGTTATGCCGAGAGACAGCGGCTTCTCGAGAACCTTTATGAAAAACGTTTCGACTCGTTTGAGCGTCTTGTCTCGGCGTATGTTCTTTTTTGGGAAATCGGACGCAGAGTCTCCCGCGCTTTCCGCTTCTTCGGCCTGTTTTACAACATGGCGGGCAGTCAAAGTAGAACGCGCGTGGCGACGACACGCTCGCCGGTGGCCGATGTGAATTTGGCGGCCATTTATGCGCAGACCGGCGGGACCAACGCAGCTGCTCAGTTTTCCAGACCGGCAGTCGAGGTTCCCTTCAGGATTGAAACGTCGGAGAGCATCAGAACGAAAAGCGAGTCCTCGCTGACGGCGTCGGCGCGCACCCAGAGCCGTGATGCGGGTGATGGGATGCCGGAAAAAAGCCTGACCTCGGACGATCGGCGCCGGCTTTTTCAGCAAGGAACCCTCATGGCGCTGGAGAAAATATCCGAAGACTTTTTCGTCCGTCTAGAGAACCTTGAAGATGCCGTGATGCGGGATCCCTCGCAGCAGCAGCCGGACCGTGATTACCAGCATCTGCGAAATAACCTTGCCGCGGACCTAAAATGGTTCGCCGGAAAGATGGACCCTACGCGTCTTGAGGAACTCAAGGAGCTTTTCCGAAGAGCTTTGCGTTCAAGTCAGGAGCGCATGACGCGCTACAGGGAGACATCGACGAACGCACGGCGAACTGATGCGGGCAGAGCAGAGACTTTTCAGAGGCTGCGCGGTGCGCAGCAGCGGGTTCAGCAAAAGGACCAGGTGAGCCGTCAGATTGCGCTTACGTTTGAGAAGTTTAAAAAACCGTCCGGGTCCGCCGCCAGATCAGAGCTGAGGCATGTTTCCGGGGCTGATGCGCCTGATTCCGAAGCCCTGAGAGCCGCCCTGGGGGGACAGAGACGGCTGAGGTGGATCTCGGAGAGGGAGCGATTGCTTCCGCTTCTGCGAAGAGCCGAACTGTCCGGAATCGATCTTCAAGAAAAATTCCGCACGTTCAGTGCCGATGCCGCCGTTATGGAGGCCTTAGATTTGCCGGCGGGCGGGCAGGCGGAGCTTCCGGGATATTTTATTTTTGAAGTGCGGGGCGAGGAAGATCTGCTGACCCTCAAGGCCCTGATTTCCAACAAACCTGAAGGCGTTGTCATCGCTGTTTTTGCCGCGTCTGCGATCCGAGGAAAAATTGCAGCAGCATTAGGCCAGGCTTTGGCCTCGGGCGACGCGGATATGCCCGATCAGCCCCTTCTGGAATATCTTGCCGAAAAATCCCGAGAACTTCGGCTGAATCCTCATGAGGTTATACAGCTTGAACCCCTGCAGCACGTGAAGCTCAAGAGAGAGCTTGAGACCGCCCTGCAGCTGGGCGCTCTGCCGTTAGCTTCCGGAGCCATTGTGATTCGATCGGGTACAAAGGTCCCGGGTGCGCGGCGGTTACGTTCGGCGGATCTTGTGGATCAGATTCTGAAGACGGCGCTTCTTATCGGAAAATCAGCCTAAGCGCAGCCCGTGCCCCAGGCGGACTCGGTTTCCTGGCGGCGCCTCCGGAAGCTTGTTTAGCGCACCCGGAGGGACTTCAAGTTCCCGGGCTGAATCTTTTCTTGAAGTCATTTCCATTCCTCGGCATCATGGAGCTGTGTTTTTCAGGAGACACACCCGATGACGACGGCTCTCGTGTACGACGCAGCTTACCTCCGCCACGAAACAGGCTGGGGGCATCCGGAAAGGCCCGAACGGCTTTCCCTGACCTATGACCACCTTCTTCGCCAGCCCTGGTTCCCTTCTCTCAAACTGTTGAAACCCAGAATAGCCGAGGAGGAGTGGATCCTTTCAACGCATACGCGGGAGTATGCGGAGCGCGTCCGTGCCGGCTGTGCCGCCGGACAAACCGCCTTGGATACGCCCGATGTGGGCATCAGCGCGGATTCTTTTAATACCGCAAGGCTCGCAGCCGGCGGCGCGCTGACGATTGCCGACGCCGTGATGTCCGGAGACCTACACAACGGCTTTGCCTTGATCCGGCCCCCGGGGCACCACGCCGAGAGTGAGCGCGCCATGGGATTCTGTCTTTTCAACAACGCCGCGATCCTTGCCCGCTATCTTCAAAAAAGACACGGCTTGGGTAAAATTCTGATCCTGGATTGGGATGTGCATCACGGTAACGGAACCCAGCATGCTTTTGAAGAGGATCCCAGCGTTTACTACATGAGTCTCCACCAATACCCCTTTTATCCCGGGACCGGGGGACCTTACGAGACAGGGCGGGGGCGCGGCGAGGGCTCGACGCTGAATTGCCCGATGGGCGCGGGGGCGAGGGACGAGGATTACGAAGAAGCCTTCCGCACAAGAATTCTTCCTCAGGCGGAGGCTTTCCGGCCTGAGGCCGTTTTGATCTCGGCGGGATTTGATGCGCATGAAGCGGACCCGCTGGGAAGCATCTGCCTGACGACCGAATTTTTTGGATGGATGACCGAACGCATGATGGAGGTGGCCGGCCGCTTCGCAGGGGGCCGGCTGATCTCTCTCCTGGAAGGCGGTTATCATCCGGAGTACCTTCCGCGCTGCACGGCAGAACACCTGCGGGTCTTGAGCGGCTCTGATTCCGGTGGATCACCCCAAACATGAGAACGGGGAGGGGCCGCGATTCACCGGAAGGGACACTTGGGGGCCCCAAAAAAACGTCAAGACCCAGGCGCCTCACGGGGTTCTTTGAGGGCACCGATTGTGCCGATACAACCTGTGAGGTAAATTTTACAAAACTGATGCATCTGTCAAAAATCTAAACAGGAGTTTTTATGGCGACAGAATTCTTGGTTGTGTTGGGTCTTGTGGTCGGAGCGGCTGTCCTGGCGGCCGGTATTTACAACCGGCTCGTGGATTTAAGAAACCGTTACAAAAATGCCTTTGCGCAGATCGACGTTCAGCTGAAACGCCGTTATGACCTCATCCCCAACCTGGTTGAAACCGCTCAGGGTTATTTGCGCCACGAGCGAGGGACCTTGGACGCCGTGATTTCGGCCCGCAATCAGGCCGCCGCCGCCGCCGGGAATGCGGCTTCCAACCCCGGCAAGCAGGATGCTATGCGGTCTCTGGCCGGTGCGGAAAGCGGGCTGCATTCGGCGCTCGGAAGGCTTTTCGCCCTCGCAGAAGCCTATCCGGACCTCAAGGCTAATCAAACGATGTCGGCTTTGCAGGAACAGCTTGCGTCGACGGAAAACAAAATCGCGTTCGCCAGGCAAGCCTTCAACGATTCGGCGGCTCTCTACAACACGGCTCGAGAAACCTTCCCGAATCTTCTGCTCGCCGGACCGCTGGGATTTTCTGCCGCGGAGTTTCTCACTCTTCCTGAAGAAAAAGAACGGGATCGGCCCGAGGTCAAATTTTAGTGCCGTCCGTCAGGAGCGCGTGATGCATGAATTTTTTTGAACAGCAAGATCGGGCTCGCCGGCAGACGGCTCTCCTGGTAGTTCTTTTTGTTTTAACGCTGATCCTGATTGCGGTGGCAGTGTATCTCGCCGTGATGCTGACGCGCTTTTCTTTGTCGAAGATGATTCCGCTGTGCGCTTTTCAGACAAGGTCCGGTCTTTGGGTGCCTGAAATTTTTTGGACTACGTGTGCAGCTGTTGCGATGATTGTGGCAGGCGGTGTGATCCAGAAGATCCAGGAGCTTCAAGGAGGGGGGCCTTCAGTGGCCAAAATGCTGGGCGGCCGCTGTCTTCTTCCCGAGACGGTCGAGCCCCGTGAACGCATGACTCTGAATGTCGTTGAGGAGATGGCCATTGCGTCAGGTGTTCCCATCCCTCAAGTGTATCTGCTTGACGATGAGCCTGGGATCAATGCTTTCGCTGCCGGATACACCCCCTTGGATGCCGTGATAGGCATTACCAGCGGTGCAGTCCAGGGCCTTTCCAGGGACGAGATGCAGGGCGTCATAGCGCATGAGTTCAGCCATATTTTCAATGGTGATATGGCGCTCAATTTTCGGCTGATAACGCTCCTTCACGGGATTCTCGCTTTGCATGTCCTGGGAAGTATCATGCTTGATGGTTCCCGACAGACACGTGCGATGAGAAAAAACGGGACGATAGGATCCGTTTTGGGTCTTAGCTTCTGGTTTATCGGATTGATCGGGGTTTTCTTCGGCCGCATCATCCAGGCTGCTGTTTCGCGTCAGCGCGAATATCTAGCGGATGCCTCGGCTGTCCAATTCACGAGAAATCCCCAGGGCCTTGCGGGAGCTCTGAAGAAAATCGGAGGACTTGCCGGGCGGGGAACTTTGAAATCACCTGCCGCGGAATCTGCGCGCCATCTTTTTTTTGCCGAGAGCGGCCGTTCCTTTTTTTTGGCAATTTTTGCCACGCATCCGCCTCTCAAGCAGCGGGTGAAACTTCTCGAGCCCGATTTTGACGGAAACTTTCCGCGGATCGATCCTGCCGCTTTTTCCAGGCTTGCGGATGCTCCGCAGGATCTCGTGAGCAGGGCCGAGGCCGTCCCGGATCCCGCGAAACCCACGGTCCTGCAGAAAGTCTCGGAAAACATTTCATCGTCGGCCGGAACGCTGACAGACCTCGATCTTCAGGCGGCGGGGGATTTGATGAAGTCCCTACCGCCTTATTTGGCGGAGATGGCTCATGACCCGGCTGGGTCGCGGGCGATTATTTTGGCGCTGCTTCTGGGGGATCAGGAGAGAGTCCGAAAAGTTCAGATGAAGATTCTTGCGGAAAGTTCAAACAGGGTTGTTTACCGGCACCTGACCCAGATCGAAGACAAGGTCCGCCATTCTCCGCGGAAATACCGGATCCCCCTCCTCGAGCTGGCTTTGCCGTCAGCAAGCCTGATGCCTCTCAATCAGTATGCGGAGTTCCGCAAGACGATCGACGATTTGATTGACTGCGATCTGAAAATAGAACTCTTCGAAATGATCCTGCGCCAGATGACCTTTCATTATCTTGATCCTAAATTCAGGATAAAAACAGGCGGGAAAACGCCTCGGCCCTCCTATGCCGAACTGCGCGAAGACGCGCATCTTCTTCTCGGCGCAATCGCTTGGGCGGGAGCGGATAACGAAAACGAAGCGCTTCAAGCCTTCAGACGGGGGTGGAAGGAATTCTCGGCGGAAGAAAGTGCGTCCGTCGAACTCCGCCATCCTGACGGATTGAGAGAAATCGAAAAAGCCTGGGCGGGTTTCCGCCGGGCCTCCCCTGAGATGAAGCGCCGTCTCCTGGATGCCGCCGAGGCTGCCGCGCGCCATGATTCAAGGTTGACGCTTGACGAGGCTGAAATGCTGCGGGGTTTTTCGGCTGTTCTCGACTGCCCGCTGCCGTTAAACGCCGGCAGGATCCATGAACCTGGACAGACGCCGTAAGCCCGCTGCGCCAAATTCACGTCACCCGACCCTTGTCGAACCGCCCCTCAGGGCTTGGATCGGGCAAGGTGCTCTTCTTGATAGCGGCTCTTTTGAAGATAGTTTTTCTCAGCATAAAAATTTAAATTAAGAAAACTTTCAGTAGGCTTTGTCTAAAAGATTCCAGGAGGCCGTCATGGAGTTTATGAGTTTAAGCGTGCTTTCTCTTCTCGGAGCGGCTGCCGGTTACGGCGTGCTGGTTCTAGCGTCCCGATCTCGAGGATTCTTGAGAGCGTTGGGAATCGCTCTGGGGACCCTTGTGGCGGCCGGCTCCCTCTTGGCGGCGGCGGCAGGCGTGATGAAGTGCCCGGCTTTCTATCCGCGAAAATGTCCGATGTCAGAGGTCTGGCAGCGCTCGCCCGTCCCGGCGGATCAGTCCTCAAATTTAAAATCCGTTTCACCGGCAAAGCCGTAAAGAAAGGAGACAGTGTATGTTGATTGTGACGACTCCCGCGGTTGAAGGCAGAAAGACTCTTCGGGTTTTAGGCATGGTGAGTACCGAGGTGATTCTCGGAGCCAACATTTTCAAAGACTTGTTTGCAGGCGTGCGTGACATTGTCGGAGGACGGTCGGCCGCTTATGAAGGGGAACTGCGCAAGGCCAGAAAACTGGCTCTTCAGGAGATGGCGGACCAGGCTAAGCAGATGGGAGCCAACGCTGTGGTCGGCGCGGATCTGGATTATGAGAGCCTTACGGCCAACAGAGCAACATGCTGATGGTCGCGGCCGCCGGAACCGCTGTTCTTTTGGAAAACTAGTATTTCCTGGGATAGGTCTGCCCAGACTTGATTTAGAACGATAGTTCTAATATAATTCCTTCATGCCCAAAGCCATTCAGCTTCAACCCATCCTTGAGAGCCTTCAGGATTTTTACCGCACCCACCAGCGTCTTCCGGCCTACTCGGAACTCCAAACGCTGGCGGGTTACCGTTCCAAAGGAGCGGCAGCTTACCTGGTCAAGAGGCTCATCGAAAAAAGGATTGTGACCCAGGACGAATCCGGGCGGCTGATTCCGGGCAGCGCGCTGAAGGGCACCCGCGTTCTGGGCTCCGTCAAAGCCGGATTTCCATCACCCGCCGAAGAAGAACTTCTGGATACGCTGACCCTCGATGAATTTTTAATCCGCAAGCCCAACGCGACCTACATCGTCAAAGTCAGCGGCGACTCGATGATCGAGGAGGGCATCAAGGAAGGTGATCTGGTGCTCGTGGAACGCGGCCGCCAGGCTCAGCCGGGGGATATTGTGATCGCCCAGGTGGATGGGCAGTGGACGATGAAGTATCTCGAAAAGCGCGGCGGACGAATGATTCTGCGTGCGGCCAACCGGAAGTATCCCGAGATTGAACCCAAGGGTGAACTTGTCATCGGAGGGGTCGTGATTGCCAATGTCAGAAAATACAAATAAACCCCTCCAGATCACGTCTTTTTCCCGGCCCATTCTGCACCTTGATTGCGATGCTTTTTTTACCTCTGTCGAACAGGCCCTTCATCCGGAGCTGAGGGGCAAACCCGTTGTCACCGGCAAAGAGAGGGGGATTGTCGCCTGCGCCAGCTACGAGGCCAAAGCCCTCGGCGTGAAGAGGCCGATGGCTCTTTGGGAAGCGCGCAAAAAACTGCCGGATCTAATCTGCCTGCCGAGTGATTACGAAACCTACTCTCTTTATTCACGGAGAATGTTTTCCATCATGCGCGAATTTACGCCGGATGTTGAGGAGTATTCGATTGACGAGGCGTTTGCGGATCTTTCAGGACTGAGGCGCTTTTACAGGACGGGCTACGCACAAATTGCCTGGAAAATCAAAGAAGCTGTTCAGGCCCAGCTGGGCCTTACGGTTTCCGTCGGATTGAGCGGAACGAAAACCCTGGCCAAGATCGCCTCCAAAGAAAAAAAACCAGACGGTTTTACGGTGATCCGCGGCAGTCAGCTGCATGAGTTTCTCCCCCAGACGCCGCTCGAGAAGGTCTGCGGATTCGGCCCCAACACAGTTGCATTTCTCCATAAACGCGGTGTCACCAACTGCTGGGACTATGTTTCCAGGCCGGAGGGATGGGCCCGCAAGGCACTCGGTAAAATCGGCGCGGAGCTCTGGCATGAATTGCGGGGCGATTGCGTGTATCCGCTCGTGACGGCAGAAAAGACCGACTACGCATCTATTGGAAAGACAAAAACCTTTACGCCCCCGTCTTCGGACCGAGACTTCGTGCGCGCGCAGCTGATGCGCAATATGGAATCGGCCTTCATCAAACTCCGCCGTTACCGGCTTCGCGCGAAGTGGCTCTGTATTTTTCTGAGAAATCAGGAGTTTAAGTCCTGCGGAGCTGAAGCGGAATTCGACCGGGCGACCTCTTCGGTCTATGAAGCGGGCCCGCTGGTAAGCAGTCTTTTTGACCGTGTCTACCGCGGCGGGACATCCTACCGCTTGACGGGAATTGTTCTTTCGAAAATCGAGCCTGACCGCTCTGCGCAATACCTGCTTTTTGACGATGTTCCTAAGGTTGAGTCTTTTCGGGCGATTGACCGCGTGATCGATGAAGTCAATGAGCTTTACGGAAAGCACAAGCTCCACCTCGGGACGAGTCTCTGGCTGGCGCGGCATAAACAGCATGTGTCCGAGCGGGGAGACTTGCCGCAGCGCAAAACGGATCTACTCAAGGGTGAGACTTTTCGTCAGAGGCTCGGGATCCCTGTGTGGCACGTGAAAGTCTAGCGGATGATCATCAAAGTCTTGACCTTGATTGCGGGAGACGTAAAATAAACTTTGATTAGCACGCCGAAAGTTAAAAATGATATCAGATTTTAATTTACAGTCCGGGCTGTTTTTGAAGCTGTCTCGTTTTCATCCGCGTATCTGCTGTAGTGCGAAACTTCTCCAAACCGATTTTTTAAACTTGAAAATATTTTTCTAAATCTCCTAACGTGAGGAAATCATTATGAAACCTATGAATCGATGGGCTGTTGCCGCAATCGCGGTTCTTTTGGCCGTTCCTTCTCCTTCATTCGCGCAGGCCGAAGCGCCCAAGGCTGAAAGCGCGGATAGGACCGCCAACAAATTCTGGTGGCCTGACCAGCTGGACCTCAGTCCGCTTCGCCGTAATGACGTGAAGTCCAACCCTTACGGGGAAAGCTTCAATTACGCCGAGGCCTTCCAAAAGGTCGATCTCCAGGCTCTAAAGAAGGACATCGAGGCGGTGCTCACAAATTCCCAGGATTGGTGGCCTGCGGATTACGGCAATTACGGCCCTTTTTTCATCCGCATGGCCTGGCACAGCGCCGGCACCTACAGAACTCTTGACGGCCGGGGCGGCGCGGCCGGCGGGCAGCTCCGTTTCGAACCGCTTAACAGCTGGCCGGATAATGCGAACCTGGACAAAGCCAGGCGTCTTCTTTGGCCCGTCAAACAGAAGTACGGACGCAGCGTTTCTTGGGCGGACCTCATGATTCTGACCGGCAATGTTGCGATGGAAAATATGGGTTTCAAAACGCTCGGTTTTGCGGGCGGCCGTGAGGATGATTGGGAAGCCGATGAAGTTTACTGGGGAACAGAAAAAAAATGGCTCGAGTCCAAGCGCCGCGATCCGCAAGGGAAACTCAAAGGCCCTCTTGCGGCGGTGCAAATGGGACTCATTTATGTGAATCCTGAAGGGCCTAACGGCAATCCCGACCCGCTCGCGGCCGCGAAGGATATCCGCGAATCCTTCGGCCGTATGGCGATGAATGATGAAGAGATCGTGGCTCTGATCGCCGGCGGGCACACGTTCGGCAAGGCTCATGGCGCTCATGCCCCGAATGAATGCGTCGGGCCCGAGCCCGCGGCTTCGCCCGTTGAAGAGCAAGGTTTCGGCTGGAAGAACAAATGCGGAAAAGGTCACTCGGAAGATACGGTCACGAGCGGGCTTGAGGGCGCCTGGACGTCGCTGCCCGCGCGGTGGACGCATATGTATCTGACCAATCTTTTTAATTTCGAATGGAAGCAGACCAAAAGTCCGGCGGGTGCGACGCAGTGGATTCCCACAGAAGAATCGGCCGCCAACCTTGTTCCCGATGCGCACATCCCCGAAAAATTTCATGCCCCCGTCATGTTTACGACCGACCTTGCTCTCAAGATGGATCCGGAGTTCAGTAAAATTTCTAAACGGTTTTTGGAAAATCCCTCGGAATTTGAAGATGCTTTTGCCCGAGCCTGGTTCAAGCTCACGCACCGCGACATGGGTCCCCGCAAACGCTATGTGGGGTCCGAGGTGCCGGCTCAGCAGTTCAGCTGGCAGGATCCTATTCCCGAGGCGGATCATCCTCTGATTGACGATGCGGATGCCGAAGCGCTCAAAGGACAAATTCTCGCATCGGGCTTAACGGTGCGGGAGCTCGTGAAAACGGCATGGGCCTCCGCTTCGACTTTCAGGTCGAGCGATATGCGCGGCGGGGCGAACGGCGCGAGGATCCGCCTTGCTCCCCAGAAAACCTGGGCGGTGAATGATCCTGCCGAGCTTGACCGGGTGCTGAAGAAGCTTGAGGGGATTCGTGAAAAATTCAACGGTTCAGCCGCTGGCGGTAAAAAAATTTCAAGGGCTGATCTGATTGTTCTCGGCGGTGCGGCGGCCGTTGAAAAAGCCGCCAAGGACGCCGGCTTTGAAGTCAAGGTGCCCTTCGAGCCCGGACGCGCGGATGCTTTGGCTGAACAGACGGAAGAAGACTCCTTCGCATGGCTTGAGCCGTCGGCGGATGGGTTCCGCAACTACTACCGCAAAGACAGCTACTTGTCCCCCGCGCAGATGCTTGTGGACAAGGCAAGCCTGCTGAACCTCAGCGTGCCCGAAATGGCTGTGCTTGTCGGGGGCATGCGTGTCCTGGGTGCCAATTCCGGAGATGTGAAACATGGTTTTTTTACGGGCCGGCTGGGCGTGCTCACCAATGATTTCTTCGTCAATCTCCTGGACATGAGCACGGTGTGGAAG
>VFQY01000099.1 GCA_018883425.1 Candidatus Omnitrophota bacterium | reverse complement strand
CGATTACATGGTTATAGGCCGTCCCATTACGGGGGCGCCGAAGCCCAGAAAACAAGCAGAAGCGATTATCCAAACCTTGGTTTAGAGAAGATGCCCACTGGATTTCTTCCCGATGATGAACGTATGACAGCGGCTGAGGTAGCCCGGTATTTGAATATTTCACTGTCGACCCTTCATCACATGACCCGGTTGGGCATGATCCAGGCCCGCAAGGAGGGGAAACGCTGGATTTACCTCAAAGAGCAGTTGTCGCGTTATGTCAGTGAAGGACTTCCTGACTGGGCACCCCAAGGTAAATTCGAGGCTTCCGAGCGCCGCTCTCACAGCCGTAAACCATGCCGCCTAGCAGGCCGGGTTTGCTTGACAGCTTCAAGGGATGATACCGCTCAGGGGAGCTGGCAAGAGGGCTTGGTTCTCAACGTCAGTGAGCGCGGCATGCTTTTCGAGATCAGCGGCACCTCCGGAGAGCGCGCTTTTGCCCCACTCTCACTGCCGGCGCAAGCGCGTTTTTCTGTGATACCTGCAGGGCGAAAGAATCCCGTTCCCTTTGTCTTCCCGGGCACTATTTTAAGGATTGAAAGTCGAAAATCAGGCCAATGTTTTGGCGTCCTTTTGGATGCGTCGATGGGGCACCTTCTCGAACCGGTGCCGACCGCGCGGAATTAAAAATACATAACCCTAGACACAGCATTGTTTTAAAGCATTTTTGCAAGCGTGCTAGATACGGCTGATTCCTTGACACCGATTGGGTAACTCTCTATAATCCGCCCCTTTCCCACTTCTTTTCTGGAATCCTACAGATACTAAACAGGTAAGCGAGTCATGATTAGAAGCATGACGGGTTTTTCCCGATTACCCTCTACAAAAGAGGAGAAATGGTCGATTGAAATTCGCTCCGTCAATCACCGTTTCTTCGAGTTTGTCCTTAAATGCCCCCAGACTCTGGGGCCCTTAGAAAGTAAGATCCGCGATCTGTGTCAGCAATGGCTGCGCAGAGGTAAGGTTTCGATGACGATCGTCTGCGCGGAAAACGACGAAGAAACCGCGGCATCTCTCGTGCTCGACGAAAAAGCCGTTGAGGGCTATGTTGAAGCAGCGCGTCAGCTCAGAAAGAAATTCGGCTTCGAAGAAAACTTAGGACTTAGGGATTTGTTGACGCTGCCAAGGGTTTTCACGCAGCAGAAGAAAACCGAGGATCCCGAAAAAGACTGGGAATCTCTGGAAAAATCCCTGGTCAAATCGTTAAAAGCCCTGATCAAGAATCGTGAGATCGAGGGGCGAAAGCTCTCGGCCGATATCGAGAGCCGAATCGACGCTATCCAAAAGGCGGTCAAGCGGGTCGAAAAAGTTTGTCAGGGCGGCTCTAAGCGCGTTCAAAAAAAGATGGAAGCCAAACTTGCTGAACTTCTCGGCGATCGAGAGATCGACAAGGATCGGTTAGCGCGGGAAGTGGCCTTTATGGCAGAAAAGGGCGACATTACTGAGGAAATTGTGCGGCTTAGAAGCCATCTAGACCTTTTTTCTGCCCGGCTTGGTGAAAGCGGCGAGGTGGGCCGTGAGCTCGACTTCCTATGTCAGGAGATCAACCGAGAGGCCAACACGATGGGATCCAAATCGCAGTTCTTTGAGATCTCGACCGACGTGATATTTATCAAGAAAGAGCTCGAAAAAATTCGCGAGCAGGTTCAAAACATTGAGTAGCGGACAAAAATCGCAAACCTCCGGTCATCTGATCATTTTTTCCGCACCCTCAGGCTGCGGCAAAACGACAATCGTCGACCGCCTTCTCAAACGGCACCCCGACTGGGTGAGGTCGATTTCTGTGACGACCCGCTCCCCGAGGATCGGGGAAAAGGGCGGGGGGGATTATTATTTTGTCCTTGCCTCGGCATTCCAGAAAATGAACGAGGGCGGGGAACTCCTTGAATCTGCGCGCGTTTTCGATCATTATTACGGCACCCCGAGAGCGTTTGTGATGGAGCACCTGAGATCAGGAAAGAATGTGATTCTCACCATCGACGTTCAGGGAATGAAAAAGATCAAAAGCGCTTTGGGGTCCGAGGCGCCGCTGATGACCATTTTTGTTTTGCCGCCGTCTCTCAAGGTGCTGCGGGAAAGGCTCGAAGGGAGAAAAACAGAATCGGCTGAAGACATCGAAAGACGTATTTCGGCGGCCCAGGATGAAATCAAGGCCGCGACACTATATGATTTCACCGTGATGAACCAATCCATCGAACAGACCGTAGCTGAAATCGAAAGTTTTATTGAAAAAAAAGAAAACGAAAGAGGAGACGAACACCATGCCCTACGTAGCACTTGAAAAGCTGATTTCCGAAAAGACTCCGAGTTTTTACCGCCTTGTCCTGACAGCTGCCGCCCGTGCCAATGAATTGGCTCAGGGGGCCCAGCCTCTCGTGAAGTCTGAGTCGAAAAAAGCTGCTGTGATCGCCCTTCAGGAAATCTCGCATGGCAAAGTTGCTTATCAGGAAACGAAAGCAGTTAAAGGAAAAAAATCTGAAAAATCTGAGTAAAAGGATCCTGCTGATTCTCACCGGCAGCATTGCTTCGGCGAAGTCGGGGGATCTCATCAAGGAACTGAGAGGCCGGGGGTGGCTTGTCACATGCGTCTTAACGCGTGCTGCTGAGCATTTCGTAACTCCCCTGGCTGTGCGCGCCTTCAGCGGACAGCCGGTTTACGGAGAGTTTTTCAGCCCTGAAACCCCTTACGATGTTCTCCACACGGCCCTTGCCGAAGAGAGCGATTTGATCCTCGCAGCGCCGGCCTCTGCTGATTTTATTGCCCGCCTCGCAGCCGGTATGGCTGATGATTTGGCGAGCTGCATCATCCTGGCCGCGCGCAAACCGATCGTGGTCGCACCGGCCATGAATGACGTTATGTACCAGCATCCTCTCACTCAGCGCAATCTAGAAGTGCTCAGGTCTTCGGGTTATCACGTGATCGATCCCATTGAAGGAGACCTTGTTTGCGGCAAGACGGCGATTGGGCACATTCCCGAGCCGCGCGCCCTCGGCGACGCGGTTCAAAAAATCCTCGGCGCATGAAGGCCTTGAAACAGCCCAAGCCGCTTAAAGTCCTCATCACGGCCGGGCCTACTCGGGAAATGCTTGATCCGGTTCGTTTTCTCTCAAATGTGTCGACCGGTGAGATGGGATATGCTTTTGCCAGGCATTGTGCTCAGGCGGGGCAGAGCGTAACTCTGGTGAGCGGGCCGACGGCTCTTAAACCGCCTCGGGGCGTCAATTTCGTGCCCATTGTGTCAGCGGCAGAACTTAAGAAGGTTTGCGAAAAAAAATTTCCCAGCCATGATGTTTTAGTGATGGTCGCAGCGGTATGCGATTTTACTCCAGCGCAGGCCGGCCGTCACAAGATCCGCCGCACCAAAACCAAAAAACTTGTTTTACAGCAAACCCCTGACATTGTTGCCGGTCTGGGTAGAAATAAGGCGCACCGCAAGGTGATCGGATTTTGTCTCGAAACGGAAAACTGGATTCTCAATGCGAAAGCGAAGTTAGCTCGAAAAAATCTGGACGGTATTGTAGCCAACTATTACACCGCCAAGCACAGCCCCTTCGGCGCCCGTAAAATTAATACGGCGTTCATCTCTGCGGATGGAAGGGTGAGGCGCCTAAGAAATCAAAGCAAAAAGCAGATCTCATCAGCGCTCTACAGCTGGATTATTTCTCTTGAAAAAAAACCATTTCGCAATGAAAAAAAGCCCCTATAATACGCGCTTTACTGCGTCTTATTAGTCCAAGAAGTCCATTTAATTGAGGAGATATAAACGATGAATAAGCGTTCGATTCTATCGGTTAGCTTGATCGCAGCTGTTGCGTTTACCGGTTGTGCCACGGATGGGACTGGCGGTCTGACAGAGCGTGAGGGCGGCGCTCTTCTCGGGGGCGGTCTTGGAGCAGGCCTTGGAGCGATTATCGGTAATCAAACCGGCCACGCGGGGGCTGGAACTGCCATTGGTGCCGGAGCAGGGGCTTTGGCAGGCGCGCTGATGGGTGAATCTCAGCGCCGAGGGAAAGAGTCCGTTAAAAGAGAGCTTCGTCAGGAGATGATGCAGCAGCAGTACCAAGGGCAGTATGCTCCTCAGCCTTATGGGGCACAGCAGATGCCTTATCAGCAGCAGCCGATTCCTCAACAGACCCAGGAACTTCATACCAAATACAATCCGCGCACAGGGCAGACATTTCCTGATCGGTTTAAATTTGACCCCAACAGCGGCGAAGAGCTTCAGTACCTCCGCTAAAGCGGCTTAAAACGCGCCCGCTATGCCAGTCGGGAGCTGTTTTTTGCTGAGAGACTTAGCGCGGAAGATCAAAGTCAGGAGTTAAGAAACTCGGCGCGGTAGCAAAGTGGTAATGCACGGGTCTGCAAAACCTGTATACGGCGGTTCGATTCCGCCCCGCGCCTCGTTTTACCAGGATCCCCCAAAAATGCACTTGGGACCCACCTGCGGAAACACACGTAAAAAAATCTGCGGGCCCGGATGGCGGAATCGGCAGACGCAACGGACTTAAAATCCGTCGGGGATTTAAACCCCCGTGCCAGTTCAAGTCTGGCTCCGGGCACTCTTACCAGCTCTACAACCGGTTCGTTTGCCGAATCAACAAAACCCTCAATCGCGCGTCTCCCCGCCCTCAGAGGCCTCCTCTACGCTTATTCATCCGATAGAGCTTGATCATAATTCCCAGTCCTGAGGGATGCTTTCTAGGCTTTTCATGGATAAACCGCATGCTCGTGCCTGTGGGAGGCAGAGGAGCGCGGCAGACAGGTGTGAGTTCTTCCGATGCTGTTGATCATAGCGCACCCATGCCTTTAGTGATTTTGGGTTCCACTCAGCCGCCCGCTCGGCGCAACCTCGCTAAACTTTATACAGCAAAGACTATCTTACAATAGCACATTTAATAACCTATAGATTCACTTGTTATATGTCTTTAGAAAGTTTGACAAGCTAACACGCCGATGGTAAACTTCCATCGACAATCCATACGTCTTAATGTTTTTAAATCTTTCAAAAAAAAATCCACTATGAGCGAAGGTGAACTGTGAAGAAAACAGCCCCCCAGACTTTCTATGATTTGATTCAAAAGCCCACAGCGATTCTTCTTCTGTCAGTGTTTCTCCCGACTCAAACCTTCACCGTGTATGCCAGCCCCATCGACCCTGCGAGTTTGACGGGCGATCCAGGACGAGAAACATCGAGTGTGAACACGTCTGAGGCGGCATCTAGCGAGGCCAAGACCCAGGCGAATTTATCCGAACCTCTAGATACGGGTAACTTTCTTTCGCAGGATAATCCGCTTCGGGAGAAAACGGAAGCAGAGCGCTCAAACAGGTACGCAGAGGATGTCGGTGTCCCGAGCCAAGTCGCTTCAGACTATGCTCTAGCAGAGGTCGATAATGATGTTGCTGTAGCAGGTATTCTGGCTGCGCCTTTGTCAGCTGATGATTTCAAAGCCTCTGCCCTCAATCGTCACGAAGCGGCCCACATGGTGATTGATGGCCAGGTGGTTTATTTGACGACTGGCCGTGCTACAGAAATTCTTCTGCACCCTGTAGCTGCCCAACTTCTTGCGGCCGCAGCCAGCGAGGGGAGAGTTTCTGCGATTTATCACAACCATCTCATGGGTCAAAATCCTGAGCCCAGTTTAGCGGATATTGCGGCTGCAAAAAACTTTCCAGGGAACTTGAAATTTTATAGCTACGGTTACAACGCGAGGGGGCAGTTTGAAGCCTATGCTTTCAACGGTGACGGTGTTTTAAATAAGGACAAACCCATGTCTGCCGAGGCATTGGCCGGCGAGATGAATGCGAGTGTAAGCGCCGGTGCGGTTAGCATGGAGACTCGCGAATTTTTAAGCGAGTTCATTGCGGCCGTCGACTACTATAACGAGAGCAAAATTGATGCGCGCGAGCTTTTTTCTCAGGGGCCGACAGTGTTTCCCGGTTACCCCACGCTCGGTTCATTTGCGTCCAGCTCACCCTCCGCAACAGTCTCCGTAGGGCAATCGTCCACGGAGCTTTTTGGAATGGCTTACAACGTTTCGAACGCTGGAAGTTTTGTGGGATCCTATATGGATTTCGGGGTTACGACGCCGGCGGATTTAAGCGGCTTCAGCAATTTTATATTTGAGATGAGGACGGATAACATCAATGCCTCAGGAAATCAGGTCAAAGTCGAATTTGTTGATACGAGTAATCGGCGCGGAGTCGCCTTCATCTCAGGATTGAACGGCACAATGAAGCAGATTGAGATACTTCCCGCGCAGCTCACAGGAGCCGATTTAACGAGGATTAAACAAATTATTTTCGTTGTTGATAGCGGTATGGCGGCTGCTAAACCGAACGGTTTTATCGAAATTCGGACGGGGGGGCTCGACTATAATCCGGCGATTGGGCCCGTGTCTAATCCGGATGCGTATCCCGTGACGCCGCTCCCGAACAAGTCGAATCGCGAGCGGGTCTCTGCCAACGGTTTTGCCAGTCCGGATGGATCGAGTACGCAGGTGAATCTCGCGTCTTCGACCTTCATGACGCTGACTTATAACGGTCTTGCTGCTGACTCCTATGGCGGAGTTTTTATGAGTTACGACGATCCTGAGACGGCGGGTATCCCAGATTCAGAAACCATTAATCTCGCGGCTGCTTATCCGGTGGGGATAACCCTATCTCTGGATAACGCCAATACTGGACTTAACTCCGTCGTTCTTGAGATCTCCGACAACCAAGGAAACGTAGACTTCGTTACCCTGACCAGCATTGAAGGCTTCGGAAAAAAATGGGTCATACCGACCAGCTTGTTTGACCGCATCGACATCACGAAGGTCGCCATCATTTCTCTGGTGGTGACGGGGCGCGCGAGGGATAAGAAACTGAATGTCGATTGGGGCAATTTTTATCGCGATCCGATTGTGGCGCCGGTCCCGGATCCGGATAATTACAGCATTTCTCCGCTGCCCAAAAAGAGCGATGGCGCAAGGCCTAGTTTGTCAAAATTCGCCAGCTCGGACGGCACGCGGATGGATCTAAGTC
>VFQY01000098.1 GCA_018883425.1 Candidatus Omnitrophota bacterium | reverse complement strand
ATCTGAATAGTCATCATCGGCAGAGTAGCTCTTCGTAAAGCTGGCTTTTCTCAACGCAAGGATCGATTCAATGTCCGGCTCGTAGCGTTCTGGATGATGCTCGTCAAACTCGAACCATTCGACGCTATATGGACTTTCCGAAGCGCCCCCTCGCCCATCCTCCCCCGCGCGCAATTCAGACCGAGCCTCCGAGTGCTTTCGCCTCTCATTATCCGCGATTCCACGCAGCATTTCATAGCTGTGAGTAGCACGCTCAGCCATACGCTCTTGTATTTCCTCTTTCGGAAATTTATTCTCAGGGAGCTTCTGCAAGGCAACGATTTGATGAAGCTTTTCGCGAAAACCCTCTTCATTAAAATTGAACTTACGAAGCATCGCATCAAAACCTTCTCTCAGCGCTTTTTCTTCCTCCCATCCTTGAAGCGGCTTACCGGTCTTCAGAGCCTGCACAAAATCCCAGAAATCACTCTGGAACTCCAGCGCACCTGGTAAACGCTGCCTGCTTTGAGATTGATACTGAAATAAATACTCATGGTCGATTCTGAAGAATCGGCCTTCGGGTGTAAAAAGAAAGTGTTTCATAATCGAGTCTCGCGCTCCCAGGAGATAGTCAAGAGCAAGGTGGGCCCCAAGGTCACTCAAAGCCTTATACTGTCGAGGGGGATCGAGCTCATTTAGAGGCTTCAAATTCGAATATACGAGGGGTTTTCCCATCGGCCCCACTGCGGAAGCGAAAATAATCTGGGAAGGCACGTACTCGATCAGCAGGAGCGGACTAGCAGGACCGGGGGCGTCGTCAGACTTTTGCGCCGGAGGAAAACGCTCGACGCGATAACTCTTCAAATCCCCTGCCGCGAGAGCCGACTGCGTAACGATTTCATCGAATTCCGGAATTTTGACGTTCATTTTGATCAGGATGTTCTTCGCTGCCTGACCCTGCGCTCCTGCTAAACTCATTCTAAAGATCGGATTTTTGCCCTCGACAAATTCTTCGCCGACACCCTCGGTCGTCACCTCGACGCTGCCTCGTTTAAAACTTTCACCGCCGAAGGTGATGCGACTCTGCTTCAGGAATGTTTCTAATTCGTCCCACCCTGCGGCTCTGAGCTCTTCGATTCGGATCTTTCCAATCTTCGCGAAATTCACCGCATGGTGAAAAATTACCCTGCCGTTTTCCGCATAAGCAGCCGTATCCTCACCCCGCGTTTTATCCCAACTTCGAAGCACAAAAGCGAAATAATCTCGGTAGGATGTATCAGAAGGTTCCCCATAGCCGCGACTATTTTCCCTCTGAATAAAGGGCCAAATACTCGATTGCGCGCGCATGAATTCGCTGATAATTTTTTCATTCACTTCTGGGTTCGACGTGCTGATGCGTTTATCAATCTGATCCGCAACATCTCTGATCATCCCGAGACGCCGTATAAATTCTGAGAATGACGAGCTCTGGTATCGCATGTACTCAAGGAAACGCCGGAGAAAGATTTTCTGACTTTCTTCTTCGACTCCCTGTTTGATCAGACCTCCGAGGTAGCGCTCTGAAATCTCAACCATAGAATCATAGGCCATTTTAGCTTCGTACTCCTGGAGGCTCTCCCGCCCGAGCAGTTCAGGCATAATCTCTTGGGTCACGAGCGCGGCAACGGCGCGCAATTCAGACCGAGCTCCGGCACCGAAGCGAGAAACCTTGGGCAGGAGGGGCAAAATATCATTTACACGCCGCGAGCCTGGAGGTCTCTTTACGGGGACGCTCGGTAATAAATCATCCTGCAAATAGCCGCCGGGCTCAAAAGCAGCAGGCCCCGGCGCCGCCGCCTGAATGAGAGACGGTTCGAAAAGGCCCGCAAGATTGGCTTCCGTGATCTGGTTTTCAGTCTGGAGTCGTCGAATCCCCGCGATGAAGCGATGAATGTTCCTCTCCCATTCAGCCATAACCTCGCCGCTGGGGACCGTCCCCGCGGGGGAAAGCCCCCCGGCTGCTTCATCAATAAATCTGGTGTAGCTGCGCGCCTCCGCCATTTTGCCTTTCTCCGCCAAATCGCGCATGATCTGATCGCGCCAGGCTTTTAACGAACCGCGCGCCGCTGCAAGAGTGTAAAGCTCCGCGGGATCAATCATTTTGCCGATTCTCTCTCCGGTCTTTGCGACACTGTCCGCTATCAAATTGTCCCGCGTTCCTCGCGCAAACGCCTCGTATAAGTTCACCTTTCCGTTTTCAGATTGGAAGTAGCGGCTCCAGGAAACCTCTCCCCGCATCTGATTCTTGTAGCGGGATTCCTCAGGAAGCAGATCAATCTTCGGCATCATCAAAACATACGAAATGCCGAGCTTTTTCAGCCGGTCCGTCAAGCCCTCGGCATGAAAACCGCCGGCCACAAGGATCGCCGAGGCAACACCCTGGCGCTTCAATAGGGATTCGGTTCTCTCGACAAATACACGGTCGCGCCTCTCTGCGTTTTCATAAAAATCCATTTGCGGCCTCATACCCTCCAGCACCTCTTCGATCTTCCCTCGCTCATCAATCCCATGGCCCCGCATAGGCCATGCATCCATGCGGGCCCGAAGCGCCTTGAGACTCTCCCAATCCTTGCGGTGCAGTTCGAGCTTGCTGAGTTTCCCGATAGAATCCAGCAGACCGCTTCTGCGGTTCAGAAGTCTTTGAGCATCATTGCGCAAGAGCATTTCTTTTACGGAATCCGCATACCTCTCAAGCTCTTCAAATATTGCAGAGCCTTCAATGTCCCGCATCCGTTTCTGACGGCTCGTTGACTCATGCAAAGAGGATGAGACGCGAACGGCAATGCGGTTCCGCTCGGCAATCTCTCTGAGAAAAAGCGCGAACGCCTCGTCCGATATTTGAGAGGTCTGGAAAGCCTGGAACTGCTCGTTAAACTTCCTGCTTTCAGAGCGCAGTTCGGGGGAAGCCGCAGGACTCTGAATCGCCCGATGAATGAGAGCAGCGACACGGCGTATTTCTACGGACCGAGAAACAGAAAGTTTCCCGTCATCGCGATCTCGATCCTCCTCTGATTCCGAAAGCAGCAGAGCTAATTCTGATCCCGGATCGGGAGGTTGGATACCCGACATGACCCTTAGAACGTCTAGAAGGTTGGCGTCATTTTTTTGGAATGCCCGCCACTCGCGGTCAACCTGAATGAGCTCACTGGAATATATTTTTTCTTTTTCCTCGGTGAGCTGCCGATCCAGAACCGCTAGCTCGGACGCCAGAGAATCTTCCTCAGCTGCGGCATCCAGAAAATGACGGACTCCCCGCTGGTACAGATCCCAATCCTCGATTCCGTAATAGGTGACGTCTGCGCTGCCGAGGACAGCCGAAAGTGTCCCCCCGGTAACCTCACCCTGAGCAAGGTAGCGGTCGAACGAGCGCTCAAGCAGCTGCTTGTCGGGAAAACTTCTGAAAAACGACGCATCAAGATCCGAGGCTGCCCCTTCGAGGGCAACGAGACGAACACCAAACTTCTCATGGGAGAAATCGATCAGGCGGCGAATGTTTCTTTGAGCATCGGGGACCGCGTGGGCATCCTGAATAATAAAAACAGTCTGTTTCCTCGGCCCTTCGAACTTTTCCCTGATTACACCAAGCGTCTCAGGGATTGAAACTTCAAAAGGGCTGATTTCGGGCGAGGCACACTGGCGTTGTGCCGGAATTTGCTGAGCCTGCAGGCTATCAGCCTGAAGAACCAAGCTCAGCGCCGTAAGAACCGCAGCACTTCGCCTCAGCATGTAACAGCCTGTCGTTGTCATCATCGCAAATGGCGTCATTTTCTCGGGTTGAGAGTCAACGCGGAACCTCCTTGGCCCCAAACCTTCAAGATGTTCCTTCAGGGTCCCCATCAAATTGAGAATCCGATAAACGCTTTCGTGGGTCATAGCAAGTATGCCCCATAAAAGAGGTTCCGGCAAACCAGAGGGTCGAAGCTTAGAGGCGCTTTTTTTTAGAGAAATCAACCTCGGACAGGACACGGCTCGTCGGTTAGAGAGAGAGCGCAGTCAGAGTTGAATTGCCGGGGGGCTGTGCTGCCTGCCCGAGAGCGGATGCTCGGAGTTTGCTGGGAAATTGACAGAAGGCATGGAGCTTGGCTCTTGAGCCGTGTGTTGACTCGACTTGTCAAAGAAGCCCCTCAGAGACTGTGCGCACGAGCCTGGCAGGAACAGGCCGTCATCTCTCAATTCAGCAAGGCGCGGCATGCGGATGACTTTTGGGTAGCCGTTCTGTGGATCAGAAGCGTCTCGATGGCACTCGGGCTGCACCCGGACTCAAAATCGCAGCGGCTGCGCCAGGACGAGGCTTGCCCCCGTAAAATTAGGCCCTCGAGAAAGGTCTCAATCTAGCCCCGCGGTCAGAATTCCCTTACGGGACCTGCCTGTTTGTTTTTACGGGTATACTTGGCCTATGCACGTCATCACCCGATCCATTCTCGTTGTGTGCCTGGTGAGCTTTCCATCGATGGCTCTTGCGGCTGAATACAGCTTTGACCAATCTTCGAGTGAAATCGTCTTTTTTCTCAGGCATCTGAAAGCGATCCCGGCGGAGGGAAGTTTCAAAGAATTCTCCGGGTCGTTCAACTTCGATCTTCAAACCATTGAAGATTCGAATGCCAAGCTGGTTATCGACGCCGACAGCCTCGACTCTTCGAATCCCCTGCGGGATGCCCAACTCAGATCGCGGCGGTATTTCTGGACGTCGAAATACCCCTCCATCTCCTTCGTGAGCACAGCCTTTGGAAATCTTCACGGAAGCCGATTCCTGATCTACGGCGAATTGACGATCAAAGACAGAACTCAAGCCGTTGTTTTTGACACGGAGATTCTCACGCCCATCGCAGAGATCTCTCCTGAAAAACCTCTGCGGTTTCGAACCGAGGCAAGCATACGCAGGAGTGATTTTGATCTTGGCGGAGAACGCTGGTATGACCCCATTTCCAGCCTGACGGGAGAAACCCTGAAGATCCGCCTGGAAGTCGGTGGAACCCCAACAGCTCAGAATCACCCTACGGGATCAAATCCTGAAATTTGACATTCAGGATCCGGCCGCTTCTGCGCGCTTCTTCAACTTTTCGCCCGAGCAGCCTCTAACCTGATGGATCCTCTTGAAGGGCGGTTTTAAAACGGCGTTGGGGTGAGAGCTTGAAACGCAGACGATGTCCGCGGTTCTTGGGGTGATCTCGGAAATTCGGCAGGAATCAGCGGGGCGTCTCTTCAGACTCTTCCACGCGCCTCGCCTGGAGCTGCTTAGACCAGAGAGCAGCATATTCCCCCTGGGCGGAGAGTAGATCCTGATGAGTACCCCTCTCGACGATGCGGCCGTTATTGAGGACAAGAATTTCATCCGCTTCGACGACAGTGGAGAGTCGGTGAGCGATCACGAGCGTCGTGTGGTTGCGCGAAACTTCCCGCAGTGCTGCCTGAATGTCTTTTTCGGTGTGAGAATCTAAAGAGGATGTGGCTTCATCGAAAACAAGAATCTGGGGTTTCTTCAAAATGACGCGCGCGATAGCGACGCGCTGTTTCTCACCTCCTGAAATTTTAAGTCCTCTTTCCCCGACGGGAGTTTCATACCCTCGAGGCAGTTTTTCTATAAACCCGTGAATACTCGCGAGGCGGGCCGCTTCCTGGACAGCTGTATCATCGGCATCGGGCTGTCCGTACACAATGTTGTAGCCGATCGAGTCATTGAACAGAACAGTGTCCTGGGGAACAACGCCGATGTGCCGGCGCAGGGATTTTTGGGTAACGCTTCGAATATCCTGCCCGTCAATGAGAACGGATCCCATCGCCGCGTCATAGAATCTGAAGAGAAGTCTTGATAGAGTCGATTTTCCGGCTCCGCTGGATCCCACGACCGCGAGTGTCTTTCCGGGCTGGATCGTGAAACTCACGTCCTTGAGAATCGTTCTCTCGGGGAGATAGCCGAAAGTTACATTTCTGAACTCTACAACGCCTCGGCTGACTCGAAGTTCTGAAGCTGCGGGTGCATCCGAGACGCTCGGCGCGACATCCAGAAGTTCGAACATTTGATCCATGTCGACAAGCCCATCTTTGATTTCCCTGTAAACGAAACCGAGAAAGTTGAGCGGCAAATAAAGCTGTATGAGAAAAGTATTCACAAGAACGAAATCACCCACAGTGGCTTTGCCGGCGGCGGCGGCGGCGCCGGCCATCAGCATGATCACCGTGAGTCCCGCTCCAATAATGAAGGCCTGGGCCATGTTCAGAATCGAAAGCGCGGCCTGCGTCTTGATCGCCGCTTTTTCATAACGTTCCTGAGAACGGTCGAAGCGCGCATATTCGAATTCTTCATTCCCGAAATATTTTACCGTTTCAAAATTCAGCAGGCTGTCGACCGCCCGGTTGTTGGCATCATTCTCTTCCCGGTTCATTTCTTTTCTGAACTGGGTGCGCCAATTTGTGACCGCCAGCGTGGCTGCAATGTAAAGTGCGATGGTGACGAATATGACGGCCGCATAAGAAAACCCGAAATGCCAGTAAATGACGGCGGTCACCAGGACGATTTCAAAAAGCGTCGGCAAAATATTGAAGGTCATGAACCTGAGCACCGTTTGGATACCTCGGGTTCCCCGCTCAATAACGCGTGAAAGGCCTCCGGTTTGACGGGAAAGATGAAAATCAAGCGAGAGCGCATGAAGGTGGCGGAACGTCATGAGCGCGATGCGGCGCTGGGCGCTCTGCGCGACATTCACGAAAATATAATCACGGAGTTCTCCGAAGATGGCGGCACCGACGCGGGCAGTGCCATAGGCGAGAATAAGACCGACCGGGAAGAACCCGAGTCCGGCACTCGCGCCGAGAGAGTCAATGGCCTCTTTCAGAACAAAGGGCACATAGACACCCAGGACTTTAGCCAGCACCAAACACAGGACGGCAGCAGCAACCCGGCCTCGAAGGTCCTTTCGGTCCTGCGGCCAGAGATACCGGCAAAGATTGATCACAGCCCGGCGCTGGCTGTAGCCGGAGCTTTCGAAAACAGACGGCTGAGTTTTATCTTTCGGCTTCATGGGCGGTGCTTTCAAAGGGAGTGGCGGGGCATTGAGCAGACACGCACTCTAGGCC
>VFQY01000097.1 GCA_018883425.1 Candidatus Omnitrophota bacterium | reverse complement strand
GCTGAATTCCCTGCCCATGATCGCATTGATCATTGACTTGATCGCAGGTTCATCTCCCGGCACATATTTTCTTATGCTGACGGCAGGTGATGTCATCGCATCCTACTTTTTGGGCTTAGCTGCCGGTGCTGCGGCTTTAGCGGCAGGAGCTGCGGCTTTAGCGGGAGCAGCGCCTTTGGCTGCGGCGCCCTCGGCTGCAGCTTCTGCTTTTTCACCGCCGCCGCCCTTCTTGACTTTCACCTTCATCGACTTAATTTTCGGGAGCCCGTAGACGGAACGTCCTTCGGCAAACTTTTTTTCGTCCTGCATTTTATTAACGCGCTCGAAGCGCTTGAGGACGTTGCGGTGCTTCACACCGACGCTATCAACACGAAGACTGGAGTGCTGCGACATAAGATCTCCTTCTAAATCGCTTTGGGATAAAAACGGCTGGGATTTAAAGCGCGGGAATTATACTCATTCAAATTGCGGTTGGCTAGCTTAAATTCTCGGCGGTGCGGTTTTTGCCAAACCCGTGGGTGTGAATCAGGCTCCTTTGGGCATATTTCTGACGTAGGCGTCTTTGGGGGCCAACCCTTTCGCGATCAGGTCTTTCATAACGGCAGCTGCCATCACGCGGCTTTCGAAGTCGTTGACAAAGACCACCCTGTATTTTCCCTGCGTGACAGAGAAACCCCGGTAGCCCTTTTGCGCCAGCTTTTCAATCAGCTTATCAGCCTCTTCCTGGGTCTTAAAAGTCACGAGCTGGATCGTGAATTTCCCCGTTCCGGCCTTGAGCTTCGAGGAAGAAGCCTCGGCGGGCATCTGGGCCGAGAGAGATTGCGGCTTAGACGTCACCATCACGGGCTGAGAAGCGCTTGGCGCGCCTGCAGCCGGAAGCGACGCCGCATCAATCATGACAACCTCAGCGGGCCCGGCATGATTGAGGACCGAGTGACTTTTTCGGGCCTCGTGGCGGCTGTGGTCCCGGGCTTCGGCTTTTTTTCCCTTTTCAAAGCCTGCTGAAAAAACGATCACATAAACGACAACAAGAGCGATCAAGATCAAAAGAGACTGATCAAGCCTGAGAGAGACGCGGTACTTTTCGAGGATCGATTCCTTGGGTTCGAAAGCGGACTGAGTGACACTGCTGGGAACCTGAAATAGATCGGCCTGCATGCGGCGTAAACTCCTCGTTTTAAACAGTAGCGTTAAGGTAGCTGCTCCTTCCATTTTCGGCAGGCCTCGGACAATACATGAGCGCTTTGACGAACTTTTCTTTCCTGGGTGTCGTAGTTGACCTCGACGATGCCGAATCGGGGACCGTAGCCTTCAGCCCATTCGAAGTTATCCAGAAAGGACCAGTAGAGGTAGCCCCAGATGGGTACGCCGGCCGATTGAGCTTTTCTCACGGCATCAATGTGACGCCTGATGAAACTTTCCCTCTGCGCGTCCTCAGCCGCGCAAATCCCGTTTTCCGAAATCAGAATCGGGAGCTTGTATTTTTTCAGGCTCATGAGGACCCGGGTCAAACCTTCGGGATAAACTTCCCACCCCATCACATTCTGTTCCTTAGAGTGCTCGGGATGCTCGGGATCCTGGGTATCAACGCCGAGCGGTGTCAGCCCGCCCTTGGTCGTTCCCTTGATGAAGTACCGGGAGTAATAATTCAGCCCGATGAAATCCAGCGTGGAACCCGAGGACAGAAATTCGCAATAGATTCCAGGAAAGAAGAGAAATCCCTTCACCAGGGCTTTCAAGAAGAGGTGATTAAAAAACCAGTCTCTCAAGAACACAAAAACGCGGTCCTTGATCGACCGGGGATCATAAGGAGAAAATGCCGACATGTGTTTGGAAATCGAAACCCAGACCTCCTTACGCGGATTCTCGTAGCAGGCGTGAATCTCCCGGTAGGCCGCCACGTGCGCTTTGACCAAATTCGGCAGAACTTTCACAGCGCTGTCAAAAGACTTCACTCCGGGAGGCCACAGTCCGGTGCAGAATCCGTGGTAGAGAAAAACCATCGGCTCATTGATCGTGATCCAGATGCGGACATGCTCCTTCAAGCGCTCGACGACACGCCGGGTGAAGCGGGCGAAATAAACAGGAGCTTCGGGATTAAGCCAGCCGCCTTTTTCAGCAAACCAGATCGGGTTGGTGAAATGATGCAGCGTCACGACGGGTTCGATGCCCAAACGGTGGAGCTCCAGGAGCATTTCTTCGTAATGATCGAGAGCTTTTTCATCCCATTCGTTCTCGCGGGGCTCAATGCGGCTCCACTCGACAGAAAATCGATGGGCATTGTGGCCGAGCTGCGACAAGATTCCGAAGTCATCCTTGAAACGGTTGAATTGATCGCAGGCGATGCCGGAGGGAAAACGGACTTTACCCGCCTGCTCGAAGGCCCACCAGTCGTTGTTGGTGTTGTTGCCCTCGACCTGATGCGCTGCTGTTGCGGAACCCCAGAGAAGTGACGGTAATTTTTTCTGATTCATTGTGTGCACCTTCAATAGCGTTTATGGAAATGTTTCACAAAATCGTGGCGGGAGGGACTCGCGGCTATTTCACCATCTTGACCCGGTTAAACGGCCACCAGATCAGAAAAGCTTTGCCGACAACATTCTTCTGAGGAACGAATCCCCAGCTCCGGCTGTCGGAGGAATGCGCCGAGTTGTCGCCAAGTACAAAAAAAGAATCTGCGGGAACTTTGATTTTTTGATCAACCTTGCCGTAAGGGCTGTCTTTGACGTTGTAGTAATAACTTTTCGTAAAAACAGGCTCCTCAAGAGATTTGCCGCCGACAAAAACTTTGCCGTCCCGGATCTCGATTTCTTCGCCGGGAAGGCCAATCAACCGCTTCACAAAATCCTTCTTGGTATCCATCGGGTATTTAAAAACGATAATGTCCCCGCGTTCAGGTTCGTGCAAACGGTAACTGACCTTGTCCACAAAAATACGGTCGCCGATCATAAAAGTAGGAATCATCGAGCCGGTCGGGATCTTGTAGGGACCCAGCAGAAATGTCCTGATCAAGACCGCGAGAACCGCGGCGACGACGAAGGGCTCTCCCCAGTTTTTCCATTTGTCATACAGCCATTCGCGCCGATGAGAGCGGAAATGGTTCCACTCTTGGACCAGCGTGCGCCGGTAAAGAATGGCCGCTCCCAGAGCAAAAAGACCGATCCAGAGTATCATGTGTCCACCCGGAGAACGCTGATAAAAGCTTCCTGCGGCAGATCGACCTGCCCGATTCTCTTCATTTTTTTCTTTCCCTCTTTTTGCCGTTCCAACAGCTTTCGTTTTCGGGTGATATCGCCGCCGTAACATTTCGCCGTCACGTTTTTTCTGAGCGGGCTGATGGAATCGCGAGCGATAATTTTGCTTCCGATCGCGGCCTGGATCACGACCTCGAACATCTGCCGGGGTATCACTTCTTTGAGCTTCTCTACGAGATTTTTGCCGCGGTCGTAGGCTCGGTCCCTGACGACGATACAGGAGAGCGCGTCGACAGGCTGGGAATTGATCAGAATGTCCAGTTTCACCAGAGGCGCGGGCTGATGCTCAATGAGTTCGTAATTGAATGAACCGTATCCGGAAGTCGCAGATTTGATCTTATCATAGAAGTCCATGACGACTTCGGCAAACGGCATTTCGTAAGTCAGCATGACTCTTTTTGCATCCAGGTACTCCGTGCTTTTGTAAACCGCACGCCGATCCTGACAAAGCTGCATGATCACGCCGAGATTTTCCACCGGAATGATCAAGTTGGCGCGAATGTAAGGCTCGTCGACTTTTTCTATCTGGGTCACAGGAGGAAGTTCCGTGGGATTGTCGAGGTCAATCACTTTCCCGTTGGTCAGAGTCACGCGGTAGACCACGTTAGGCGCCGTGATCAAGAGGTCCAGATTAAATTCGCGCTCCAGCCTCTCTTTGGCAATGTCCATGTGGAGGAGCCCCAGAAAACCGCAGCGGAAACCATTGCCCAGCGAGGCGGAGGTCTCGGGTTCATAGATGAACGACGAATCGTTCAGGCGAAGCTTTCCGAGCGCATCACGCAGAGGCACAAAATCGCTGGGATTAATCGGATAAAGCCCGCAGAAAACCATCGGCTTGACTTCCTTGTAGCCTTCGAGCGGCTGGTCTGCCGGCCGGGCTAGCAGCGTGATGGTGTCGCCTATCTTCACTTCCGCAATGTCGCGTATATTCCCGCACACATACCCCACCTCTCCCACGGAAAGGCTCTCGACTTCCTGAGGACGCGGGTTGAGAATCCCGATCTGTTCTGCTTCGTAGGATGCGCCGGTCTGCATCATCAGGTATTTGTCCTTGCGAGCGATTCGGCCTTGCATGATGCGGATATAGGCGATGACACCCTGGTAAGTGTCATATTTCGAGTCGAAAATAAGGGCCTTCAGGGGTGCTTCGGGGTCGCCCTTCGGGGCCGGGATTCTCTCGACGATGGCTTTGAGAACCTCCGACGCGCCCTCGCCTGTTTTAGCACTGCACTGAATGATTTCTTCGCGCGAACAGCCCAGAAAATCCATCATCTCTTTGGCGACTTTTTCAGGGTCGGCCGCAGGCAGATCAATCTTGGTGATTACCGGAATGATGACGAGGTTGCGTTCCATGGCCAAATAAAGGTTGGTGACCGTTTGGGCCTGAATGCCCTGCCCCGCATCCACGAGAAGAAGAACCCCCTCGCATGCCGCCAAGCTCTTGGACACCTCGTAGGTGAAGTCAATGTGTCCCGGCGTGTCGATGAGATTGAGCGTGTAACCCTGATAGTGGATTCGAACCGCCGTGGCTTTGATCGTAATGCCTCGCTCCCGTTCAAGATCCATGTCATCCAGCATTTGATCACGGAATTCACGCGGTGAGATCGCGCCTGTGTCCAGGAGCAGACGATCCGCCAGAGTCGACTTGCCATGGTCGATGTGGGCAATGATTGAGAAGTTTCGGATGCTGGATGCGTCCATGACCGGTGCGCCCTTATCCCCTGAGACCGCGTATCGCCGCGGCTCTGTCTGTTTGACCAAAAACGGCCGTACCGGCCACCAAGATATCCGCGCCGGCAGTCCTTACCTCATGCGCCGTTTGGGCGTTCACGCCCCCGTCGACTGAAATCATGCCCTGAAAGCGCTTTCTCAGCCACCGGACTTTTTCAAGCTGATCGGCCATGAACGATTGTCCGCCGAATCCAGGCTCAACCGTCATGACTAGGACCAATTCCAGCTGATCGAGATAAGGTTCCAGGGCTTCAACCGAAGTCCCGGGCCGAAGGGACATACCCGTTTTCATGCCCGCCTTGCGTATGGCGTCCAGCGTGCCCGGAAGATCACGGCATGCCTCGACATGAACGGTCAGCCAGTCTGTACCCGCCTTTTTGAAATCCTCGACGAAGCGTATGGGCTCATCAATCATAAGATGAACATCCATGGGAAGCTGCGTGGTCTTACGGATCGACTTCACCACAGGGGCCCCCAGGGTAAGATTAGGCACAAAGTGCCCGTCCATGACGTCCACGTGGATAACGTCGCAGCCGCCCCGCTCAACGTCGGCAATTTCCCGGCCCAAATTTGAAAAATCGGCCGAGAGAATGCTGGGGGCGATTTTCACAGGTTGCATTTCGGACATCGTGTCTCCTGACTTACTTCAAAATCTTTTCGATCTCGGCCCGTTCGGATGTTCTCTCGGGACCGATCATGGCCAGATGATACCGCCCATTCACAAAAAGTTCCGCGGCGATCTTTTTCAGATCCGCCGCTGTTACTTTCGATATCCCCTCAGCGAGAGATTCGGGCTGAGGCAATTCGGGTCTGTAGAGCACATTTTCTCCTGCCCAAAGCAGATACTCGAGCGGATCCTCGAGCGATATGAAAAACTGCCCGAGAAAATGATCCTTGGCCCTGCGAAGCTCGCCTGAAGACACGCAATCCCGGGTCAGAAGGCTCAGCTCTTTCAGGATAAGGCGGATCACATCGCGGGAACGCGAGCTTTCCACACCTGCTGAAATCAGAAGAGCTCCCGTATCCTGGTAAAACGAGGGGGTCGAGCGGATGTCATAGGCCAGCCCCTTTTGCTCCCGGATCTTTTCGAACAGGCGGCTGGACATGTTGCCGCCAAGGATGAGACTGAGCAGGGCCAGCCCAAAGCGACGGCGATCATAGCGGGAAAAGGCCTCTAAGCCAACGACAAAATGCGTTTGGTGCGTTTTTTTAGCGATAAAGCGGCACGCCGAGCCTTGAGATTTGGGGTGCGCTTGAGAAAAAACCGGCCCGGCGGCTTGCGGATCCGAAGGAAACAAACGGCTCACGAGTTTGACGATGGGCTCATGATCCACAGGACCGGCTATGGAGACAACCGCGTTCGAGCCTCGGTAGTGAAGATCCCTGAAGGATTTTAGAACGCCGCTGGTCAGAGGCCCCACACTGCTTTCGGTTCCCGAGATAGGTCGTCCCAGAGGGTGATCCGGCCAAAGCAGCTCGCCCATCATATCCTGAACATGCTGGGAGGCCACATCGCGGTACATTTTAATTTCTTCCAGAATGACCGCTTTTTCTTTACGGACCTCCCGCGGGTCAAGCTCAGCATTTTGAATCATGTCCGCTAAAACTTCGAGCGCTTCACCGAAATACGGTTTTAGCACGCGGACAAAGAAGCACGTGCTCTCTTCGCCGGTGAAGGCATTGAGCTGTCCGCCCTTGCCCTCAACAGCTTCCTTGATCCGCTGAGCCGAGCGGGTTTTGGTGCCTTTGAAGACCATGTGTTCCAGGAAATGAGCGATCCCCGACTGCGCTTCATTCTCGAAGCGGGAGCCCGTCCTGATCCAGACAGCCGCGGCGATCGATCGTCGGTCAGGAAGGGATACCGTGACGACGCGCGGACCGCCCGGGATTTGAGTGCTGCGGCATTCAGGCAAAGCCGCTTTAAAATCTGCCCAGGGTGAAGGTTTCACGGGCGCACGCGGTGAAAATCCAGAAAGTTCTGGAGGATGCGCTGGGCGGCAAGCTGATCGCGCACTTCCTTGCGCCGAGTGTGATGAAGATCCGCCTCCTGCAGAAGCCGTTCGACTTCAAGAGACGTCAGGCGTTCGTCCCAAAAC
Organism: Candidatus Omnitrophota bacterium; assembly: GCA_018883425.1. Taxonomy (GTDB): domain Bacteria; phylum Omnitrophota; class Omnitrophia; order Omnitrophales; family Aquincolibacteriaceae; genus ZLKRG04. Next base: position 245 of record VFQY01000097.1, on the reverse strand, counting down.
ACCCACGGTATGGAAAAGTGAGGCCGGCACCACTCTACGGTTTCCTGAATACGCTGGGCCGCGGGGCCGATTTCCCCTTTGAGAGTCAAGGGCAACCCGACAACAACCTCGCCGACGCGGTGAGATGCAATGATCTTCTGCAGTTCTTCGACCAGATGCTTGCGCCCCCGGATCTCGAGCGTGAGGTAGGGCAAAGCCATGATCCCCGCTTCGTCCGTGAGAGCGACACCCACACGCTTTTCCCC
>VFQY01000017.1 GCA_018883425.1 Candidatus Omnitrophota bacterium | reverse complement strand
GGTGGGAGCTGGTTCAGTGGTGGTCACTCCTGTTCCCGATAATTGCACCGTGGTCGGTGTTCCCGCTGAAATTGTGCGTAAAGACGGCCAGAGAGTAGGAAGTAAAACCTCGTTGGACCACGGTGATTTGCCGGACCCGGTAAGAGCCTTAAAAAACCGCATTCGCGCCCTCGAAAAAGAAATCGAATCCCTCGAATCCCGCCCGCCTCACAATCCCGAATAAAATAAATAAAAATACGTAAAATCATTGACAAATGATACTTAGGAATCAAGAGTCCGATAAGCCTTTGACGCTAACCCGTGAGCGTGCTAGGGTTTGATTAGCTCCAGAAAAAGACCCCATCCACCGATTCGAAGGAGCTGATTTTAAGGTTGCAGGAGCCAGTCAACAGGGCTCGGAGGAAGACGCCGGGCCGAGCAAAGGGGGTGCAGCATGTCCCTGGATTTGAAAATGGCCGCGGGTATCGCGATCGGGGTTTTCCTGGGATTACAGTACCAACAGGATCTATCGAGATTCTTGCCGCTGCTTGCCGTAGCTGGGATGGTTCTTCTGCTTAAGACGCTTTATCATCCGCGGGTTCGCTGAGTCTGGCGGAATCGTTTCCGGGGAAATGCGGGACTTCACCAGACAGATCTGGGGAACGTGAAGTCCAGAAAGGGGGTGCGGCGATGAGATTCGACGATCATTTGATTGCAGGTGTTTTTGTCGGCATTACGATCGGGCTGCATTACGGAACATCGCTGTCTCCGTTCATGCCGATTTTTCTCGTATTAGGTTTGCTGTACCTGCTGCGCTTTGTTAAGGTTCATTGATTCAATGAACCCGGCGGGGTCGTGCCTGTAGGGCCGGCATGAGGCCGGCGGCAGTTACCCAGAACGGCTGCCAGCCTCATGTTCCCGAGCCTGAGAGGTTGCGGGCTTTTGATTGACCCACAGCTGTTTCTTTCCTAAACTTCCCCATCTAGCGGAATCACCCTAACTTGCCCAAGCCCGCTCTGCGGGTCCGTTGAAGGAGGCTGAACCTTGAGTGTGATAACAGCGGCTCTAATCGGTGTTCTGGGCGGTTTGGCAAGCGGTCTTTTCGGCGTGGGAGGGGGAACGGTTCTGGTTCCCATGCTGATGTTTTTTAAAAAATTCGATATTCACCTGGCCGTAGGCACATCGCTTGCCGTCATTATTCCGACGGCTCTGGCCGCTTCGTTGAGACACGGTCAGTCGGGGCATGTTGATTGGAAAACAGCAGCCCTGATCGCTCTTTTTTCCATCCTCGGAGCTTGGGCCGGCGCAGCCCTTTCAGTCCGTCTGGACGCCCATCTTCTGAGGCGCGCTTTTGCGGTCTTTCTTGTTTACGTCGCCTTCAAATTGTTCTTCCGCAATTGAGCCCGGCGGGGTTATACTAAGACTCCTTTTACTCCCCTCATGAATTTCCCGATCTATCCGAGGTTTCAGTGGAAAAACACCCCGATTTGCGGATGTTTAAGGACAAAGCTTCTTCGGCGCCGGCTGTGCCGGAGGGAGGCTTGTCTTTTTGGGGCAGGGCCGCCGTCAGCACCTTCCGTTTTCTGGCTTCCGTGAAGCTCGCAGTTCCGATCATCCTCGCTTTGATGGTGATTCTCTCGGCCGGCACGATTGTCGAATCGCTTCACGGGCCTGATGCGGCGAAACTGCTGGTTTACGATACCCTCTGGTTCGCGGCAGTTCTTGTGCTGCTTGGGGTGAACGTCCTGGCCGCAGCGCTGGATCGTCTGCCGTGGCAGAAAAAGCACACGGGATTTGTGATCACCCATTTAGGAATCATCGTCATTTTAGTCGGCTCATTTATGACCCGCTACCTGATGATTGACGGCCAGATGCCTGTGGCCGAAGGTGAGTCGGGAGCGCATGTGACCGTTTCTGAACCGCTGGTTTATGTGTTTGAAGACGGGAGCCGCCGTGATGCCATTCTCAAGGTCAACAAAAAGCCGTTCGCCTGGGAGGGACGGGAAAAACTGAAAGGATTAGAAGGATGGCCTTTCGAACTCTATCTCCTCCGGTATTACCCCAAGGCGCGTGTCCAGGAAACCCTTGAGGAGGCAGCGGAGGGGCCGGCCGCCGTTGAAATTACGCTGCATAACGAATTCGTCCGTCAGCAAGTTCAGCTGAGGGAGAATGATCCGATGCGCTCTCAGGCGGATCTGGGTCCCGCCCGCGTCACGATCTCGGACAAACCGATGGAAGAACTTTCTCCTGCGCTCTCGGAACCCTCCCTTGAAATCGTGTTCGGAAATGAAACGAAAACAATCGTTATTCCTTCCGGCGCTGAGTTTCCGTTTCGGTCCGAAATCGAAGGCACTCCTTACCGCCTGACCGTCACACGTATCTTAAAAAATGCCGTTGTCCACGGGCGGGAACTTTCTGATGATCCTCCTGCGCCGGGAGAGAATGTCTGGAAGAATCCCGCGGCCGAGCTCACCTTAGAAGGGCCCAAGCTTAAAGAGAATCACACCGTTTTTTCGCGCTTCCCGGATTTTCCCACAGCGCATGGTATGAAACCCAGCGAGGCGGGGGCTGTCCTCCGTTTCCGGGCGCCGCACGACGGAGAAGAAACCGCCGCGCGGGAACTGAGAATCGTGAGCGCCGAGGGGGATATGACGTATCAGATTCGATCGGGCAGCGGAATAACGTCAGGAAAAATCGAGGCGGGAGCGGAGATTGAGACGGGCTGGATGAACTTGAAATTCAGGGTTGACCGGGTCCTCAAACATTCCCGTCTGGAGAGGAGTTTCAACCCGCATCCCAACACGTCGGAGGCCGAAGATCTTGCGTCGGCCGTTCAGGTGGAGGCGGCGGGCAAGGGATTCCGCCGGAGCTATTGGCTCGCCGCGGGCTACCGTGAAAAATTTGAAGTTGAGGGAAAAACCGTCCATGTTGTTTATGGGCAGAGGCGCATTCCCCTGGGCTTCAAAGTCGAGCTCAAGGATTTTAAAATAGAGCATTATCCCGGAACGGAAAAACCCGCGGGTTTTTCAAGCGACGTGATACTGAAAGACGAAACGCGCGGTGTGGTTCGCGAGGCGCACATCTCTATGAACAACCCGCTCATTTACAACGGATTCCGGATTTATCAAGCGGCCTACAGCCAGAATCCCGGCGAGCCGGAAATCTCAGTCTTCGCAGTCGGCCGGGATCCGGGCGTTCCGATTAAATATGCCGGTTCTGTAATCCTGGTCAGCGGAATTACGATCATGTTCGCGATGCGCCGGTTTAAAAATGCGAGGACACCTTCATGAAAAATCAGCCCAGATTTTTAGTCTTGAGTTGGATGGTTTTGGGAATGCTCACGGCAGCGCCTTCGCAGACAAGGGCTTCGGCAGAAACGCCGGCACTTCATGTGCTGGAGGAAATTCCTGTTCAGCACAGCGGACGGGTCAAGCCCTTTCAGAGTTTTGCGGCAGAATCTGTTCTCTATGTCACCGGGAAAAGCCGGTTTGGGGACATGCCGGTGACCGAGCTGGTTTGGCATTGGATGGCCGAACCTGAGAACTGGAGAAACAAACCGCTCATTCCCGTGGCTTACAAGACCTTGAAAGACGAGTTTGGGCTGATGCTGGTCCATGGCCGCGTCTCTCCGGAGATTGCTCTTCAGCACAAACCATTTACGGAAAAGGTTCAGCAGGCGGCTGAAAAGCGTGCGCGTAAGGATAAGCTGACGGAGCTCGAACGCAAGCGGCTTGAAGTTTACGAACGCGCCACGGCTTTTGAAGAAATTGCCGGGGGCGGTACCCCGGGCTGGCTTGCTCATCCGGAAGAACTACGGGCCGGATGGCTTCCTCTGCAGTCCATTCTGTCCGAGGAAGGGCAGCATGCCGCAGCCCGATTTTATCCCGAAGAGAAAGTCAAAGTGTTCGCTCAATCCGTCACAGGGATTCTCGAAGCAGCCCGCGGCGGCACGGTTGCGGCCCTCCCTGAAGCGTCTGTGAAGGCTCTTGCCGCAGCCCTCGAAGATCTTTTCAGCTCGCGTCAGGTCATTCTGGACCGATCTCTTATCGCAAAAGAAAATCTTTATAACCGAGCCAAGCCCTTTCACCTCTCCTGGATCTTGTATTTAGTCAGTTTTGCTCTATCCCTGGTTGTTCTCCTGGCCGGGGAAAGGGCCCGGTCCCGGCTGTTTTTTTTGTCGGCCGGTTCCGTGGTGTGCTTTGCGGCCGGTTTTCTGATTCATGCATGGGGTTTTTACCTGCGGTGCTTGATCGCGGGCAGGCCGCCCGTATCGAATATGTACGAATCCATGATTTGGGTTTCTTGGTCGGTTGCGCTGGTTGCGCTGATTCTGGATGCGGTTTATAGGAATGTTTTTATCCGCAACACGGCGGCGGTAACGGCGGCGGCGACGCTCCTGATCGCTGAGAATTTTCCCGTCGCCTTGAATCCCGCAATCTCGCCGCTTGTGCCTGTCCTCAGAAGTAATTTCTGGCTGACGGTGCATGTCCTCACGATCACGCTGAGTTACGGAGCCTTTCTCCTGGCTTGGGGCCTCGGACACGTCATTGTTTTTACCTATGCGCTGGCTCCGGGAGCGGAGGAGCGAAAACGCCGCCTGTCGCAATTTCTCTACCGAACGCTTCAGATCGGGGTTGTGCTTCTGGCGGCTGGAACGATTTTGGGAGGGGTTTGGGCCAATTATTCTTGGGGGCGTTTCTGGGGCTGGGATCCCAAGGAGACTTGGGCGCTGATTGCGCTCTTGGGTTATTTGGCGGTGCTTCACGGCCGGTTTTCCGGATTACTGGGTGACTTTGGAATCGCTGTGGGATCCATCGCCGCCTTCTTGGGAGTTTTGATGGCTTGGTACGGAGTTAATTTCGTACTGGCAGCCGGTCTTCACAGCTATGGATTCGGCGGCGGCGGTCTCGGTTATGTGCTCGCGGTGTGCGCAGCGGATCTTTTGATTACGGCTCTGGGGGTTATTCTTTATAAGAAAAGCCGGTCTGTGACACCAAGCTGATCTGCCGCGGGATTGATTCCATCCTTTAAACATGATAAATTCCGCCCATTCAATGAGAAATTTTGGAGACCTCTATGACAATGCCTGATTCAGCGTTCCCAGCCCATGATAAAATTTCTGTGAAACGGCGCGAGCTTCTTGAAGCCGGAGCGAAGCTTGGTTTTCTGGCCTTGTGTCTGACTTCCGTCGGCGCTCTTGTAAAAAATATCCGTTATTTAATTCCCGGCAGTCAGCATCAGGATGCCCAGTCTTTTAAGGCCGGCGCTCCGGCCGAATACGCCATGGGTTCGGTGGACGGCCGATGGAAACAATCTCAGGGGGTTTGGCTTGTCAGGACCCTGGATGGATTCTACGGCGTCTCGGCAAAAACTGAGCTGGGTGAGCCGGTGGAATGGGATCACCAGGAGCAGGTCTTTCGTTCCGGAGACTCCGTGTTCTATAAATCCGGAGTTTATTTTGCCGGGCCCCGGCGCAAATCGCTTACCAGAACTGCCGTCCGTCTTTCTGAGGAGGGCGTGATATTTGTGGATCCCTCGAAAAAGTTCCGCCAGGAGAAGGGTGAGTGGGTCCGGAGCGCAAGTTTTCTCGTCCTTGGAAAAAACCTCTGAGATTAGGCAAGGAGGAGAGCATGCGTTTGGCCATCTTCTTTTTTCTTCTTTTACTCGGCCTCGAGAGTTCTTCGAGCGCCGCTTCCGATATTTCAGGAAAAGTTTTCTTCGACGGCGCGGCGCCTGAGTCCGTAAAGCTGGACATGAAAATGGATCCTGCCTGCGCCAAGCTTTACAGCGGGCCCGTCTTCAGTGAAGAGGCGCTTGTCAGCTCAGCCGGGGGGCTGAAGAATGTTTTCGTTTATGTCAAAGAGGGGCTCGAGGGCCGTTCTTTTCCTGCCGCAGAAACACCCGTTGTATTGAATCAGGAAGGCTGCCGCTATTCTCCGCGTGTTTTCGGGATTCAAACAGGCCAGATCCTTGAATTGACGAATCGGGATGCGACGATCCATAACGTGCGAGCAACCGCGAAGGAACAAAATAGTTTCAATCTGGGCATGCCCATGAAACAGATGAAAATGACCAGGCAATTTGAAAAGCAGGAAGTGATGGTGCCCTTCAAATGCGACGTGCATCCCTGGATGAGGGCTTACGCGGGTGTTTTAGACCATCCCTTTTTTGCGGTTACCGATGAAAGCGGCGCCTTCACGCTTCGGGGTCTTCCGGCCGGTGATTACACGCTTGAGGCCTGGCATGAAAAATTCGGAACAAGGCCGCTCAAGGTCACGGTGACGGAGGGGGCGGAGACGCCTGCCGCTGAATTCAGGTTTTCGGCTTCCTGATGCCGGAGGCGTACCTCCAGGCCCCCGCGCTGCCGGCACTTTTTATTTTACCCTGGATCCTGCTCATTCTTTTTATTCTCCGTCCCGGAGGCGCCGAAAAGTCTTACGAACTCAATCGAAAGTATGCGTTGAGATTTCTCCCGGGAAAGTGGAAGGAGAAAGATTTTTTTGTGAACTGGACGCGGCGCCTGGGTTTGATCTGGCTTGCCGTTCTCACGGCTCTTTTGGCGGCTGGGATGCATTGAGGACAATCATTCTAAAAAGCGCTTAAAATCCGCGTGCTAATCCGGGGCGGCAGCGTTAAAATGCTTGCTCCCTCAAGCGCGCGGGAAGCGAGTTTCCAACCCGGCTCTAATCCATCAACTGAGCGAACTAAGGGACTGTCGATGAAGACGCGATCAGGCCGTCTTGAACTTCTTTCTTTTTTTCTCGTGGGATGCGTTTTTTTTCTTCTCATGGCCGGAGGCCTCGTGACCAGTCACGATGCAGGCCTCGCGGTGCCTGATTGGCCGCTTTCCTACGGGACGTGGATGCCGCCGATGGTCGGCAACATTTTTTGGGAGCACGGGCACCGGATGATTGCCGGGTTTGTCGCTCTGCTGACGCTGTTCACCGCCGTCTGTATTCAGCGCTCCCCAGAGCCCGGCTGGATCAAGAAACTCGCCTGGACGGGCGTGGTGCTGGTGACGCTTCAGGCTCTTCTGGGGGGGATGACGGTGCTGATGCTGCTGCCGCCCCCCGTGTCCATTTCTCACGCGTGTCTCGGGCAGACTTTTTTCTGCCTCACGATTGCCTTGGCTTACTACCTGAGTCCCGCTTCCAGGAAGTCCGGGCTGCAGGGGGAAGATCCGCTGCTTGTCCGCAAACTGATGCGCCTGACGCTTCTAACGTTTCTTTTTGTTTATCTGCAGCTGATTTTGGGGGCTGTGGTGCGTCACACAGGCAAGGCGGTTTACGAGCATATGGGTTTTGCGCTTGCCGTTGTCGCCCATGTGGTTTTGGTGCAGCTTGCTGTTTCCAGGCTGACGGATGCCCGTTCGCCGCTCAAGCCGGCCGCCCGCATTTTAGCCGCGCTGACTCTGCTGCAGATTGTCCTCGGCGCGGGAGCTTTTGTTTTTACCCAGATGATCCAGCGTCAAGGCCCCGCGGCGCCTCTCCATGAAGTTGTTTTCGCTTCGGCGCACCATACCAACGGAGCCTTGGTGATTGGTCTGGCCGCGCTTATTTTCGTCATGTCGCGCCCTGCGCCTTTTGGGTCGCATCGGCTGAAAGCGGCCGTATGACTGCCGCGGAGAGGCGGCGCCTGCCGAGCTGGAAGGATTTCTCGGAACTGACTAAACCCCGTTTGGTTTCCCTGGTTCTCATGAGCACGGCGGCGGGTTTTTTTCTCGCGGACGGAAATGAAACCCAGGGAGCTCAAGCTTTCCTGAACGCGCTGGCGGCGACAGGGCTCGTCGCGGCAGGTTCGATGGCGCTCAATCAATGGCTGGAATGGGAGCATGACGCCAAAATGCCGAGGACATCAAGGCGTCCGATCCCCGCCGGAAAAATTTCGCCCCGTCAAGCTTTGGGCGCAGGTCTGGCGCTCTCTGCGGCGGGTTTGATTTATCTTGCCTGGGCCGCCAACGTCTTGGCAGTCTTTCTTGCGGCCGCAACGCTTCTCAGTTATCTGTTCCTCTACACTCCGCTGAAACGCAGAACCTCCCTGAACACGATCGCCGGCGCGATTCCCGGGGCCTTGCCCCCGATGATCGGCTGGGCTGCGGCAACCGGTCATCTGCATTACGGAGCCTGGGTTCTTTTTTCCATCCTGTTTCTCTGGCAGATTCCTCATTTTTTGGCGATTGCCTGGCTTTACCGCCGGGAGTATTACGACGCAGGTTTTGTGATGCTGTCCGGTGACGGAACCGATGCTCCGCGGGTGGCGCGGCAAGCCGTGATTTTTTCGGCGATGCTTTTGCCGGTCAGTCTGATGCCGACCCTTTGCGGTATGTCGGGCATTCTTTATTTCTTCTCCGCGCTGATCCTTGGATTCGCGCTTCTCGCGGTCAGCATTTCCGGTCTGCGCGATTTGGACAGCAAGGCGAGGCTGCTTCTACGCGCCTCGATTTTTTATCTCTCGGTTCTTCTGCTGATCATGGTGGTGGATAAACCATGAGTTCTTGGGCGATCCAAGCGGATCATGTCTGTCATCTTTACAAGAGCAGAAAGCGTCAGGGCCCCAGCGCCCCCGCGTTACAGGATCTTTGTCTCCATGCCGAGCGGGGAGAGATTCTGGGATTGCTCGGCCCGAACGGTTCGGGTAAAACGACCCTTTTCAGAATTCTTTCCACGGCTCTGAAGCCGACTTCCGGCGAGGTCCGGATCGCAGGCTTGCGGCTTTCAGAACGGGCCGACGAGATCCGTCAAAAAGTAGGGATTGTTTTTCAAGCTCCCGGATTGGATGCCAAACTGACGGTCCGGGAAAATCTTCTTCATCACGGCTACGTTTTTGGTCTCTGGGGACGCGCGCTCCGTCAGCGGGCTGATGAGATGATGACCCGGCTGAAAATAGACAGCCGCGCCGACGAACTTTGCGGAACCCTTTCCGGGGGTCTTAAGCGCAGGACTGAGCTTGCCAAGGGTCTCATGCACAGGCCCGAAATTCTTCTGCTGGATGAACCGTCGACGGGTCTTGATCCGGGCGCCCGTCTGGATTTGTGGCGGTATCTTCGCGAGCTTCGCGCTGAAACGGGCATGACGCTGGTGGTCACAACTCATTTGATGGAGGAGGCCGAACAGGCCTCGCGTGTGAGCATTCTTCAAGCGGGACGTTTGGTGTGTTCGGGCAGGCCCGCGGATTTGAAGAAGGATATGGGATCCGATGTTGTTCTCGTGCGTTCAGACGAAGCTGAAACCCTCCAGGGGGCGATCCGCGAACGCTTCGGATTGACGGCGAAGCTCTCCGGCGGCGAACTTCAGATTGAACACGGGGAGGGAGCCCGCCTGGTGACTCAGCTGGCCGAAGCTTTTCCGGGCAAGATCCAATCGGTGACCTTCCGTAAGCCGACTCTGGAAGATGTTTTTCTGCACCACACCGGACACCGCTTCTGGAACGGCGGAGAGGAGAAAATTTCGTGAACCGAGAATGGCTCTGTGTCTATTCCCTTTGGCTGAGGGAAATGAAGCGTTTTTACCGCCAGCCGTCGCGGGTGATCGGAGCTCTCGCCTCGCCCCTCATGTTCTGGATTCTCATTGGATCGGGCATCGGCCGTTCTTTTCAGGCCGGAACCGGAGAGGCCAGCCAAAGCTATCTTGAATATTTTTTTCCGGGAACCGTCATGATGATCCTTTTGTTCACCGCGATTTTTTCGACGATCTCCATCATCGAAGACCGCCGCGAAGGTTTTCTCCAGTCGGTTCTCGTATCGCCCGCGTCGCGAGGTTCGATCGTGATGGGAAAAATTCTCGGAGGAACGTCGCTGGCCGTAACGCAGGCGGCTCTGTTTCTTCTGATCGCGCCTTTGATCGGTCTGCGCCTTTCGGCGGCCGGCTGGGCCATAGCGGCGCTGGCGCTTGCGGTCAATGGTTTCGCGCTCACGGGACTTGGTTTTTTGATGGCCTGGAGAATGAACTCGATTCAAGGGTTTCACGCGGTCATGAATGTTCTGCTGATGCCGCTCTGGTTTCTCTCCGGAGCTCTTTTCCCGGCCGACGGTGCGCAGGTTTGGCTCAAGTGGGTGATGGTGCTCAACCCGCTCACCTATGGAATGGCGGCTCTCAGGCATGCCCTCGAAGGAGGCCGCTCGGGTCTGGCATCACTGCCCGACCCGGCCCTATCCTGGACGGTGATTTGTATTTTCGCTTTCGTGATGCTGATTTTGTCAGCTAAAGCCGCGTCGCGGAGAAGCGCGGAGGATCTTCAATGAGACCTCGCGGCGGCAAGTTCCTGATCGTTCTTACGGCGGCGTTTGTTGCGCTCGCGGCAGTTTTGATACTTGTGCGCGAACGCGGGCAGCGAAACAGCGCGGAGTCGGCTGCTGATTTACCCGTTTACAATACACTCGGAGATTTTTCACTGACAGAGCGAAGCGGACGGCTGATCAGCCGAGGGGAGCTCGAAGGACGGGTCTGGATTGCGAATTTTATTTTTACCCGATGCGGAGGACCCTGTCCGAAAATGACCGCCCAGATGAAGAAAATCGAAACGGCAACCGCCGGAACCGGAGTTCAGCTCGTCTCTTTCTCAGTCGACCCTGATTTTGATACGCCGGAGCGTTTGAGGTTTTATGCCGAGCGCTTTGGCGCCGACAGCAGCCGCTGGTGGTTTCTCACGGGAGACAAGGCCGTCATCTACGGGCTTTCGCGTCAGCAGTTTATGCTGGGAGTCGATGAGGATCCCTCCGGCGCTTCTCAGGAGGCCCATCAGGGTATTATGCACAGCACGCGTTTCACGCTGATGGACAGCGAATCGCGGATACGCGGCTATTATGAAAGCACAGATTCTGAGTCTGTCAAAAACCTCATACGCGACGCGTTGGCGCTGGTCCCAAAGCCGAGCAGCCGGCAGGAGTCCTAAAAATGGATTTATCAATTTTTCCCACGCTGAATGCATCCCTGAACGCTCTCAGCGCTGCTTTTCTGATTCTCGGCTATCGATTCATCCGGCAGGGTAAGCGCGAGGCCCACCGCATGAGCATGATAAGCGCCTGCACGACATCGCTCCTTTTTCTCATCAGTTACCTCTATTACCATTACCATCACGGCTCGACGCGCTATCAAGGGCAGGGTTTGATCCGCTCTGCGTATTTCACCATCCTGATTTCTCATACCGTACTGGCTGTGGCTGTCTTTCCATTCATCCTGCGCATTCTTTACCTCGCTTTCCGGGGAAGATTTGAAAAACATGCGAAAATGGCCCGGTTTGTTTTTCCCGTCTGGCTTTATGTCGCGGTCACGGGTGTTGTGATTTACTGGATGCTGTACCGGATGTGATCTCTTGAAAGTCTCTGCTGAAGCGCTTGAGATTATGGAAACGGTCTCGCAAGCCGCCTTGGCGACAAGGCAGGGGGAGCAGACCTATGCTTCTGCGGCGGCGGTGCTGTATCAGAAAAATGCGATTGAAGCGGAAGGGCCCGGATGTTTCCATCTTTTTTTAAGCGCTCTTGCGCGCCACACGCGTAACCTCCTGGCGCATCCTCAGGCAAGTCTTCTGCTGGTCAAGCCTTCTTCTGAGACCTCTCTGAGCGAGTCGCCCCGGGTCACAGTCCAGGGATTGATTCTGCCCCTCGAGCCGTCGCGGCAGCCTGATCTCAGGGCGCGCTACCTGGCTCGTTTTCCCCGAGCCTCTCTTTACCTGGATTTACCGGATTTTCGGTTCTTCGAGATGAAGATTCTGGAAGTGCATTGGATCGGGGGGTTCGGGTCCGTGAAAACCTTCCGCTGAGGGTGACGTCCGCTTCTGTTGCGCAGGCGCAGGGCAGATTCCCGGAGCGTTGACACTCCCTTTTAATGTGTGTATATTGACCCGTTACCCCCTTCAATGGACGTTTTAAATTCCCCGCGCGGGTAACAAAATTCACGCTGATGACAGGAGCCTGGCGCTTGGCCCAGTCGGTATTTGACTCTTCAGAAGTCATTTTAAATAAAGGGGTTACTCTTTGGTTTACCGGCCTGCCCAGTTCCGGAAAATCGACCCTGGCCCGCATGCTCGAACGTCAGCTGCGGAAGTGGGGTGTGCGGGTTGAGCTGCTGGACGGCGATGTGGTGCGCACTCATCTCAGCAAGGGGCTGGGTTTTTCCAAAGAAGACCGAGAGACCAATGTCAAAAGGATAGGCTTTGTCTGCCATCTTTTGACCCGCAACGGAGTTGCCGCGATTGCGTCAGCGGTTTCGCCCTACCGCGAACCCCGTGATTACAATCGGCGCATGATCGGTCAGTTCGTCGAAATTTTTGTGAAGACGCCCCTGGAAGAGTGCGAGAAGCGCGACGTCAAAGGGCTTTACAAAAAAGCCAGGGCGGGCGAGATTCAAGGTTTTACGGGCGTGGATGATCCTTATGAAGAACCTCTGAATCCGGAAATTGTCTGTGAAACATCGTCCGAAACGCCCGAGCAATCGGCGGAAAAAATCCTGAAGAGACTTGAAGCTCTCGGGTACCTGAAGTTTTCCTGAAGGTCCTGGAGAGGCCGTGGGCGTTCACATTGAAAATCTGGAAGAACTGAATCAGGACTTTGAGCGGCGTACGCCTCTTGAGATCGTGCGTTGGGCGGTTGAAAAGTTCTCGCCCAGGATTGCCATGACGTCGTCCTTTGGTCCTGAAAGCGGTGTTCTGCTGCATCTGGTCAGCCGCGTTGATCCCGCTGTGCCGGTGCTGTTCCTGGAAACGGGTTATCATTTTCCCGAAACCCTGGCTTACCGCGATCAGCTTGCGGAACTTTTTGGTCTCAAGAATATCGTTGCCTTGAAAGCTGATCCTGTTCGGCGTGCAAAATTGATCGAGGACAGCGCGGGGTTTCCTTATGAAAAGAATCCCGACCTCTGCTGCGCCGTCAATAAGGTCGAGCCGCTTGAGCCCGTTATCAAGAATTACGAAGCGTGGATGAGCGGCATTAGACGCCATCAAACGGATTTTCGAAAGTCGGTGCAGGCGGTTGAGGCTTACGAGGGAGGGCGCTGGAAAATAAGCCCTCTCGTCAACCTCACATCCCGCGATGCTTGGTGGTACATGAAGGAACAGAAAATACCGCAGCATCCGCTTTGGGAAAAAGGTTATTTGAGCATCGGCTGCTGGCCCTGCACGAGGCCTGTTCAGGCGGGCGACGACGAGAGATCGGGCCGCTGGGCAGGCAAGAGCAAGAAGGAATGCGGGATTCATACTTTTTTGAAGGAAGTTAAACCGGCGCTCACCCCGGAAGAAAAAGAAGCGCCTTCAAAAGATCTGGGAGACGGTCTTTAAACAAGGCCTGACCCGGTTATCCACCGAGGAGATGTTATGAGCATGACGACCAAAGCCCGAACGAAGCCCTTGATTGCCAGCAGCATTCTGGATTTGATCTGTAACACGCCGCTCGTCAGACTCAACAAAGTGACCTCCCCGGACATGGCAACGGTCTACGGAAAGCTGGAAGGATTTACACCCGGCGGCAGCGTGAAGGACCGTATCTGTCTGAGCATGATCCGCGAAGCAGAGGCCCAAGGACTGATCAAAAAAGATACCGTCGTTGTCGAGCCGACCTCCGGCAACACGGGCATCGGCCTTGCAATGGTTTGCGCCGTGAAAGGCTACCGCCTGATTTTGACGATGCCCGAGACCATGAGCGTCGAAAGGCGCCTTCTTCTCAAGCGTTATGGAGCGGAACTCGTACTGACCCCCGGGGATCAAGGCATGAAGGGCGCGATTGCCAAAGCGCAGGAAATTCTCAAGGAAAATCCCAACGGGTTCATGCCCCAGCAGTTTGCCAATCCTGCCAACCCGAAAATTCACCGTGAAACGACAGCCGAGGAAATCTGGGAAGCACTCGACGGAAAAGTTGATGCTTTTGTCGCCGGCGTTGGAACCGGCGGTACTGTGACCGGGGTCGGCGAAGTGCTGAAAAAACGTAATCCCAACATCAAAATTGTCGCCGTCGAACCTTCTGCTTCACCTGTCCTGTCGGGCGGTCAGCCCGGGAAACACAGGATTCAGGGCATCGGAGCCGGTTTTGTCCCGGAAGTCCTGAATCGGGAAGTGATTGATGAAATCATCAAAATCGACGACATGGAAGCTTGGAGCATGCTCTTGGCGCTGTCTGAAAAAGAAGGCGTTCTGAGCGGCATTTCGACGGGGGCCAACGTGACGGCCGCTCTGAGAGTTGCCAAGACGCTGGGTCCGGGAAAAAATGTGGTGACGATCGTATGTGATACGGGGGACCGTTACCTGAGCATGGACGAACGGTTTAAGTCGTAAGGATAAGGAGTCAAACGGATGTCGTTTCTCAAAGGTTTGAAATGCCGCGAGTGCGGAAGAGATTACCCCAAAGAGGCTCTCTATGTCTGTGAATACTGCTTCGGTTCTTTGGAAGCATCCTACGACTACGAGGCCATCCGGCATGTGATGTCGCGGGACCATATTCAGAAAGGCCCCAAAAGTCTTTGGCGCTACCGCGAACTTCTGCCCATTGACGGCGAGCCGCGCGCGGGATTTTACTCAGGAATGACGCCGCTTGTGAAGGCCGATATCCTGGGCCGCGAGCTCGGCGTGAAGCATCTCTATATTAAAGATGATTCGGTGTGTCACCCCACATGGTCATTCAAAGACCGTGTCGTTGCTGTCGCGCTCTCGCGCGCGAAGGAGCTGGGATTTGACACGGTTGCCTGTGCATCGACCGGCAATCTTGCCAATTCTGTTGCGGCCAACGGAGCCTGGGCGGGGTTCAAACGCTACGTCTTCATCCCGGCTAATCTCGAGCAGGCCAAGGTGATCGGTACGCTGGTGTATTCACCGAATTTGGTCGCCGTGAACGGTAATTACGATGATGTGAACCGGCTTTGTTCGGAAATTGCCTCGAAATACCGATGGGGATTTGTGAACATCAACCTTCGGGCCTATTATGCCGAGGGGTCCAAGACAGTCGGTTTTGAAATGGCCGAACAGCTGGGCTGGCGCGCTCCTGATCATGTGATTGCGCCGGCGGCAAGCGGTTCGCTGATCACCAAGATCTGGAAAGCGCTGAAAGAATTCGACAAACTGGGTCTTCTCGAAGCTCCCATGAAAACGAAGGTCTATTGCGCTCAGGCCCTGGGATGTTCCCCGATTTCGACAGCTATTCTGGAAGGTTCAGATGTGATTAAGCCGGTCAAGCCGGCGACCATCGCCAAATCGCTCGCTATCGGTAATCCTGCGGATGGTTATTACGCCAAAGATGTCATTCACCAATCCGGGGGCGCGGCCGCGAGCGTGACGGACGATGAGATCCGTGAAGGCATCAAACTGCTGGCGCGAACCGAGGGAATTTTTACCGAGACCGCGGGCGGTGTCACGGTCGCCTCCGCCAAGAAACTCATCGAGCAGGGTGTCATCCCCAAGAACGAAACGGTGGTCATTACGATTACCGGTAATGGTCTTAAAACCCAGGAGGCGATTCAGGACGCGGTGGGTAAACCTGCCCTGATCGAGCCCAGTCTGGCGTCTTTCGAAGAACGCGTGATGTCCGAACGCGGAAACAACCGGAGCACGGCGCCGGCGCCGAGCACGATTCTTTAATACCAAGCACAGGAGACAGTCATGGCGGTCAAAGTGAGAATACCGACACCTCTTCAGAAACTGACGAACCAGAACGCGCTCGTAGAGATTCAGGCCGCGACGGTGCGTGAATTGATGGAAGCTCTCGAGAAAAACTATCCCGGCATCAAGGAGCGCCTGTGCGAGCCCAGCGGAAAAATCCGCCGCTTCGTGAATGTCTACTTGAACGAAGAAGACATCCGCTTTTTGAGCCAGGAGGACACTTCGATCAAGGACGGCGATGAAATCTCGATCGTCCCGGCTATTGCAGGGGGGCGCTGAAAATGGCCCGCCGCGCGTATCACCTTTTCTTTGAGCAGAAGCAGATTAAGGAGCCGATCATGTTCATTGTAGCCCGGGATCACAACCTGCTTCTCAACATCCGGCGCGCCAAGATTACGGCCGAAGCCGGCGAGGCGACGATTGAACTCGAAGGCGACGAACAGCAAATTCTCAAAGCCGAGCAGGCCTTCCGCGCAAAAGGCGTGAAAGTCGAATCTGTGCTTGGCGATATCATCGTAGGATAATCCCATGACAAACAGCGCCCGCCAAGATACCCTGTCACTCCTCGAAGAGATTAAGCTGCGCGTGCTCGGAGGAGGCGAGATCCAATTCGATGAGGCCATGAAGCTTGCCGATATCGAAAATGAATCGCCGGAATTCAGAGCCCTCCTCGAAGCGGCCCGCGAAATCACGATCAATTTCAATTCTGACGAACCTGGGCTGTGTTCCCTGATCAATGCCAAGAGCTATCTGTGCGCCGAGGACTGCGGCTTCTGCTCTCAGTCGGTGCGCTTCGACACCCGTGTGAACCGCTACAAACTGATGTCGGTTCACGAAGTTGTTGACGCCGCCAAAGCCTTCGAGAAGAAGGGGACGCAGAACTTCTGCATTGTCACGAGCGGCGGCGAACTTGACGACGCAGAGTTCGAGCAGATTCTCGAGATGTACAAACGTCTTCAGGCTGAAACGAAACTGAAGCTTGACGGGTCTCTGGGTTTTCTGACGCCGGAGCGTGTGCGCCGTCTGAAAGAAGCGGGCGTACGCCGTTTCAATAATAACCTTCAGAGCTCGCGGGAATTTTATCCCAGGATTGTTTCGACCCATACTTACGACAAACGCATCGAAACCCTCAAAATGCTGCAGGACGGCAATATGGAAATCTGTTCCGGCGGCATTCTCGGGATGGGGGAGACGAGGGAAGACCGCATCAAGCTGGCTTTCGAACTCAAGCCCTATGCCCCGCACTGCCTTCCGATGAACATCCTGAATCCTCGGCCCGGCACGCCGCTTGAAAACCAGGAAAAACCGGATCCTCTGGAGATGATCAAGACGATTGCTGTTTATCGCTTCATTCATCCGCGCTCGAATATCAAACTGGCGGGCGGGCGCGAGCTGAATCTCGGCGAAAAATATCAGGAGATGTCCTTGCTGGGGGGCGCGAACGGGCTGATCCTCGGCGGGTATTTGACGACCGACGGCAATCCTATTCAGGCCGATCTCGAGATGCTTCAGCGGACGGGATTTCAGCTTCCCAAAGCCAAAGACAAAACTCAAGCCGGTCAGCCGGCAGCTTCCTGACCGTCAGAACGTTTCCGGCCGGAAGCTCATGGCGCGCCGCCCGGCGAGGTCCAGGACTTCCCGCCTTTCTTATCCGGAAGACAACCGCATGAGCTTTTCCAACTTGAGCGGCAAAACCATCCTCATCACCGGCGGCACGGGCCGTTTGGGAGAGGCCTTTGTACGCGAGGGGCTCAGCCGGGGAGCGCGTGTTTTTTTCACATGGCATGCCGCCTCGAAGAAAGCTGAAGAACTGCAGCGCCAAGGCGCCCGCGGATTTTGCCTGGATCTTGGGCGGATGCAAGCGATCGATTCTTTCGCGCAAGAGCTGACGGCGATGACAGGGACGCTTGATGCGCTGATTCACAATGCCGCCGCAGCCGCGGACAAACTGCTCCGGGACATGGAAGAAGAGGACTGGGACCGGATCCTGACCGTTGACTTAAAGGCGCCCTTCTACCTCACGCAGAAACTTCTGCCGGTTTTAAATGCTCGTCCCTCCAAGGTTTTCATGCTCATCAGCCGCGCGGCAAGCCTCGGCGCTTACGGGGCGTCCAACTACGCTGCCGCGAAGGCGGGTCTCGTCGGTCTCGTCAAATCGATGGCGCAGGAACTGGGCAGTGCCGGTATTTTGGTCAATGCGCTGAATCCGGGTTTCATGCAGTCGGCGATGACGGCCGGTCTGTCCGGGGAATACCTTCAGCGGCACCGCGAGGCTAGCCCTCTGGGAGTCTTTTCGAACCCTGAGGAGGTCGCGGGTTTTCTGGCTTACCTCTGTTCTGATGCCATGAAACAGGCGACCGGACAGGTTTTTCATTTTGAGTCGAGGAGGATCCCCTTTTGAAAACAGGCCGCCGAGTTGTGATCACGGGACTGGGCGTTATATCGCCGATCGGACTAGGCGTCGATGCCTTCCTTTCCAGTTTGCGCGCGGGAAGAACCGGGGAAGGTGATATCACCTGTTTTAGCGCTGACAATTTTCCGGTCCGAAGAGCCTTCGAAGTCAAAGGGTTTTGCGCGCGTGATTACGGACTTCAGGCTGTCGATCCGTTCATTCAGTATGCCGTCGCCGCCGCGGACCAGGCTTTTCGGGACGCCCGTTTCGAGACGGCAGATCATGACCCTTACAGCCTCGGAATTTCCGTGAGTTCAAGCAAGGGCGGCGTGCACACCCTAGACCGCTACCGCGAACGTTTGGCCAGGAATCCCAGCGCCATTTTGGGTGCGCGTGTTTATTCCAGCGTGGTGCCTAATTTCGCGGCCCAGTGGATTGCCCGGCGCTGGAAGATTCAGGGACCCGCAAAATGCTACATCATGGCTTGCGCCACAGGCACGGCGTCGGTTATCGAAGGCGCGCAGATGGTGTCCTCGGGAGATACGGATTTTTGCATCGCGGGGGCCAGCGACGCGTCGATTGTTCCCGTTCTTTTAGCGGGCTACCGAAATATGCGGGCGCTTTCTGCCGGCGTGATGCGGCCTTTCGACCGCCGCCGCGACGGATTCCTCGTCGGCGAGGGAGCCGGCATGGTTTTTCTGGAGACCTTGGAAAGCGCGAAAAGCCGCGGCGCCAAGATTTACGGCGAGGTTCTGGGTTACGGCTACGCCAGTGACTCCACGGATATTTTGCGCTTCGATGAAAAAGAACATGCGCTTTCGCGGGCAGCCTCACTTGCTTTGGACCGCGCCGACCGTTCGGCCTCGGACGTCGACTATGTGAATCTCCATGGAACAGCGACTCGGGCAGGGGATGTTTATGAGACTCTGGAAATGAAGCACCTGTTCGGCAGCCGCTCGGCATCTCTTCCCATGAGCGCGACAAAATCCATGACCGGTCACATGCTCGGAGCCTCCGGCGCCGTGGAGGTGATCGCCTGCCTTCTGGCTATGCAGCACGGCTTTCTGCCGCCCACGGCAGGACTTGAACAGCCCGATCCGGTCTGCGATCTGGATTACGTGCCCGGGAAGGCTCGGCCTGCCCAGCTCCGAACCGTCATGTCCGTGTCCATGGGATTCGGGGGGCATGCCGCAGTGATTCTTTTGGGGAAGGTTTAAAGGGATGGAAACAGGCGCCTCAAGAAACTCCCTTGATCTCAGACTTTCCGAAGATCTCGAAAGGCTTGAGAAGTCGGGTCTGTACCGGCGCCTTCGAAGCCTGGAACAAGTGTCGGGGTGCAGGGCCGTCTGGGAAGGCCGTGAGCTCCTGCTTTTTTGCGGGAACGACTATCTCGGTCTTTCAAGCCATCCCCGGGTAGTCCGTGCTTTTCAGGAGGCCGCGCGGGAGGGGGCCGGCTCGGGAGCGGCGAGACTGATTTCCGGGACGTCTTCCAGCCACACGCGCCTTGAAGAGAAAATCGCTCAGTTCAAAGGCTGTGAAAGCGCGCTGGTTTTCTCGACCGGTTACCAGGCGAATGTCGGGGTTTTGAGCGCTCTTGCGGGCCCCGGGGACCTGATCATTTTGGACAAGCTCTGTCACGCCTCGTTGATTGACGGCGCCCGATTGTCGGGGGCGAAGATCCGCGTTTTTCCGCATAAAAACTACGGCCGGCTCGAAGAGATTTTAAAGCAGGCCGATCCTGCCAAACGGACGCTGATCGTAACGGATACGGTTTTTAGCATGGACGGCGATTTGGCGGATCTCGATGAGCTGGGCCGGCTGCGTGATTGTTACGGGGCTTGGCTCGCGGCGGATGACGCTCACGGAACCGGAATTTTGGGGCCTGGCGGAAAAGGTCATTGCCGCGGAGCCCTGACGGGAGCTCGCCCCGACATCCTTTTAGGAACGCTTTCCAAGGCTGCCGGCTGTCTGGGCGGTTTTGCAGCGGGATCCCGTGCGCTGATTGAGACGCTGATCAACCGCGCGCGCAGTTTTATTTTTGCGACGTCGCTTCCTCCTGCTGTATGCGCGGCTGCTCATGAAGCCTTTCTGGTCTTTGAAGAGGAGCCCGCCTTGCGGGACAAACTCCACAGCAGAATCCGCCTAATGGAGGCGGGCTTGAGGAAGGCGGGCTTTGAAGCGGTGCTGTCCGGCACTCCGATTTTTCCGGTGATCCTCGGCGAGGAGAAAAGGGCTCTGGAATTTTCCAGCCGGCTTCTCGAGGCGGGCTGCCTAGTCCCGGCGATACGCTATCCTACCGTGAGCCGCGGTAAAGCCAGGCTCCGCATCACGGTCTCGGCGGCACATGAAGAAAACGAGATCGAGAAGTTTCTGGAAAAATTGCAGTTTATAAAACGCAGGCTGGATCCGTAAATTAGCTTATGGCGGGAACTAAACATCGATTGTCAAAAATCCGCAAGGAAGCTGCCCGGCTTTTTTCTCTGGAAAGAGGAATTCAAAAAAGCGTTCTCATCCTGAACTTGGCGGCGCTTCTCGGGCTCCTCTACTTGTCGCTGCCGACGGCTTTCTCCTCCGGAATCGGACCGTATCAGAAAATCCTCATGGGTTTGCTCGCACTCTTTCTTGCGGCCAATTACTTTCAGCAGGTCGTGGTGATGCGTCTGCGTTCGCAATGGGCCGCCCTCGAAGAACAATCCGCCTACGATGGTTTGACGCGGGCCTTCAACCGCGACAGCTTCGAAGACATTATGGAGGAAGAGATCAGCCGGGCACGCCGTTATAAAGTTCCGCTTAGTCTTTGTATCCTGGATCTCGACGGGTTCAAGACATACAACGATACCTACGGACACCCTCAGGGAGACCGCCTGCTTGCTGACTTTTCGGCGAGAGTCCTCAAAGCTATCCGTTCGGCTGACTGTTTGGCGAGGTTCGGAGGCGATGAGTTTTGTGTTCTTCTTCCGCATACGGATCTCGGAAATGCCGAGAAGTTCCTGAACAGAATGATGACCGAGGTCCAGGAATGGATGGATATTTCCTTCAGCGCCGGCGTCACCGCTTTTCAGCCCTCCGATGACGGTCTGGCGTTCATCAGCCGGGCTGACCTTGCTCTCTACCAGGCCAAGCGAGAGGGTAAGAACAGGATCCGTTCTCTGCTTTCGGAGAGCGGCCGAGAAGTCCTCGTCAATTTCTGATTTAATTCCTCCCGGTTTTTCCTTACAATTTCACCCCAAATAAGGGACCCCTGATGAGCTTCGCGAATCCGCCCTCGACATGGGCAGAAAAAGATAAAAAACACCTCTGGCATCCTTTCACTCAGATGAAAGATTGGCAGAAAGAGCCGATTGTTGTGATTGAACGGGCTGAGGGTTTCTACCTCATCGATACCGAGGGCCGGCGCTATCTCGACGGAGTCTCGTCCCTCTGGTGCAATGTGCACGGACATCAGGTGCCGGAGATCGACGAGGCTATCGTGAATCAGCTCAAAAAGGTCGCGCACAGCACCTTCCTCGGCCTGTCCAACACGCCCGCCATCGAACTTGCCGAAAAACTGGCCGCGTTGGCCCCGCGCGGACTAACCCGGATTTTTTATTCCGATTCCGGATCGGAGGCCGCGGAGATAGCCCTTAAAATGGCCTATCAGTATTGGCAGCAAAGAGGGTTCAGGAAGAAAAAGAAATTTGTGAAATTGACACAAAGCTATCACGGCGACACTTTGGGCTCGGTCAGCGTCGGGGGAATCGAACTCTTTCACCAGATTTACGAACCGCTTTTGTTCGAAACATTCTCTGTGGAGTCCCCCTACCGTTACCGTTGGCCCGGTCCGGGGGATCCTGAAAAGGCCGGAGAACATTCGCTGGCCCAGCTCGAGGCCATTCTCGAGCGCCATCACGAGGAGATCACGGCGTTCGTGATGGAGCCTCTGATGCAGGGAGCGGCCGGTATGATTGATCAACCCAAGGGCTATATTTCCCGTGCGCGGGAACTGACAAGAAAGTATAATGTGCTCCTCGTTTTTGACGAGGTGGCCACGGGCTTCGGCCGCACCGGCAGAATGTTTGCCAGCGATCACGAGAATGTGACGCCGGATTTGATGGCTGTTGCGAAGGGGTTGACCGGAGGTTACCTGCCGCTGGCTGCGACGTTCGCAACCGAGGAGGTTTACGAGGCCTTCCTCGGTGAATACGAAGAGTTCAAGACGTTTTTCCACGGGCATACGTTTACAGCAAACCCGCTGGCCTGTGCCGCGGCGTCTGCCAATTTGGACTTGTTTGAAAAGAAGCGCGTTTTGGACAATGTCCAGCCTAAGATCAAGCGTATGACCGAGCGCTTGGAGCGTTTCAAAAAAATCCCGTCTGTCGGCGATATCCGGCAAAAAGGGATGATGGCCGGTATTGAACTGATCCGAGACCGTGCCTCTAAAAAATCTTTTGAGCCGCGCGAAAAAATTGGAATAAGAGTCACAGAACGTGCGCGCGCCAAGGGTGTGATCACGCGCCCGTTGGGACCTGTGATGGTGCTCATGCCTGCGCCGGCCATTCCGGCAGGGGAGCTTGAGCGGCTTTTAGATGTTCTCGAGGAATCGATCCGCGAAGTGACAGCGGAAATCCAAGCCTGAAAAGGAATCGCCATGGCCTTCAAAAAACCGGGAATTTTTGTGACGGGAACGGATACAGGCGTCGGTAAGACGGTTGTATCCGCAGGCATTGCAATGGCGCTGCGCGCCAGAGGCATCCGCGTCGGAGTGATGAAGCCGGTGGCAACCGGCTGCGTCGGCATTCAGGACCGCCTTGTCTCGCATGATGCCGCCTATTTGATGGAAGCGGCTGAAAACGAATTTCCGGCCTTGACCAATCCGGTGCGTTACCGGCAGCCTTTGTCGCCGAATGTTGCCGCGTCGATCGAAAAAAGAGAAGTCAATATCGATCAGATCCGTAAGGCCTACCGCGAACTCCAGAGCTATTATGATTTTATCATCGTGGAGGGTGTGGGCGGTTTACTGGTACCGCTGACGCAGGATTACTACGTCGCCAACATGATCCGCGAGTTTAATCTGCCGCTGGTGGTGGTATCGCGATGCGGTTTGGGCACGATCAACCATACGCTTCTGACTCTGGACGCGGCGATTGTGCGCGGCTTTGACGTCAAAGGCATTATTTTCAACCGCATGCCGACCACGAATATCTCGATCGCGGAGATGACCAATCCCAAGGTCATTCATGAGTTGACGGGAGTCCCGGTGCTGGGCTGTCTTCCCGAAATGGAAAGTCTCAGCGTGGAGGTCTGCGAATTCGGTCACCTGCAGACCATTTTCCAGGAGCGGATCCAGATCGACCGCCTGCTCCCCGACTCTTTTTGAGGCGGGCCCCTTCCTTATGACGTTCGTTAAAAAGAAAATTCTCGTAGCGATGAGCGGCGGTGTCGACAGTTCCGTCACGGCTGCCCTGCTCAAGGAACAAGGCCATGAGGTCGGCGGCGCCACGATTCGGACCTGGGCTTCTAACACGTGTGAGAGTCTCAATACCCGAGCCTGCTGCGGCTTGACGGGCGTTGAAGACGCGCGCTCCGTGTGCGATACGCTCGGAATTCCCTACTGGGTTTTTAACTTCGAGAAAGAGTTCAAGAAGCACGTCGTCGATTATTTTGCCTCGGAATACCTGAAGGCCCGGACACCCAACCCCTGTATCGCCTGCAACGAGCATATCAAGTTCCGTCTTTTTCTTCAGCGCGCCAGGCTTCTGGGCTTCGAAGCGATTGCCACGGGCCATTACGCCCGTCTTGAACGGGACGGTGACGGCCGGATTTGTATCTGCGAGGGAGCGGATGCGGGCAAAGATCAGTCTTACGTGCTTTTTCCTCTCGACCGTGAAGTGCTTGAAAATTTGTACCTGCCTATCGGAGGGTATACCAAAACCTGGATCCGTGAAAAGGCCCGCGCTTTTAATCTTTGCGTCATGAACAAGCCCGATTCGCAGGAGATCTGTTTTATACCCAGCAACGATTACGGCGCATTTCTTGACAAACAGTATGCCAGTGAAGAAAGCGCCGTGAAGCTTCCTGGGCACTTAAGCGGGGAAAAGAAAACCGGAGTGATCCGGACGCTGAGCGGAGAGGTTTTGGGACGCCATGAAGGGTATTTCCATTACACCATCGGTCAACGGCGCGGACTCGGGGTTGCTTTTAACGAGCGGCTTTATGTCGTGAACATTCTCCCCGAGACTAACGAGGTGATTGTGGGTACCAAGGAGGATATCCTCGGCAGACACTTTCAGGCGGCCCGCATCAACTGGTTTTTAAAGCCGGAGAGCGGGATGTTTCAGGCCCATGTGAAAATCCGCTCACAGCACCGTAAGTCGCCGGCGACCCTGACGGTGCTCGAGGACGGACGCGTTGAAGGTGTTTTTCATGAACCTCAGGAATCCATCACC
Source organism: Candidatus Omnitrophota bacterium (assembly GCA_018883425.1). Classification (GTDB taxonomy): domain Bacteria; phylum Omnitrophota; class Omnitrophia; order Omnitrophales; family Aquincolibacteriaceae; genus ZLKRG04. The sequence continues at coordinate 5,825 of VFQY01000017.1, read as the reverse complement.
CCGGGTCAGGCCGCGGTTTTTTATGACGGCCCGCGCGTTCTCGGCGGCGGCTGGATCGATTGAGACATTATCCCAGAGGCACTGCGGATGCGCGGCATCAAGCTTGACGGGAAAAAAGATCCGACGCTGATCACCTGGACGATTAAGCGTCTGCGTCAGCCCGCCAGGGTGCGCATCGCTCTCCGTCAAGGAGGCAGGGATCTCGCTGTCCCGTGTGTCCGCCACGATGATTCCGTGAAAGCAGGCCAGGTCATTGCTCTTCCCGCCGACGATTTTTCCACACCTCTTCATGCGAGCGTCTCCGGAAAAGTGATGGCGGTGGGAACGTTTGCGCACCCCTTTCTTGAAGATGCGCAGGCCATCGAAATTGTCGGAGACGGGCGGGGTGAAACTGCTCCGGGTGTCGGGACTGAGCGCCTGGGCTGGGAGTCGCTCGACCGAGCTCAGCTGGCACCGCTGTTTCGTCAGGCCGGTCTTGTCACGATGGATGAAGCCATGGTGCCGCTTCATGTCCTTGCGCAAGAGTCGCTCACAGCCCGGGTCCGAACGCTCGTGATCAACCTCTGTGAGCCTGAGCCCTATGTCACGTCGGAGCAGGCCCTTGCCATGTCCCACGCTCTTGAGATTATTCAGGGGGCCGAAATTCTCCGCAAAGCTTTCGGCGCCGAAAAAATAACGGCCGTTTTGACGGAAGACAAGATTCAAGCCGCGGAACTTTTAAAGAGTAAAATTTACTTCCTGAAGTGGGGACATGTGGACGTGCGGGTTCTGCCTCTTGTCTATCCTCAGGGGCTGGATGTGCCTCTTGCCGAAACTCTTCTCGAGCGAAAACTGAAACTGCCGGCGGAATGGCACAGGGGCGGTACGCCTCAGGACAAAGGCCTGGCGCTCCACCGCGTGTTCCGCTCTGAGGGATTGGAGATTCTCAACGGTGCATCGGCCTTCGCCGCGCATGAGGCCATCGTTCTCCAAAAACCCCTGTTTGAAAGAGCCGTCACGGTGGGCGGGGAATGTGTGATGGAGCCCAAGAACCTCTGGGCCCCTTTGGGGCTTAGCTTTCAGGACGTCTTCAAAGCTGCCAAGGGGCTCATGCGCGATCCTGCCAAAGTGATCGCCGGTGGCCCGATGCAGGGGCGCTTTCAGGCAGGTTTGGAGGCCATGCTTGTTAAAGGGATCCCGGCCCTTCTCGCGCTGCCTCCGGAGGCTGCGCCCGACCCCGCAGCGTCGGCATGCATTCACTGCGGTTTGTGCATCGATGTCTGTCCCGAGAATCTTTCGCCTGTCATGATCACGCTCGCCTCCGAAAGCGGCCTGTACGAAGAAGCCGCTTCTTGGAATGCCGCCGACTGCATCCGCTGCGGAAACTGCACGTACATTTGTCCGTCCAAAAGACCCATGGATGCTCTGATCGACCGTGCGATTCATGAACAGCTGAACTCAGAGAGCCGGCTGTGATCCGCTCTAAGACGTCCCCGTCCAGAGCGCCCTTTATCCGGGCCGCGTCGACAGCTTCGGATTTTCTTTGGAAGCGATCCGCCGCGCTGCTGATCCCTGCAGCTGCAGCTGTTTTTTTCTATGGACCGGCGGCGCTGGCCCTCTTTGCGGCGTCGGCCGCAGCCGCAGTTTTGGCCGAAAGAGCGATGGGTTTTATTTTAAAAAAACCGGTTCCTTTTCAGGGAGGTCATGCCTTGGGAATCGGACTGACTCTCGCTCTGATGTTGCCTCCGGGTCTGCCCTTGTGGATGGCTGTCTTGGGCGCGGTTTTTGCCGTCGCCGTCGCCCGCGACGCTTTTGGAGGTCCCGGCCAAGCGCCTCTTCCGCCGATACTGGCGGGATTTCTATTTCTTGCAGTCAGCTTTCCGCTTGAGATGCGCGCTGTAACGGATCCTGTGACAGGACACGCCGCTGCCCACGGTTTGGCATGGCTCAAAGACGGTGTAGCGGATTCCGGCCCGCACCTGAGCCGGATTTTCATGACGCCCCAGCCGGGCGGCGCCGGCATGGTTTTTTTTCCTGCCCTTGCGGCGGCGGGATTGCTGCTCATTTTTCAGAGGCTCGTTTTCTGGGAGCTGCCGTTTCTCTTTCTTGCGGCATCGGCCTTGACGGCTTTTGGTTTCGGGGAGCATCCGGCGGCCGCGCTGGCCGGATCGAATGCCTTTGCCGCTTTTTTTCTGATCTCGGAGGGCATGACGGCGCCCCATAACCGGCATGGCGCGCGTTTTTTTGCTTTGCTGGCCGGCTTTCTGGCGGCGGCGCTGCGCCAAGTCTCGGGAGCGTTTGATCCTTCCGCCGCGGCGGTGATGATGGTCTCTTTCTTGACGCCATGGCTGGAGGAGGCGGGCCGCACGGAACGCGGCTGGGCCCCGCCGCGGGGTGCTTCGGCATGATTCAGGCCGTGCTGCGCGCCCTTTTCTTCGGAGTGTATGTGGTCCTTCTCGCGGCCATGGTTTGGCTGACCCGAGGATCCGCTGAAAATGCGGCACCGTCAAGTTCCGCCATCGCTGTTGGAATGCTCGACGAAGCGCCCGGCTCGGTACTTCCGGCGCATGACAATGTTCCGCTCAGGGATGCGTTCTCTCTGGGGGGGCGCAGTGTTTACCCTGCGCTGAAGATGACTGCTCAGGAAGACGATCAGGGTCAGCTTCTGGAATTTTTTGACCCAGTCGGATATGCCTTTGAGATCAAGGCGAAGGGGCCTTTCGGCTCCTCGAGACTGCTCGTCGGGATCGACAGCCTGGGCCGGATTACAGGGGTAAAACCCCTGGAACTTAAGGAGGCTCGTGGTTTAGCTTCCGCCTTGATCAAGGCGGATTTTTTTTGGGAGAGTTTTAAGGGCTTGACCCATGATCAGGTGTTTTTGTCTTCGCGCGGAGGTAAAATTCCGGAGGTTGCCGGAGGCGTAGAGGCTGTTGAACGCTACAGTGAAGCGGTGAGGCTTGCTCTTGAGGAGGCCTTGCGCGTTCGGGAAATTTGGAACGCCGCAGCGATGAAGGGGCGTAGGAGTTCGGCAGATCTCGAAGAACTGCGCGATTTGAATCGCGAGGCTGAACAGCCCGCGGCGGAAGGACCCGATGAAAACGCTGTTTCCTAATTTCTCTGACGAATCGGCGGTGCGGCTTTTCACGGCCTGTCTGCCTGTCTTGTTTTTTTGCAGCGAACTTGGAGAGTCGGCCCGGATCTCGGCTGCCGTTGCTTTGAATCTGATTGCGGCAGCCGTATTTTTTCTTTCCCTTGGCCGCTTTTTTCCCGGCTTTTTGCGCGGGACTGCTTTGGTTCTTTGGCTCGCTGTGAGCGCCCACTGGATGGCTCTTTACGGGATCGCGCACCCCAGCGCTGCCGTCAGTCTTTATCTGCTGATTCCCGCCGGCATCTTGGGAGACGAGGGGCGTCTCAAGGTCCTTCGTCAGGCGCTCGTGCGCGCCTTTCTTTTTCCCGTGCTGCTCATGACGCTCGGCGCCTTGCGGGAGATTCTCGGCGAACGTCTGCTCCTCTGGACGTTTCGTCTCCCGGCGGGATGCTTTCTGCTTTTGGCCGCAGCGGCTTTTCTCTGGAAGAATCAGCCGGGCCGGACGAGCGTCAAAACGCAGGGCCGGGGAGATCCTCATGGAGCCTGAAGCCTTTTGGATTGCCGCGGCGGGTTTTCTGCTCGCCCTGGAACCCGGTTCTGAATTCCGTACGCCTCGATGGACGCGCGTTCTTTACGGACGTTTTACGGTATGTTTGGAGATCCTGTTTCAGCTTCTCGCCGCGGCCGGGGCTGCTTTGCTGGCGGCCCGTTATGTTCCTGAAGAGCAGGTTCGGAGTTTCTGGTCTCTGGGCTTCACGCTTTGGGCCTTCGCGTGGGTTCTTCTGCGCCGCGGCAACGGAGTTCTTTTTGCCGTATCCCTGATTCTCGGTTTTTCAGCGGCAGGGTTTAAAGTGTCTGCGGCTGTGCTGGTGCCGCACCTGCTGAAAGTGGCGTGCGGCACGGCGCTTTTCACTTTGCTGCTGCTCTGCGCGCAAAGACGGCTGCTGTTTTCCCAAGTGCCCCGGGCCTTTCAGGGACTCACAGCCGTCTTTCTTGCTGCGGCGCTTCTCGCCCTCGGGCTGCATGCTCTCGAAGGTCTTTTCTGGTTTTGACTCAAAAAGAAACCCCCGTAAGCCGTAACACTAAAGGGTCCGCCCCTGCACCCCCTTTTCTTCTTCCGCGGGGGTGCTACACTTTGGAAAAATACGGAGACCGATCATGAGCATTGAGCGTATTCTTGATTTTGCTATCGAACGTGAGGCTTCAGACATTCATTTAAATGTGGGGCGGCCGGCCTCTGTCCGTCTGCACGGCGAGATTCTCTCGATGGACGATCAGCCGCTGACGGCTGAAATGACCGAAGCGCTCGCGCGGGAAATCACCAGCGAGGAGCAGCGCAAAAAGGTCGAGGATGTCGGGGGTATCGATTTTGGTTTTTCCTATAAGAACAACGCCCGCTTCCGTGTATCCTGCTTCAAGAAACAGGGCACCTATGCGATGGTGCTTCGTCAGCTTCCTTACCGCTTTTATTCGTTTGAGCAGATCGGGCTTCCCCAGCAGCTGGCCGGTCTCCTGTCCCGGCCGAGAGGATTAATTCTGGTGACCGGACCTACGGGTTCCGGTAAGACCACGACTTTGGCCACGATGCTTCATTACATTAATCAGAATTTTGCGCGTCACATTATTACCGCGGAAGATCCGATCGAGTTCGTTCACCCGCATCAGAAATCCATTGTGACTCAGCGCGAAGTCGGCGAGGACGTTCCAAGTTTCTCCGATGCGGTCGTCAAAGCGCTTCGTCAGGATCCCGATGTGATTCTTATCGGGGAAATGCGTGATATCAGCACCATGGAATCGGCCATCCGGGCTGCAGAAACGGGACACCTGGTTTTTTCAACGCTGCACACCACGGGTGCGGCTCGGACGGTGGACCGTATTATTGATGTTTTTCCTTCGCACCAGCAGACTCAGGTCCGCATCCAGCTGGCCTCGACGATTGTGGCCGTTGTCTCCCAAACGCTGGTGCCGCGATTGGACGGTAAGGGGCGCGTTTGCGCTTTTGAAATCATGATCGCGACTCCGGCCATCCGTAACTTGATCCGCGAGAATAAGACCTACCAAATCAATTCCGAGATCCAGACCGGGGCCAAATACGGCATGAAGGGTCTTGACGATCACTTGAAGGATCTTTATCAGGCCGGAATCATTAGTTACGATGCCATGATTGAAGTGGCGCAGGATCCTCGGGAATTATCCGTCCGTGTCACCCAGGGATCCAGCGCAAGGAAATAGTCTAAGTTTATCAATACCATGGGCTTAAGGATTTTTTGAGGACGGGTCTCGGCTCTGCCGATAGCTTGCTGAAGCGGCCCGAGCCAGACCTGTGAAGAAACCGCTTGACGCTCCCATGCAGTTGCATTATTTTATGGGCACGTTTCGAAGCCGTAGTGCCATTCATAACGACCCACGTATCGACTCTGATTAATCCCTGAAATCATCTCATAAATAGAAACTCCCGAGTCGTACATTCCCTAAGTTGCCGGTAAAGGGTCCAATCTCAAGGTTCATGCCGCGAAAGCGAAAGAAACTTCCTGAAAAAAACGCTGTATGGGGGTCGGGTGCCCGCAGAAGTCGAAGCGCCTCTGATGGAAAATAAGAAAAAGGGAACCGCCGGAAAGTTTTTTTTGGTCGACGGCCATTCGTTCTGCTATCGAGCCTATTACGCAATCCGCCAATTGTCGAATTCGCGGGGCGAGCCGACCAATGCGATCTACGGGTTCGTCACGATGCTGCGTAAGCTCATCGAACAGTATAAGCC
>VFQY01000096.1 GCA_018883425.1 Candidatus Omnitrophota bacterium | reverse complement strand
AGAGTACCCGCTTCGGCAGCTGTTTTACCCGCTAATTCTGCACCGTTAACCGCAATAATCCTGTCACCGGGCATCAGACCCGCCTTTTCAGCTGACGTCCCCGCCTTGATCCGATCAATGAGTATTTGACCTGATTCCTCCTTCAGCCATGTACCTATTCCGGCATATTCACCTGCCATACTCATTTTCATCAGCTCATACTTTTCGGGATCAATGAATTCCGAATATTTATCGAGCGATTTGGTCATGCCTCGGACAGCCTCGTAAAAAAGCTGACGGGCCTGAACGTCGCCGGCGTACCCCTCCATGATCGCTCCCAACGCCCTAGAAAATAGTTTAAGTTCCTCGATGAGGTCCTGAGCTGGCGCCGATTGCGCAAAGGAAACCCCGCTTCGTATCCCCCACGCTGTCATTAACAGAATGAGAATCCAAACCCTTAAAAACGTCTTCATGTTATCTCCTCCGATTTGTTTTTCGAGATAGGCCAAGGCCATCCTGATTCTTCATCCAGACGGTGGTAAACCTCTCGGCAACGCCTGAGCCTGCCGTCTAAAGAGAAAAAGCACTCCACGCTAAGCGCCTCTTTTCTGCCCTGGAGAAAACCCGTGCTCACCGCTGAGAACATGTGGGACGAAACACCGAATTTGCCCGAAGCTCCAAAGTCGTCCAGGGCCGTCTTTTCTTCGGCACTCAAAGGGACTATTTGCTTGAGATCTTCACCAAGATTTGCCGGGTTCCGAAAAATCAGGTCGTCTTTAGTTCGCTCTTTTCTATCTCGCCCAGCCCGGAACAGGAGGATTTTTTCCGTTAAAGCCGGGCTTAGACCCATGGCTCTAAGAACCGGCCCCGGGGCAGTATTGAGATTGACGGTTTCCTCTCCATCCACCGTGACATAAGGCTGAACCCTTAAGAGGATCTCGGGAGTGATGCCTTTGATCAGCAATAATTCTTCCAGCGTGTCGAGATCTTTGTTCTTGCACTCATAAGGGGGAGACAGAGTCCGGTAGTAACGTGACTCGGCTCCACCCGCGTTCACGGAGTCATCTTCATCGCGCCAGTCGAGAAGGGCATCGGCTATCTCAGAAGCCTGGCTTCTTGAAACCCCGGCGCCGTACTCGAAAATGCCGGCAATAACTTGAGCCGACTTTGTTTTGTTGAGGTCGATTTTCCTTGCCTCATCCACAGCACCATAACCCAGGCTGCCATCCTGAGAGGATCGAGATCTCACCGTGAAGAAAGTATTCCCCAGCATTCTGTCTTTAAAAATGCCTTCATCGTAAGCCCAGCTGTCGGCCAAACTGTGAGCCTGCTGCCGTTTTGACTTAAAAACGGCCTGTCGGGCGCGCAGGATACCCGAGTCCGCGGCGGACCTGAGTTGGCTCCGAATTTCGAATTGCTGAATGAATCGCAGGCGTTGTCTCGCCTGGGCTGAAACAGCTAATGTGAACAGCGCCAGCATGCTTAAAACCCAGAGCGTGACGATGAGGAGACTGCCCTTTTGATGTCTCATGAAAATCCTATCCTGCTTGAGGGACGTCTCCCAGGGACGTGCCGGAGACAAGAACTCCGCGCTCGGAGGATGCCCGCTTCTCGGCGAGTCCTTGTTCCTTCCCGCCACCCATAGGTGCGGCTCGCGATACCTTGCCTTGTTCCTGCGGGGTATTGTCCATCCTCTTGAGAATTTCGTCTGTTTTGCTCTCCAGGGCTGATAGACGGCTGTCCAAAGATTTGATTTGGTCACTCAATGCATCAAATCGCCGTTTCATGTATTTGTCGATACCTTCGGGTTCATAGATTCCGCCGACACGTTCAAGCTGCCTGTCCTCGGCGATATTATGAACAACTCCATATTTCTTCTGCCCGCCGTCTCCAGTCTGGGCATAAACCATGAGCGCACACGCTCCGATACCAAAAACGATAAAAATTGGGATTTTCATTTCGCCTCCGCCGGATTTGCCTCAGGGTTGGATGTTGGCCACAACGTTTCAAAAACCTGGACCGTCATGGCCGGGCTTTCACCCGTATTTTCAAAGACGGGCCGGAAATGCCTGAGCGAGGCCCCCCGAAGATAATAAAGCCTGAAAAGGAGCGATCGAATCAGATCGGGATCTGCGATCACGGCGGCAAGATTCCCCTCCTTTTCGAAGACTAGTACGGATATGTCCAGCGTACTGGAGGCACCGCCCCCAGCTTCTTTCAATTGGCTGTCTTCGAGGTAGAAAAGTCTCGAGATCTGTCCTTGAACACCCTCGGCAGGACGGCTGATAAGTGCCTTTTTGGACTCCCAATCCACTATGACGCCGTTTCCGAATATCAGACGGCTGCCTTCCCGCCTCTCCAGTTTTGCCTCGGGAAGATAGCGTAAGACAGACTCGGAAGATGCGATAAATTGCCGGATACTTTCGCTGCGGTTCGACCGAAAAACGCCCAGAACGCCCCGGCTCTGAGATGCAGCCTTTTGAATAACAGCGGCTTTGTGAAAATTCCAACGGGCGAAGACGGACATCGCCAGGTTTTTTTCGACCATCTCGCTGTAGACAAAAAGAAAGGACGGCACCTGGTAGGTTCCCAAGTGCGTCAGGCGAAGAAGGCTCTCGGCTCTCTGCGGATCAAGATTTTTTTCGAGCAACAGCTTCGCTTCCCCGGGTTCAAGCGGCAGAATAGAATTCAGCAAGTCCATCGCCGAAGCCGTTTTTATCCCCCATCCCTTCAGCACATCGAGAGCAGCCTGTGCGCCGCTGGAATTCAGCATTCTCATAATCCCGAGCGCCTCCTCCTCCCGGGTGGCCATAAAGATCCTGGCCAACCAGTAACTGCCGGGCAGCTCCTGGGTTCCACCATCCGCAAAGACCGGTCTGCGGCCAAGCGCGGATATGAAATAACCCGGTGGCCACCAGCTGTAGACCACAGCGCTATCGGGCGTTTTATCGCGCAGCACTTCCATCGCACTGTACCAGGTATCGTTCATGATCGGTTCGCTTTTCAGAGCCAGCGCATGCGCAAAAATCAATTGCATAGGCAGAATCACAGTAAAAACTGCCAGGCCCCAAAGACATCCCGCTCTCTTCATGACGAGGCTCTTCAGAGCGCTCGTGCCAGCCCCCGCACCCCGAATTTTCTCAGCTGCTCCGCGCCCCAGCGTCTCGACCGCAAGTCCCAGGAACAGGGCAAGCGGGGTCACAAGCAAAACAGTAAACCTCTCAGTTCCGGCGGCGAGAATCAGAAGGGGTGCTGTTAAAAACAGGAGGGCCCACCAGCGGTTGGTGAAGACCTTCAAACTAGCTTCGCGCTTGATCCAAAGAATGGACAGTATCCCCGCCGCCATGATGACACAGGTCACAAAATTACCCGTCAGGTAGATCAGACGAATGGGCGTAACGGACGTTGTCTCGCCAACCATGAGAAAAACATTCGGCCATGTATTGGGTTCCATAGAGGCAAAGGCTCCGACGTACTTAGCGCCGCGCACGATGAACTCAGAAAAAGTTCCGGGACCGGCAGCGGTGATACCTGCAGCGAGAGTTGAAACCCAGTAAGCGGGTAAGAAGAAGCGGCTCCCCTGAATCATCGGGTCTTTACCCAACAGGTGCTTCACGATCAGAAAGAGACTGACCCCGCTCACGATCAAAAAAATGAAGGGCCATCCGATCCAGAAGAGCACGTAGATTCCCGTGGATGCTCCGGCTGCCGCGCCCAGTAAAAGCGACCGTTTCCGAGTCGATGGAAGGGCAAGAAAAAAAAGTCCAAGAATCAAGTTGGGGAAAAGCAGGTTATAAGGATCTGTGTCAAACCAGCCGTAGGAGCTGCGCTGCAGGTAGATCGGCGCAAGGGATACTGACAACGCCGCCGCAGATGCCGCAACGGGGCCGAAATCCAGAGTCCGGCAAAGGAAGAAAAAGGAGGCCAGCACAAGAACAACAAGCACGAGAGGCACGTAGCCTAATGCCTCCATAAGACCTAGACCGGGTTTCAATAAGTTCGCTGCCCTGTAAACCAGCACACCCACCCAAGGCTGAGCCCCGTATGCCACCCACTGCCCGTGAGGGTAACAACGCATACGGTCGAGGAATTTACCGTTCTCAATCCGATCCGAGACACGACCTGTCTCAAGAATTTTCTCGACCTGTCCCATGAAATGATAGGGGTCGGATTCCAAGAGATAACGCCGCTGAGACGCCCCCCGGGAATCTTGGGACACGGAGGCCATAAACTTTTTGACCGCATCTTCATACTTCGATCGGTCGGTTTTGATAATGGCCGCAACTTGCTGTGAGGCAAATTCGGATCTCATCGCTTCGGGAATTTGGCTTCCCGAGGAATGCATCTGAGTCAGAATTTGCTTCTGCAGGGACTGCTGAACAAAATTCTCGGCAAGGGCTCTTTTTTGAGTTTCCGGGATGTCCGGCTTGGGGATTAGTTCATAACTCCGGAAGACCAATGAAACCGCCGTAACCGCAGCAAAAAAGAGCACCCAGACAATCCGAGACGACAGGCCCGGCTTAGCGTCCTGAGTTTTCCCATCGAGAATACGCATCTAAACCTCTGAAAGAGTCGTGCCGAAGCATTGTGCAGCGAAGGATTTCCAACATGCTACACTCTTAGACACGCGGATATAGAAATTATTCATGACAAAAAAAACACTGATCATCGTTCCTGCTCTGAATGAATCCAAGGCTATCGGCTCTCTTATTGCGGAAATCAGCCGCTTCCACCCCCTCCAGCATGTCCTGGTCATCGATGACGGGTCTCAAGACAACACGGCTCAAGAAGCCCAAAAAGCGGGCGCCCAAGTTGTGCGGCTGCCCTTTAACCTCGGGATTGGCGGAGCCGTTCAAACGGGATTCCGTTATGCCAGAGACCACGATTACGATGCAGCTGTTCAAATCGACGGTGACGCCCAGCACGATCCCAGCTTCCTGCTATGCGTTTTAACGCCCGTCCTTAAGGGTGAACTGGATTTATGTATCGGAAGCAGGTTCCTAACACCTGAGCCCGGATTTAAATCAACGATGGCCCGGCGCTTAGGGATACGGTTCTTTTCGGTTCTGCTCAGCGCCCTCACCCAGGTGCCGCTGACCGATCCGACATCGGGATTCAGGGCCTCCAGCCGCCGTCTCATTGAGTGTTTCGCAGATTACTATCCGGTCGACTTCCCTGAACCTGAAGCCATTCAAACAGCTCGCAGATTAGGCGCAAAAATCGGAGAAGTGCCTGTCACCATGCGCTCTCGAAGAGGCGGCGAATCTTCCATCCGCATGTTTAAAACGCTTTACTACATGATTAAAGTGACCCTCGCCATCTTGATCGATACCCTTAAAAAAAGGAAGTGAGGCAGCCCTCATGGAATCCAAAACATTCGCAGTCCTAACGGCCCTTTTCATTTTTTTTCTGATTGTTGAGATGATCCGGCGTCAGAGGATGACTTTTAAATACTCTTTCTTCTGGCTTTCAGCCTCGGCGGCCACAGTATGCTTAGCGGTCTTTGACGGCGTTGTAAAAAAGATCTCTTCCCTGGCCGGCTTCGAGCTTCCTAGCAATTTTATTTTCTTCCTTTTTATTGCGGGCGTCAGTGCTCTCGGCCTCTTTCTGAGCGTTTATATCAATGAGCAAAGCGACAGGACGGAAAAGCTGGCCCAATCGCTCGGACTTCTCGAAAACCAGCTCAGAAATTTGCGGCAGGAATTAGAAGCGGGTAAAGGGCGTCAAAAACTCTCTTAAATCTGAACGAACGAAGATCCTGTTTCTGCTTCTTCTGAGGGAGGATTTGCCCCGAGTTCGCCGGATGTGTCTTCCTCGTCATCGCCGAAGATTTTAGATCTCACGACAGCCGGTTCCTCAAGCATCATCATTTCAAGCGCCTTGGCAAAGTCCTCTTTGCCTTTGCTTTTCAGATACGTGATCGGAGTCAGGGCCTTCGGTTTGTGATTGGTCGCAATGTAGGCAATCCCTAGATAATAGTAAGCCTCGATATAATCCGGACTCAAAGCAACCACCTTCTCGAAGTAATCCACCGCTTCTTCTGCACGTTTCTTTTTCACGAGACTCAGCCAGCCGAGGCCGAAATAGGCCCGTGAAAAGCCGGGCTCGAGTTTGATCGCCTCCCGAAAGTATTCTTCGGCAAGCGCGTAATCTTCAATGAGACCGGAATAGACAATTCCAAGGTTGTTATAGGCATCCGTCAAGCGAGGATTCAAACGAATGGCTTCCTGGAAAGCACTTAAGGCCGCATCCGGGTTCGTTTTCTGCTGCAAATAAGCAATTCCCAGCGTGTTATGGAGCGCTGCTTGACCAGGCGCCATCTCACAGGCCTTCTCGAGATAGGGTATGGCCTTTTCATAGTCCTCTTTTGCGAGGGCTTTGAGTCCCGTTTCATAAAATTGCTGGGCCGTGACCGGTTCTGGGTCTTGAGTTTCGGGCGCTGATTCAGAAAAGGCACTGAAACCGCCGAAGACGACCGCATAAATAACTAGGAAGGACAGTAGACTCTTGGTCATAGGGGCTCAGCTTCGGGCATGGCAGTCTCATCCTCGGCGGGCGGAGGCGGACCAGGAGCACTTTCAAGCGTTCCACCCTCTTGTGAGCTTCCCGAGTCTTCGAGCTCGCCTTCAGAGGCAAAGGCGCTCATGTCTTCTGCAGTCATTAAAATCCGGGTCATGTCCATACTGCATTTCATCACGGTCCCGGTTTTACTTTTAGGGGCCAGTACATACCGGGTAATTTCAAAAAGATTCTCTGACTCCTCCAGATCATTCATGAACGTAAAAACTTTCTTCAGATCACCTTCGAAGTCGAGCGTTGTTTTGTAGAGCTTGTAAATCGGCTTGTCTTCGATTTCCCCCGGGGAAACATTGACGATCTGGATATCGTGAGCCTTCGCCACGCTTTCCAGTTTTCTAAGAAGTGATGAAATGATTTCCTCCTGAGTTTTTTCCCCCGTGTCCAAATAACTCTCATATTTCTGGTACTCTCTGCGGATTCCGTCCTTGAACGATAGAATCCTAAGGTCTCTCTGAATCGCTTGGGACTTTGCCTTAATCTCGGCATCCAGGAGCTCGAGATTCGAAAAAATAGGTCGAAGAACGATCAAGTCCGTCATGACAAAAACGACAGCCGCTGAGGCCCCATAAAAAAGCAGGCGCTCCCTCGCCGTAAACTTCGCAACCCTATCACGCAATTTAGCGATCACGCCTTAAATCTCCTGGTTCAGCTGACATTTGAGATCAAAATCGGCGACTTCCTTGCCGCCTTCTTTGCGGGTTTTTGTCTCTTGAGTCGTGACTGAACTGAATAAGCCCGAACTCTCAAACTTCGTCACAAGGGCAAAAACACCGGACATGGTCTCGGAAGTTCCCAGAAGGATGATGTTCCCTTCGGGATCGTAGCTGAAACTCGATAGATAACTGTCCGGTCCAAAAAGAGAAACCACCTTATCGAAAACGTAGAGGCCTTTGCCTCGATACCCGATTGAATTCCTTAAGACCCTTATCTTGGTTGAGGCCTTCTCCAGCGTTCGCGCCTGTGAAGATAGAGATTCCGCCTTGACGTCGAGACGCTCAA
>VFQY01000095.1 GCA_018883425.1 Candidatus Omnitrophota bacterium | reverse complement strand
GGCATGCTTGGCGAATTGTTTGAGCCATTGCAGTTTCTCCTCCCGGGTTTTTTGGTTGGGGTTTCGGTAAATTCCGTCGTTCACCACCAAATAATCCATATCGGTGTTTTGGAAACATAGCCACGCCTCCTCCGCCGTCCTCACAATCGGCTGGCCGCTCACGTTGAAGCTCGTGTTGATCACGATCGGCACCCCCGTTCTCTTTTTGAACTCCATGATCAGCCGGTGGAAATCGGAGTGCACCTCCCGCCGCACGGTCTGCAACCGCGCGGAATAGTCCACATGGATGATGCTGGGGACGTCGCACCGGCGGAAATCCAGCCGCGCCTTCATGTCGTTCAATCCCGCCGGCACCGGATGCCGTTTCCCCGGCACCAAGTAAGCCGTGTACTGCATGAAATCGGACGGCTGGTCGGTGTCAAACCACTCCCCCGCGTCCTCCGCCAACACCGCCGGGGCAAACGGCCGGAACGATTCCCGGAACTTCACCTTCAGGTTCAGGACGGACTGCATGTCCCCCACCCGCGGGTCGGCCAGGATGGACCTCGCCCCCAGCGCCCGCGCGCCCAGCTCCATCCGGCCCCGCACCCAGCCCACCACCTTGCCCTCCGCCAGCAGCCGGGCCGCCGCCTCATGGACGCTCTCCCCGGCGTGCTCCACTTTCCATCGCCGGGCATCCTCGGTCACGGGGCCGGGCTCGGAACCCAGGTAAAACCCGCCGTAGCGGCGGCAGGCTTCCGCGACCTGTTTCGAGCGGTTCCCCTTGGCGAGCATAATCATCGATCCGCCGAGCGCCATGAAGGGTTCAACATAACTGTCCATGCGTCCGGCCGTCGTGGGTCCGAAACTTCCCGTCACCATGCCTTGAGGCGTTTTTGCGGGACCGGCATAGTAAATGGGGTAACGCTTGAAGTAGTCCGGCATGGGACGCCCCTGGGCGAGCATCTGCTGGATGCGCGCATGGGCGGCATCGCGCGCCACGATCAGTGTCCCGGTGAGCAGAAGCCGCGTCTTGACGGGATGGCGCGACAGCTCCTTGAGGATTTCAGGCATCGGGCGGTCCAGATCGACCGCAATGGGCGGAACCATCTTCATGCTTTTCTCATCGGGTAAAAATCGCCGGGGCTCGCGCTCAAGCTGTTCGATGAAAATACCTTCCTCGGTGATCTTGCCTTTAATATTCCGGTCCGCGCTGCAGCTGACACCCAAAGCCACGGGGCACGACGCCGCATGGCGGGCTAGACGTATCACCCGCACGTCATGGGCCAGGTACTTGCCGCCGAATTGAGCGCCGATACCCGTTTCCTGCGCGAGCCGCAGGATCCTCGCCTCCCAGGACTTGTCGCGGAAGGCTCGGCCGTACTCGCTGCCGCTCTCGGGCAGATCATCGTAGTAGCCCGTCGAGGCAAGCTTAACGGCCTTCATCGCTCCCTCGGCGCTCGTGCCGCCGATGACCACGGCGATGTGGTAGGGCGGACAAGCGGACGTTCCCAAAGTGAAAAGTTTTTCGCGGAGAAATTTTTCGAGAGATTGCTCATTCAAAAGCGATTTGGTTTCCTGGTAGAGAAAAAATTTGTTGGCAGAACCGCCCCCTTTGGCGATGAAAAGAAAGCGGTAGTCGCGCCCAGGAACGCTGTAAAGGTCAATCTGGGCAGGCAGATTCGTGTCGGTGTTTTTTTCTTCGAACATCGTCAGCGGGGCCAGCTGGGAGTAGCGCAGATTTTTTTCCTGAAAGCACTCGAAAATGCCCTGCGAAAGAATCTCTTCGTCCCGGACACCCGTCCAAACATCTTCACCCTTCTTGGCAAAGACAATCGCCGTTCCCGTATCCTGACAGCTGGGCAGCTGCCCCTCGGCGGCAATCACGGCATTTTTCAGAAGGGTGAGCGCAACAAAGCGGTCATTTTCAGACGCTTCAGGATCGTCAAGGATTGCCGCGACTTTTTGCAGATGGCTCGTTCTGAGGAGAAACGAGACGTCCTGAAAAGCCTCGCGGGCCAGCAGGCGCAGCCCCTCGGGATTGACCCGCAGCACCTGGCGCCCGCCGCATGCCTCCAAACGAACATGCTCGCGCGTCAGGAGCCGGTAAGCAGCCGAATCCTGTCCGAGAGGAAACATTTCCTGGTACACGAAGGGGGTCATAGCCGTATCATCCGCAGGGTGTGCGTGAGTCTGGTTCTAAAATCCCGCCGTCAATCGCGCTGTCTTCCAAACAGGCGGAGCAGCAGCAGAAAAAGATTGATGAAATCCAGGTAGATCTTCAGGGCGCCCAGAATCGCTAAAGAGTCCGGCGCAGCCTCGGCGCTGCGGTGCATTTCTTTTAAGCGCTGGGTGTCATAGGCCGTCAAGCCGATGAAAAGCGCGATGCCGGCATAGGTCAAAATCCAGTAAAAGGCTGATGCCTGAAGGAAAATGTTCACCACGCTTGCGATTAGAAAGCCGATCAGACCCATCATCAGAAAACCTCCCAGGGAGGACAGGTCCGCCTTCGTCGTCCATGCAAAAAGGCTGACAGCCGCGAAAGATCCGGCCGTGATGAAGAAGGTCGAAGCAATTGACGCGTGGGTGTAGGCGATAAAAATGTAGGAAAGCGTCAGGCCATTCAGGGCAGAATAAGCGAGAAAACCCAGCGTCGCCGCCGTTGCGGAGAGTTTCATCACCTGGCTTGAAAGCCAAAACACAAGCCCGAGCTCCGCCGCCGCCAGAGCGAAAAACCATCCGCTGTGAAGAAAGCGCATCAGCTCCGCGTTTCCTGACGCCCATAGCGCCGTGAATCCCGTGAGGGCTAGACCGGCCGCCATCCATTGATAAACCCGGCGTATAAAACTTTGCTGGGCGAGCGCGTAAGCGCCGCCTGAAGAAATCGGTTCCATGAGGACCTCCGCTCTTGATGAGAACGTTGCGAAATCAACTGACGTATGATAAACATCCGTGCTGATTTGATTTTATCACGCTTTGCAACAGGAAGGGAACAAACTCATGCCCGATCCGGCCCTGCCCTCAGCGCCTAAAGCCTTTAATCCCCGGGACCCGAATCCCTGCGCGGGCTGCAGCAACTGCTGTGAATACCTGGCTCTTGAAATTGACCGGCCCCGCACCGTCCGGGATTTTGATCACATCCTCTGGTACGTTCTTCACAAGGATGTGTGGGTGTATATTGACGACGAGGGCGGCTGGTTTATTCAATTCAACACGCCTTGCGAAAAACTCGTCAGCAGGCGCTGCACGTATTACGGCGAACGGCCTGCGATTTGCCGGGACTATGCCCCTCGTGAATGCGTGCGGTACGTGGATCAAGCGGCCGAAAAAGCGCTTTTCAAAAACGAGAAGGATTTTCTGGATTATCTCAAGAGGAAACGGCCCGCAATGTACAGAAAACTCATGTCCAGACTGGCCCCTGAAGCACCTTAGTAATTGCGGTACTCCATCATAACTTGCTTCTCCTCGGCTTCCTGCCGGTAGACCCGGTAGGCCTCCTGCCGCTTGCTTTCGGCCTCCGCGACAGTCAGAGTGCCTTGCCGCGCAGCCTCCCGCAGTTCATCGACTTTGCGGTCATAGGCTTTGTAGAGCGTCTCCTGAGGTTCCGGTTCCGGCGCTGAGGCGCATGAGGAAAGGACCGCGGCGAGCAGAAAAGCTGCCGGAGCGGCTAAGTACCGCAGCGAAGATCCTCTTGGAACATTCACGCATTTTCTCCCGGGTTGAAAATTCGGCTTTGCAGGAGGTGCAGCGCTGAAAAAACTTTGGGATCGATCAGATGCCCGGCAGCCTCCATGCCTCGCAGCCATGTATCGGCATTTTCGAGCGCCACTTCATGCACGCGTATGTTTTCAGTTTCGTCTCCGCCCCCCGGCCCTTTTTTGCGAATCCCTCCGGCAAGATAGAAATGGATGATGGCCGAGGAGGATCCCGGCGCCGCGGGCCCCTGAAAAAGAAGCGTCATCGTCTCGGCCTCGTAGCCCGTTTCTTCCAACAGTTCCCTTCGGGCCGCCGTCTCCATCGTCTCGTTTTCAAATTCCGCCTTGTCTTCAACCAGGCCGGCCGGAATTTCGATAATCGTCCTTCCGACGGGAACGCGGTATTGCTCACAGAGCACGATTTTGCGTTCTGCGGTCATCGCAACGATAAACACCACGCCGGTGCAGTCCTTACGCTCCGCGTATTCCCAGCTGCCCCGCCGCATGAACCTCAGGTATTTCCCCTCGTAGAGAACCTCTGCAGGCTCTGTCATTCCACGCCTCCCGGCGCGCCGATTCCCCGGGGGTCGCTCGCGCCTTCTAAAAATCCGTCTTCATGGAAAAGAATCGACTGCGTGTTGCCGAAAGCCTCATGCCGCACCACCTCAAAACCCAGCGACTCCCAACGTTTCTGTTCTCCGGGATTTTCATCCAGAGAGAAACCTTCGAGCTCCACCGCGCCTTCGCGGTTCAAAACTCGCGGCCGGTCCACCGCTTCCTGAAGGGGAAGTTTTTCGTCCAGAACATTGACGAGCACATTCAGCACCGCTCCAATAATTTTCGAACCGCCGGGAGACCCGGTGATCAGGTAGGGTTCAGAGTTTTTGAAAACCAGGGTCGGACTCATGCTGCTGCGGGGTCTTTTGCGCGGGCCGGGCGCGTTGGGCAGAACCTGCCCGTCTGCTTCGCCGTAAATTTGAGCATCGAAATCCGTCAGTTCATTATTCAGGAAAAATCCTCTTCCGGGAACAATCATTCCGCACCCGAACAGATGTTCGATCGTCGTCGTAAACGCGACAAGGTTTCCGTCGGCATCCGCAATAGAAAGGTGCGACGTATGCGTTCCCTCTTGCGCCGGCGGATCTTTCGGGCCAAGCGCTTGACTTGCATCAACGGGATCGATCACCGCGGCAAGTTTCTTCGCCTTGTCCTTGGACAAAAAGTCCTCCAGATCAACCGTCATCGCGGCGGGATCCGCCAGCGCCTTATTACGCTCAATAAAAGCCAGCCTTTGAGCTTGCGCAAAAACAGACATGCGGTGTTCAGAGCTCAGACTGTCCCAGGAGAAATTCTCGAGGATGTTAAGCACCATCTGAACTGTCGGCCCCCCCGAGGAGGGAGGCGGCATCCCCCAAACTTCATAACCCCGGTATGTCCCGCGCACAGGTTCACGTTCGACCACTTCGTAGGAGGCCAGGTCTTTGATCGTCATCTTCGCGGGATTCACCGAGGCCTTGCGCACGGCCTTGACGATGTCCTTGGCAATAGCGCCCTCGTAAAAAGGACCGATCCCCTCGCCAGCCAGAAGACGGAAGGTCCGTCCGAGATCTTCTTGAACAAGGATCTCCCCGGCTCTAAGCGTCCGGCGTCCCGCCTTGTCAAAAAAGACTTTCCTCGTCGCCTTGAAAAGCTTCAGACGGGATTCTTCTTTTTGGAGGGCTCCGCCGAGCCTTTCGGAAATAGGAAAACCCTTTTCGGCGATTTCGATCGCCGGTTCAAAGAGGCTTGCAAAGGAAACTTTGTTGCTGGAAAACCGGGCGTGCACGGTTTTGAGAAGTTTCAGAAGGCCGGGAACGCCCGCAGGAAGGCCGCCGCTGATTCTCTCGGGCCAAAAACGGACCGGCTTGCCGTCCTTGCCGAGGAACATTTCGGGCCGCGCCGAAGCCGGCGCCGTCTCACGCCCGTCAAAAGCGAAGACTTTGCGTGAAGCGGCATCGTAGTAAATAAAAAAACCGCCTCCCCCGATTCCTGAGGACTGCGGCTCAACGACATTCAGAACCCACTGGGCCGCGATCGCGGCATCCACGGCATTCCCGCCTTTTTTTAAAATCTCGACGGCCGCTTGCGTCGCCGCGGGATCCGCCGTGACAGCCATCGCTTTCCAGGCTTTTTCGGAAGCTTCCGCCCAGGAGCTTGGCAGACACAGCAGCGGGATAAGAACGAGTATGAGGGATTGGCGAAATTTCATCATGAGTGATCGGGAAGGCACGCCGGCCGCGAGGCCGGAAACATGAGAAGAATCAGCTTTTTTTCAAAAGCCGCTCGGCGGCCTTGACGACGGCCGGAGCGGTTAAACCGTACTTTTCCATCACTTCATCCGGAAGACCGGACTCAGCGTAAGTGTCCTGGATTGCGACGAACTCCATCCGGCATGGACAATTTTCAGAAAGGAAGCGCGCTACGGCACTGCCCAGACCTCCCCAGATCTGATGCTCTTCGGCGACCACGATACGGCCCGTCTTCCGGGCTTCTTCCAAAAGCATCGCCTCATCCAGCGGCTTGATGGTGTGCATGTCAATCACGCCGGCTTGAATGCCTTTCTTCTCGAGCTCTTCTGCGGCCGCCAAGGCTTCAAAAACCAGCAGCCCATTAGCCACAATCGTCAAATCCTTGCCGCTGCGGAGGCGGTTGGCCTTGCCGATTTCAAATTTCGACGAGGCATCATAAATGATCGGTGTTTTCGGGCGTCCGGTACGAACATACACAGCGCCGGGAATTTCAGCGGTCTGACGGATGAGGGCGCGGGCCGAGAATTCGTCAGCTGGAATAATGACCGTCATCCCCGGAAGCGACGCCGTTAAAGCCACATCCTCGATCGACATCTGCGACGCGCCGTCTTCTCCGATGGAAATACCGCCGTGCGAGGCAACCACTTTCACACCAAGCTCGGAATACGAAACACCCATGCGGAGCTGGTCATACCCTTTACTGATCAGGAACGTGGCAAAACTGGAAATGTAGGGGATTTTTCCGCAGGCGGCCAGACCGGACGCAACGCCGACAAGATTGGCTTCCATAATGCCCACGTTAAAGAACCGTTCCGGAAAAGTTTCGCCGAACTTGGCTGTCTTGGTGGACTTCGAAAGGTCCGCGTCGAGAACGACGATCTGGGGATTTTCACGCCCCATCTCGACGATGACTTCACCGTAAGCATCCCGGGTGGCTTTTCCTAAACGCTTTTCCATCACGCCAACTCTTTCAGGGCTCGAGCCACTTCGTCCTTGGTCGGAGCGACTCCGTGGAAGTGGTTGTTGTTTTCCATAAAACTGACGCCTTTACCCTTGATGGTGTCGGCAATAATCACAGCGGGCTGATCTTTGACCTTCTGAGCCGTGAGGAGGGCGTCATAAACCTGCTTGAAATCGTGCCCGTCAATGCGCTGAACATGCCAGCGGAAAGATTTCCATTTGTCGGCCAGAGGCTCCATATCGCAGATCGCCTTCGTGGAATCATCGAGCTGATACTTGTTGGCATCCAGAATCATGATCAAGTGATCGGTTTTGTGGTGGGCTGCCATTGCCGCAGCTTCCCACGTCTGGCCTTCATCCATCTCCCCGTCACTCATCACAACGTAGGTGAAATAATCTTTCTTGTCGAGCTTGCGGGCCAAGGCGTGCCCCACACCGATCGAAAGTCCCTGCCCAAGAGAGCCCGTGGATGCTTCCACGCCCGCAAGGCGGCGCCGGTCTGGGTGCCCCTGGAGAGGGCTTCCGAGCCTACGGAATGTCGGCAGAAGAGCGCGGTCAAAAAACCCGGCTTCGGCTAAAACGGAATAAAGAAGCGGAGACGCGTGGCCCTTACTTAAAATCAAACGGTCGCGGTCGGCAAGACGCGGATTCTGGGGATCATAATGCATGACAGCGAAGTACAGCGTCGTCAGAATCTCGACGGCGGAAAGAGAGCCTCCGGGGTGGCCGGATTCTGCCAGGCCGGTCATCTCGACAA
>VFQY01000155.1 GCA_018883425.1 Candidatus Omnitrophota bacterium | reverse complement strand
ATAGACATCCGCTTCCCCGTCCTCAGCACGGATAACATCGGCCCAGGAAAAGCGGCCTTCCATGTGATCAATGTATCGGCCGTCGTCTGGGACTTCAGACATCGAAGGAATGAAACGGGCATGAGAAATTCGAAGCCGATTGAGTTTTTCCTCGATTCCCGGGGTGTGAAAGCCCCCTGCCGACAGAAGAAGCAAAGCGGGTCCGCGCTTCTTTGAGCTGAAGCCCTCTATCCATTCTCCGAAGACCCGGTCCCGTTCAAGAGCGAGGCGATAAAATCCATCCCACGGGTTTTCTTTTCCCGCAGCCAGCCGAACCTTAGCAAAGGCGTTTTTCCAGGGTTCGCTCAGAGCGGTTTCACTCCGCTGGTAAGCCGAGTATTGTTCGGGACCCAGTTCGAATCGTATCCAGCGCTGAAACAGATACCATGTTTTCCATGCCGTCCAGAGATCCCTCGAGCCTTTATAGACCTCATCCAGAGCCGCTTCTTTAAAAGCCTCCCAACGGGAGCCGAATTCTCCATGCAGAAGATTCTCCAGCTCGATGTGTGTCAGCAATCGCTTTTGTAATTCATCTGACGGGCATAAATTAAGATTACGGCTTGCAGCAAGAGCGATCATTTTTTCCGCAAAACTCTCGGGGCTGATTTCCTCCGTCTCGAAGCTTTGCTTTAGACTTCGGGCCTCGGCCAGGAAACTCTTGTCGAGATCCGCCGATAAAATCTTTTCTGCAAACCCTCTTAGTTCTGATCGGATCGAATCGGAGACGCCTGTCTTGAGGCCGTTAACCCCCTCGATGAACCGGGATATCTCGGGGAACTTCTCTGCGAGCTGCAGTTTCCATTCAGGACTGAGCGCGCGATTGATCCATTCAATCTGTTCCCCGATCGGCAAAGCGCCTTCCAAAATGCTCACGCCGGCCGTCATCTCTTTGGACGTTTTTTTTGTCTCGCTGAGAAGCTGGGTCCTCAATTGCCGCATGAGCATAAGCAGATCCTTGCCGCGGGATAAACCTTCGAGGTACGCATCCACAGAATCGCGGTAAAGAACCTCATCGTCGATACCGGTGAAAACGGCGTCTTCCGGTGCGAAGACACTGGCCGCTGCGGCACCCGAGATCTCACCGGCCCTCACATAGGACATCAGCACCTGCTCCAGCACCGCCGTATCCGGAAAAGACCGCAGTATGCCGGGATCGATCGGTCCCTCGGCTCCCTCGAGTGCGACGTGACGCGCACCGCCCTCTCTCATGAGCCATAAAACCGACTTGTAGAGGGAAAGCTGGGCATCAGGTGAAGCGTGAGCATCTTGAAGAAGAATCACAGAGAGGGGTGAATTCGAAAAAACGCGGGATGCTTCAATAGTACCGAGCTCGGACGGCAGGCCGGACCCTTTAGAAATCAGAGACTGAAGCGATGGCTCTCTGCGGACCGGTCCCAGGGCGCTCGAAAAATCCGCAGCGATCAGCGCCGGATCCGGCAGCATCAAGGAGAGCGTAAGCAGCCAGATGAGAGCCAATGTTTTACCGGATTTTGAGCATCGTTTCATGGAGAATAAGTCTAAGAGATAAAAACGCTTCGTTCAAATAAGGACAGGGCGATGATTGTCCTTGATCATCTTTGCTGCAAGAAAGTTCTTTAGATTAGTCCTGAAAATGCGGCATGCCGACCTCTGGCGTCCTGTAGACCTAAGCGAAGGCAGGAAGTCAACGGGTTCGATGCTCTTTGGCCTCGCTGTCCGCTGTGCCGGCGGGGCCGCGGAGCTTTCTGCTTGCCCGGAAGGAATGCCCCTTCAAGAC
>VFQY01000016.1 GCA_018883425.1 Candidatus Omnitrophota bacterium | reverse complement strand
GCGTTGCGATAGTCGACTCGAGGTGCTGCATGATGATACTTTCTGTAATTTCCAGGTCCAGCCACTGCGGTTCCAGCTGAGTTGATTTCAAAATTCCCGAGACCATGGCGACAAGGTTGAGCTCGTTGAATTGACGGGCCGACAAATTTACCGCCATGACCATGGGACGATACCCCATGGTCTGCCACTTCTTATTTTGTTCGCAGGCTGTCCTGAGAACCCACTCCCCGATCGGCACAATTAAACCCGTCTCCTCAGCCATGGGAATAAACTGAGCCGGCGAAACAAGCCCAAGATCCGGGTGCTCCCAGCGCAAGAGGGCTTCCATGCCGACGATGTCTCCAGTGACGAGACTAACCTGGGGCTGATAATAAAGCGTGAACTCTCCTCGATCGAGGGCTTTGCGCAGACTATTCTGCAGGGTCATCCGCTCGAAAGCTTTCGCATTCATCACCGGTGTATAAAGCTGATAATTCGTTCGCCCCTGCTCTTTCGCGCGATTCAGGGCCGCATCCGCATTTTTGACAAGCGTGACTCCATCCGCTCCGTCATAGGGGAAGATACTGATACCAATGCTGGGAGTGATGTGGACCTCATGGGATTCGATCATGAAGGGAGGATTTAAAATGTCCAGGATGCCTTGAGCCGCCTTGACCGCATCATCGACCTGCGTAATCCCCGTCAGCAGCAAGGCGAACTCATCCCCTCCCATTCGCGCAATGGTGTCACCCTCGCGGGCGAAATTTTTCAGTCTGGCTCCCACTGCACGCAGGAGCATATCGCCGAGCGTGTGGCCCAGCGTGTCGTTGATCACTTTAAAGCGGTCCAGATCGAGAAATAATATGCCCGCCATCAGCCCTTTGCGCTTGGCCTGTGCCAGAGCCTGACCCAAGCGGTCATTAAACAGCATGCGGTTGGGCAAGTCAGTCAGAGGATCGTAATAGGCCATGTGCTGAATTGTCTCCTCGGCCCATTTTCTTTTCGTGATATCCTCCTTCACGGCTAGAAAGTTCGTGATGACACCCTCTGAGTTCTTAATCGAGGAGATCACGCATCGTTCCCAAAACAGTTCGCCATTTTTCTTTCGGTTCACAAACTCGCCCTGCCACTCCTTGCCGGACTTGATGGTCTTCCACAAGTTTTTGAACTCAACGTCCGGTGTTTTTCCGGACTTCAAGAAACCGGGGCTCTTGCCCAGAATTTCCTTCAAGGCATACCCGGTTACTTCCGTAAATTTCGGATTCACATATTCAATACGGCCATCGGCATCTGTGATCATCACAATGCTGGGACTCTGCTCAACGGCGAGAGACAGCTTTTGAAGCTGCGACTCCATCAGGATACGGTGATGCGCTATGACATAGATTTCCCCTAGAATTTTAAAGAGAGTCAGCACCTTTTCGGGCCAGACCCGAACTTGCCTCTTAAAATCAATCCCAAGACAGCCCTCGAGAGCACCACGGTAGATCAGCGGCACACGCACAAAAGACAGAATCTTACGGGACGAGAAATCATCGATTTCTTTTTGGGCTTCCGGGGGCAGTCTATCGCGGCTCAAGCTGACCGTTTCTACAACTCTCATTTTTCCGTAAATCCAGGGCTGGCTCGAAGGACACGCCGAGGCACTCGAAGACGCGCCAAGACTAGCGGCCTCGGACTCCCAGCTGTAAAGCCCGCGTCCGTTCTTTTCCAGGCCCGAAAAGAGAGTCAGCTGAACTCCATCCGCGTCCAGGAAAGTGCCAAGTTCAGCCATAGACTGCAGAAGGGCCTGCTCAAGCTGGTCGTTGTTGAGCGACAGGAAAAGGGTTGACTGCGTCGCAATCAGCTTTTCCAGATTCACCTGATACTGCAGTGCCTCGCGGACGCCCTGGCGCTCCACCGCATGCCGGATTGATCGGGAGAGCGTCTTACCGCCGAACTCTCCCTTGACGAGGTAGTCCTGCACTCCAAGACTCATGGCATCATGCGCAGCATCCGTGTTGGATCGACCTCCGTAAACGATGACCGGCACACGCCCGCAAAGGTCTCCTAAGTTTTTCCTCTTTTCTTCATCTTGAGAATCCAGGAGTGCCGCGTCAAGCAGGACAGCACAAATTCTGTGAGAGTCTAAATAGGCTTTCGCGGCATCCAAATCCGCGGCAGACACAAGGCAGAAGGAAAGATCCCCGGCCTCCTGAAGCTGTTTTTTAATGACAGCCTCCTCGTCACTCTTACTTTCGACGAGGAGAATCGACAGCGAACTTTCTATCATAAAACCTATCAAGGGGTTATTTTTTATAAAAAGATTATACACATTAGGATACCCCGGAAAAACAGGATGTCAAACTCCCCTTGATTCCTTTAGCGCCCCGCCATCTTTTCATTCCACCCCCGAGCGCCTCAAAACCGATGTTTTGTCCCGATCACCTTGTGATAAAATCCCGACTATGGAAAAAAAGAAGATCCTGCTCTTCGATATTGACGGCACCCTTCTGCTCAGCGGAGGTGCGGGTAAAACAGCACTCGAAAAAGCCATCCTTGATCTTTTCGGTTTCGAAAATGCCTGGGGCAGCCTCGTACCCGATGGAAAAACAGACCCCGCAATTATTGATGAAATCATGACTCCGCTCTGCGGTAATGCGCTTTCAGCTGAACAGCACTCCCAACTGAGGGACCTTTATCACTTTCATTTTGAAAGCGAAATCCGCACTGCGGATCAATTCCGCCTGATGCCCGGGATCAGCCAACTCCTGGCCGAACTCAGAAACATACCCTCCCTGGCTTTGGGTATCGCTACGGGCAACTTCAAAAAAGCTGCGGAAATGAAACTGAGACGCGGCGGGCTGGAAAGTTATTTCGACTTCGGGGGATTTGCCTGCGATGCGGTCGAGCGTCCGATGCTCACGAGGATCGGCTATGAACGGGGAAAATCTTTCTGCGGAAAAAACATAGATCCGCAAGATGTGTTTGTCATCGGAGACACCATTTACGATGTTCGCGCAGGTAAGAGCTTAGGCGCCAGAACCATCTCTGTTTGCACCGGTTCGACACCCCGCGGAACCCTGGAAGCGATGTCGCCGGATTATCTCTTTGAAGACCTCAGCGATATTGCAGCTTTCCTCAGCTGTTTGAACGCCCCTTAGAGGGCTCTCTCCCACGAGCTCTGGTAGGCCCCCACAGCCTCGGAATACTGAATAAAACTCTGGTAGAAGGAAATCGCCGAAAGTGTGGCGCTGTCGCCGATGACAAGAAGTTTTCGCCGGGCACGCGTCATGGCGACATTCATTCGACGCGTATCGGCAAGAAATCCCATCTCGCCCTCCATGTTGGATCTGACGAGCGAGAGTATGACAGCTTCCTTCTCACGTCCCTGAAAACCGTCAACGCTGTCAATCTCAAGACGCGGGTCAGGACTTTTCGAAGTCAGAAGGCGAACTTGTGCGCTGTAGGGGCTGATGACGGCAATGTCAGCCGGGCAAACCCCGAGCGAGAGGAGTTTACGGACTTCCGCAAGAACCAATTCTGCTTCCTCCGGGTTGAAACGGCTCTCACTCCCAGGCTCCTGCTTCTCTTCGAATCCCCGTCCCGCCGTGTCGAGAAAAACAAAAACCTCCTGCGTTTCCGGAGCTTTCTGAACACCTTGAAGATCTGCTAAACAGCGTCGGCTCACCGAAGGATCAGCGATCAACTTTCCCTGATAAAATTGGCGCGAAGAGAAGTTCATGATCGATTCGTTCATCCGATATTGAACTCTGAGCAAAGCTTTAAAATCCTCGGGCAGGAGCTCCTGCAGACGCTCAAAAAGAGTCTGACCGAGCCCTTCGGCCTCCGCCTGTTTGGACCTCACGGTGGGCGGCAGCTGAAAATGATCGCCGGCAAGCACAGCTTTTTCTGCCTTGAGAAGAGGAATCCAAGCGGCGGGCTCCACCGCCTGGGAAGCCTCATCCATCACGAGAAGATCGAAACTGCGGTCCCGGAGAACAAAGTCCGAAGCACTCGTGTGCGTTCCGATCATCACCTCGGCCTGAGCGGTCACTTGAGAGAGGACTTCGTCCTCGAGCTGACGAACCTCCTGTTTCAGGGCCTTGATACGATCCCTCAACTCGTGCTGATCCGCGCGGTCCATCATGCGCCGATCCTTGTGCCGATCGAGCCTTCGGTAATGCATATCAATCTCTTTTTCATGCGCGTCAATGGCCCGCGCGAACGGATGATGCGCACAAAGATAGTCCAGCGTATGAGCCCTCAGAGATTCCATGATCCTGGCAGGGTGCCCCAGCCTGACGGCTTTAACTCCCTCACGGCAAAGACACTCCAGCAAGTTATCACAGGCCGTGTTGCTGGGCGCTGTTGCAAACACAAAGAGGCCCTGACGAACACTCTGACGGATCACCTCCACGAGCACCGTCGTCTTGCCGGTTCCCGGAGGGCCGTGAATCACCGAGAGGTCTTTGGATTCAAGAACGGTCAAAACCGCTTTTTTCTGCCATTCGTTAAGCTGTCCGTTAAAAAAGAAACCCGGCTCTGCTTTCAGAGGATCCGCGTGAAGAGGTGCTTTTAATCCCAGCGACACGTCCCTTAGGTAAGCCAATCGGCCATGGCGGACCTCGCGGACCTCATGCAAGGCCTCCCTCATTTTCTTATAGGTGGCTCGATTTCCTGCCCTGTTCAGATGATAAACACCCGACTCATCAAGCCAATCCTCATGAATCCAATCGAAGGCAACCGTGACTGTCTCAGGATCCTTCTCAAAGACTGTGCCGATCGGGTATCGGGCTAATTCCAGACCGTCTCGTGAAAGGGAAACGACATCTCCGGCTTGAAAAGTAAAGACGGGAAGTTTTTGACCCGTTTCGTATTTGAAACTCATTAAACGGTGCCCCGCCGGACTGAAATGGGACTCGTGAAGCTTGAGGCGCAAAAGAGCCTTGCCTGATTTTTCCCTCTGATCGGGCGTTAGATGAAGAAACTGGTCGCGGAACTGACGAATTTCCTCTTCCTCTTCGTAATCTAAAAGTTTCCCAAGACGGAGAAAGTGTTCTCGAGGTTCAGTCATTTTCATGAGGGGCAAGCGCCTCTTTCAAGGGAGGGATTTCACCGTGGGCAAGAGTCATCCCCGGCTGCGGTCTTTTTTCCACCAGTCGGAAGGGTCATCCTCACCCCAGGTATTCAGCGAACCGCCGCCCCTTTTCCAGAGGGCAAAAAGAACCGCGGCGAACGTTGGGATAAAAACAAGCGGACTGCGCGTCACAAAAAGGTGAACGCTGAGACAGGCCGCCGCTGCTAGAATAAGGTTCCGAATGAAGTTTTTATCGTAGGACATGATGAAGTCTATCACAATTTCGCGCCTTTCAAAACTCCGCAGGCCCCCGAGGCTATCGAACCCTTTTCTTTTTCCTAGAGCAGGCGCTGATGCTCGGGACGCAAAAGATCGTTCAATTCTTTCACGGGCGCAAACGTGCCTTGCGGAACTTCGACAAAATAGGTGAGCCACCCGGCCATAGCACCATTCCATAAACCCGGAAGCTCAAGAGCCTGCAGTTCTCTTCCTTCATGGCTTTTTCGGCTAATAAACCCCGTTTCGGGATCAGCATAGTCAGAAAGCCTGAACGGTTGGCCCCGAAAGTCCCTCAAACCGCATACTAAATTAACCGGATTGAAATGAGTCGCGCCCGCAAAGATAGCAGCTTGCTCGGAACTCTGAAAATCGGTTTGAAATCTTTCAACGATCTGGAGGCTTTTTTTTCCTGTTTTGTCTCTGACCCAAAACGGACCTCCGCCGGGCTCTCCCTGATTTTTAACCATTCCGCACACCCGCAGAGGCCGATTCAGAGCTTTGAAGAACCATTCGCACGCTGATTCGCGCGACTTAAATTCCGGAACTTCCACTCCGAAATCCTTGCTGAGAAAATCCCGAGCTTCGTCCAGTCCCGAGGTTACAGCCCCGCCATTTTCGATACTTCTTAGGATCTGAAAAATCTTTTTCTGCCGATCCGCAAGAATCCCTCCGAGAACCCTCTGGCTCTCGGCAACCAGCCCTTTTCGATGATCAGGCTGAATGTTGTCGATATTCTTGATGAAAACAATATCCCCTCGCAGCATCTCCAGATTGCGCAAGAGAGCCCCGTGTCCAGCGGGACGAAAAACAAGTTTGCCGTCGCTGGTTCGGAAAGGTTCATTAAGCAGGTCTGCAGCGATCGTGTCGGTGGAACGGCTCTGGTGAGAGAATTCAGCTTCAAGCCTGACCGCCTGAGCCTGAAGCGCCTGAAACCAAGGGGCTAACTGTCTTCGAAAAAGCCCCTCATGCTCGGGCGCTACGGTGAAGTGCATTCTCAACCGGCCGTCAGGCTGAGTCCCAAAAAGAAGAGCCTCTCGGACATGCTCCTCGCAAGCGCTAAGAGGTTCTCCCGATTGCCCGCGATGAAATGGGATAAGTCCTTTGGGAAGCTTTTCATAACCGAGCCCTGAATCGTTCAGCAGAGCATCGATCACGGGAATGACCTGTCCTCGAGCCGACAGGAAGTCGATCTCGAAACCCGCTGTTTTGAGGGCCGCCGAAAGTTGCGGCCAGAAAGCAAATTCTTTGATTCCGGCAAGCGTCTCTGCAAGACTCCGCTCGTCGGCCGAGATTTGGGAACTTTTGCCGCTGGGCAAAACCCATGTCGGATCTCGGCCGTGATCCCGACGGATGGCAAGAGCGCTCTTGAACATCCTTGTCGCTGCCCCCGAAGCCGGTATAAAAAAACATATGCGTCCGCCGCTTCGCGCCTCTTCGAAATGAGCCTTGGCATGATCCAACGGCTGAATCTCATCGAAACGAAAGAGTCCGTTCCCGTAAACGCAGGGGCTGATGAGCTCAATCGGTCTAATTCCTTTTCGGAAAATTTGAAGCTGGGCTTCCCCATCGGACGGGTCCATACCCCAATCGCGCATCTGACGGAGATCGGATTCTGAAAACATTTTTTCTCCTCGGTTCCAATCGTCTTTTCCCGAAAAAAGGGCTGTCAAAGGCGCGCTTGACGCACACACGCTCTGACCCGCGCTGATGCCCGGGCGGTCTCACAACTTTCCCCAGAGATCGGCTTGCTTAAGAGCTTGTCCGGCAATTTCCACTTGCGGACTCAGCCGCCTGAGCCTCTTCTTGAGAGGGTGCGGAGATCTTGGCTTGTACACCTTGTAAGAAGCTCTCAAAGCCGCAGTCTTTCACGGGAAGCACCTGCCCAAGCAGGCGCTTACAGAGTCCCAACTTACTTCCTCTTGAACTGGCGCTCCAGGTCGGAAAAGCTCTGCTTAAAAAAGGCGGGACGCCCATGCGGACATGAGAAAGGATTAGCGCATTGTGAGAGGCGCTCCATCAAGACCTCCATCTGTTTGAAACTCAGCGGGTCGTGGGCTTTCACCGATCTGCGTTTGCAGGCCATGAGCGCGGCGATGTTTTCTTCGTGCTGCTCAAGACGGGTTTCAATCCGGCCGTCCTCCTTTTCCTCGACGAACGTCTTGAGGAAAAGAGCGGGGTTCTCATTCCCGAGAGCGGCGGGAAAGGCCCTCATCACGAATTCCTTCTCACCGAAAATCTCCAGTTCAAAACCGAGTTTGCCGAGAAGCGGCATCCAAACCTTGAGAATGTCAAACTGACGGGGATGAAATTCGAGAATTTCATCCATCAAAAGCGCCTGCTTCAAGGGGCTGTCCGAGCGGAAATTCGCCAAAAGAGCCTCGAACATCACCCTTTCGTGAGCGGCGTGCTGATCCACCAGCAAAAATCCCTCGCGGGTTTCGGCCGCTATAAAGGTGTGGTGAATCTGACCCAGAATTTTTGTGATCCCGAAAGGACCGTCTTTTTCTACGGGCAAAGCCGCCTGATGCCTATAAAAATCCGGAGTGTGTGCTTCAGGCTCTGCGCTCCGCACCAGGGATGGCACCGCAGAGGATTCGGTTCGTTGATTCAACTCCTCGGATTCCGGAGCTGCCGCGTAGGGGTTGTCCCGAGAATCTCCGGGCGTCGCCGGCTGAAATTCACCTCTGGCGCCCCCCGGAGCGGTCAGGCTTCGAAAAGGCCTCAGATCAGGCGCTAAATCTCCCGCTTTCTGAAGAGCCTGTGTCACGGCTCTTTTGAGAAGTGACTTAATCTCCGCTTCTTTGGATATCCTGACTTCTTGCTTGGTCGGATGGACATTGACGTCGACGCGCTCAGGATCAATTTCAAAAAACACAACAGCCCAGGGAAACTGACCATGCATCAAAAGTCCGTGATAGCCCGCCTGGAGAGCGTGAGAAAATCCCGCCGATTTAATCCAGCGCCGGTTGATAAAAAAAGTCTGACCGGTTCTGTTGGCCCTCGCAACAAACGGCTTACCCGCCAAACCCCAAACACGGATGCCCTCGGCTTCGTCACAAAAGCCCAGGAGGTGCTGTGCCGTTTCGCGCCCGAGGAGAGCCTCGGCACGAAGCCGAACCTCCGGGACAGGGAGCAAGTCGTAGACGATTTTCCCTGCGGCTTTGAAAAGAATCCTGACGTCCGGATGCGCCCATGCGAAGTGAGACACGACATCCATGACATGTCCCAATTCCGTACCGTCCGTCTTTAGAAATTTTCTCCGGGCGGGCGTATTAAAAAAAAGGTCCCGCACCTCCACCGATGTTCCCAAGCTGCAGGAGGCTTCCCGAACGCCCGTCAAATGACCGCCCTCAACAGTGACGGAGACTCCGGCGGCCGAGCCCTCTGAACGGGTCACGAGACTCATTCTCGAAACAGCTGCCATGCTGGGCAGCGCTTCGCCCCTGAAACCGAACGAGAGAATCGCATCCAGATCGCTGTCCGTCTTGATCTTGCTGGTCGCGTGTCTCTTGAAAGCCAGCTCTGCATCTTCCGCATTCATTCCGCTTCCGTTATCCGAAACCCGAATCAAACTGCGGCCTCCGTGATTCACCTCAATCTCGAGAGCCGTCGCTCCGGCATCAAGAGCGTTCTCCAAAAGCTCTTTGACGATCGAACTGGGCCTTTCGATGACCTCGCCGGCCGCAATCTTATTGGCAAGATTTTCTGGAAGTACGCGGATTCTGCCCATCAAGCCTTACCGCTTTCTTTGATCAGACGCTCTTTCCACTCGGCTATTTTGTTAAGCGCCTGCAGAGGCGTCAACCCCTCAGGGACAAGCTTTTCCAATTCGTCGAGCACCTCGTGATTGCGGGCAGCCCAATCGAAAAGAGGCGTTTGCGAAGCGGCCTTTTCTGGTTTGGATTTTTGTTTCTTTCCCTCGATGATTTGCGTCGCTTCCGTGTTTTCGGATTCGAGCACCCTTAGGATTTTCTCAGCCCGCTCCGTCACAGAAGCAGGCAGGCCCGCCAAGCGTGCCACATGAATACCATAACTGCGGTCCGTCCCGCCCCGGATCACCTTGCGAAGAAAGATAATGCCCTCCCGGGTTTCTTTCACGGTGACGGTGTAGTTTTTGACCGGTCCGAAATGTTCCTCAAGCTGGGTCAGTTCATGATAATGCGTGGCAAAGAGAGTTCGGGGCCTGTGGGCCCCGCTGACCAGATACTCGCAAATAGCCCAAGCGATACTGACACCATCAAAGGTGGAAGTCCCTCTTCCCACCTCATCGAGAATCAGAAGGCTCCGGGAAGTAGCTTTCTGAAGAATATTGGCCGTTTCCACCATCTCCACCATGAAGGTGCTTTCCCCTGCGGCTAAGTCATCGCTCGCTCCGATCCGGGTAAAGAGCCTATCGACGATTCCGATCCGGGCCGAGCGGGCGGGAACGTACGAACCCATTTGGGCAAGAATCACAATCAACCCGATCTGGCGGATGTAGGTCGACTTACCTGCCATATTGGGTCCCGTCAGAATGATGAGCTGGTCGCCCGCGGCATCCATCTGCGTATCATTCTCGACAAACTTGCCCGCGGGAAGCATGGCCTCGACAACCGGATGGCGCCCTCCCTGGATGCAAAGCTCCCCCGTCTCAGTGATGACGGGTTTGACCCAGCGCCTCGCAAGCGCCGTGACAGCCAGTGAGATCAGGGCATCCAGATGCCCAACGGCTCTGGACATCTTCTGGAGCGGCGCAATTTCTTTGAGTACTGTTTCGCGGATTTCGTTGAACAGCTGGTATTCGAGAGCTTTGATTTTGTCCTGCGCGCCGGCTATTTTTTCATCCCAAGCTTTCAGTTCGGGCACGATGAAGCGCTCCGCATTAGCCAGTGTCTGCCTGCGGATATAGTCTTCAGGTACGTGCTGCAGGTTGCCTTTGCTGATTTCCAGTGTGTACCCGAAAACTTGCGAGTATTTCACTCTGAGATTTTTGATACCCGTCCGCTGGATTTCTCTTTCCTGAAATTCGAGGATCCAGCCCTTGCCTTTAGCGGAGATTTCGTGAAGCTCGTCCAAATCAGGACGGTAACCTTGACGAATCAACCCTCCCTCGCGCAGCGACAGAGGCGGATCATCGGCGACAGCTCGTGTGATGAGTTCCTCGATTGCGGGAAAGTTTTGAAGGGCTCCGAGAAGCGCCGAAAGCTCAGGGGCCTTCATCGCCGCGAGACTTTTCTGAAGGAGCGGGACACGTCCGAGAAAAATCTTAAGATGAATAAGATCTCGGGCATTGGCAACACCGTAATTCAGGCGGCTTAGTGTGCGTTCGACATCTTTCACTCCCCGCAGCAGCTCTCTGAGAACGGACGTCTCGGCTTGTTTGACAATGAGTTCAGTCACGGCTTCCTGGCGGGCTTGAATGAGGTTGACTGAAATCATGGGGTGAGTCACCCACTGGTAAAGCGTACGCCCGCCCATCGAAGTCAGCGTCTGATCAAGAACTCCCAGAAGAGTCTCAGGCCCCTTCTTGCCTGTCTGCGTCGTCACGATTTCAAGGCTGCGCTGTGCCGTGCGTTCCAGAGAGAGAGCTTCCTGCTCATCCAAAAGGACGGGCGGCTGAAGATGACTGAGATCACGGTGCAAATGATCTCTCAAATAGTAGAGAATCGCTCCCGCGGCAATCAAAGCTGCGGGTTCATCGCGGAATGGAATGCTGCGCTCTGAGACCCATCCGAACCCCTGCTGAATAAGCCTTATGGCCTCTTCAGGTTCGAAGACCCAATTGTCATAAACCGTAACGCTGGCACCCAAACTTTTCCTGATGAAATCCGGATAAAAAGCATCCTCCTTGAGGGCCGCGGGCAGCACCACCTCTTTGGGCTGAAGCAAGGTCAGCTCTCCGAGGACACGGTCCTGGGAGATTTTGCGGATAAAAAATTCTCCCGTGCTGAGCTCAAGATAGGCAATAGCCCACTCGCTGCCCTTACGGAAAAGGGCCGCTAAATATTCAGGATTCTTTCCCCGATCCTCGTCCTCCAGAAAAGCTGCCGGAGAAATAATGCGGGATATCTGACGTTCCACCAATCCCTTTCCGGGTTTGGCGTCGCCGACCTGTTCACAAATCGCAACCTTTAAATTGTGCTCGATCAGCGTGCGAACATACCCCTGGGAAGCGTGATAGGGAACACCGCACATAGGAATGCGGCCGGCCTCTCCCCCCTCGCGGCCCGTTAAGGTGATACTGAGGATTTCAGAGGCTTTCAAGGCATCTTCGAAAAACATCTCGTAAAAATCCCCCAAACGGAAGAATAAAATCGTATCCGGGGGAAGCGTCTTTTTGATGGAGCGGTATTGCTCCATCATAGGCGTCAGCTTGGCCTGGATCTCTGAGATGTTGGGAGAGGACATAAAACCCTTGGATTGATTGCTTGGAATGCCCGGATTATAGGGGAATTGCCGGCGGCCGAAAAGAAATTCTTGCAGATCTTCAGCGTTCAGCGTCCCTCGGCGGACGGAATCATCCGCTCAAGACAGAGGTTCTCGAACGAAACCCGGAAACCTTCGAGAGTCTCAAGAAGCACTTGAAGTCCCGCAAGATCGGGAGCTTCAGGAGCTTCCCTGCGTACTCCGGAGTGCTTTAGATTAAGACGGACGGATAAGCGGGCTGTCAGGAGAAGTCCGGCAGGCTCCTCGGATCCCTTTTCACACACGAAGTAATAATCACTGAAGGCGGCTGCCAACGCGGCCATTTTGGGACTTTTGAATCCCTCCATAATTTGCCTGAAAAACATCTTGGCATACCCCTCTTCCGTGTAACCGCTTTCACGGCAGGCGTACTCCCAGGCAAGGCAGGCCAAGGCAAGTTTGGCCGTGAGATACTCCGCCGCAAATTGGTCGTCCCCGATGCCGGCCCAAAGGTCTTTTCCGCGAGCCCTGAGCATGACCAAAAGATCACGATGCTCCTCTTCGCCGTAGATTCTCGCGAGCTCTTGGCGCGCCAGTGTCTTCAGTGGTTCTTCCGGCTTGTTCATCAATAGAATCCTATCTGATTCATCTCAAGAAAAAAGGCTGCCATTAAAAAAACGCCTCCCCAAAGTGTAGGCGGTCTAAAAATATAGAAAAACAGCCCGCTGAAGAAATAAAACAAACCCAGGCCCACCCTAAAAAACATAGCCCAGTCCAAACTTTCTCCCTCCGGGTAAACAAAACATGCCCAAGCCGTTCTCAGAACTCCTATGGCAATCAAAAGCAAGCCGAAAGCAGGATGAAAGGCAAGGGACTTCGGCAGGTCATCACGATTCACTCTCGGGTCTCCTCAACTTGTTACGGTATTGTAAACCATAGCCGCTTTTCTGAAAACAAGGTAATCCCCGGCCAGGCTGCGGATCCCGAAATCCTGAAATTCAGGATTTGCTTCCCGGCACATGGGGAACAGCCCTGATCAATGCCTGGGTGGCCGCATGCTGCGGCGAACTCAGAATTTCCCGCGTCGGCCCCTCCTCGACTAAGCGTCCGTCAGACATCACGGCAAGACGGTCTGACAGATGGCTGAGCAAAGCCAGATCATGCGTGATGAAAAGCATACCTCCGGAGAGCAGCGGCTTGAGCTCGAGAAGCAGTTTTAGAAGCTGGGCCTGGACGGTGACATCCAACTGCGAGGTCGGCTCATCCAAGATCAGGAACTCAGGCTTCACCGCAAGAGCCCGGGCAATCGCAACTCTTTGACGCTCTCCCCCGCTCAAGGCCCCTGGCTTACGCTCCAAGTAAACTGGGGGTAATCCGACCTGATGTAAGGCTTCAGCAGCTGCGTCCTTCAACTCACGGCCGGATCCCCGGCGGGGCATTCCCTCCTGAAGGATATCCTGAAGCTTCCACTTCGGGTCCAAAGACTGATAAGGGTTTTGAAAAATCATCTGAACTTTCCGGTAAAACGGGGCCTTCCGGGATTCAAGCACCTCCCTCAAAGGCCTCCCCTCATAAAATAATCGGCCGCGTGACGGCCTTAGACAGCCCGCCAAAATTCGGGCCAACGTCGTCTTTCCGCTGCCGCTGACGCCCGCCAAGCCCGTAACGGCTCCTTTTTGGATGGTGAACGAAACAGCATCAACTGCGGAAAAAATTTTCCCGGGCTGGAATCCTGAGCCTTGCATCCGGAAATCCCGCCCCACATCCTCAAGTCTGTAAAGATCGTTTTTTTTCATACCTTCATCACGGGAACGGACTGAACAAGCTGTTGAGTGACGGGATGACGGGGCGAGCGAAAAATCTGATCCGGGGTTCCCTGCTCCGCAACCTTGCCCCGGTGCATCACAATCAGCCGCTCGCAGAAAGATGCGGCGAGGGCAAGCTGGTGAGTCACGAAGATAAAAGTCATTCCCTCCCGATGAAGTTCCCTGAACAGTTCCATCATTTGATACTGAAGCAGAGGGTCGAGCGAAGACGTGGGTTCATCCGCGATCAGCAGCTTGGGCGATCGAAGCAGTGCCATGGCAATCACCAGCCTCTGGCGCATGCCGCCGCTCAATTCATGGGGATAGCTCTTCAAACTCATTTTTTCGAGGGGAAGACGAACCTTCCTCAAAACCTCTTCGATCTTAGCGCCTGAAGCCCCCAGCTCTCTCATCTGACTTCCTATCGAAAAAAGCGGATCGAGCGCGGAAAGAGGATCCTGCGGGATAAAGGCCGCGTCCTCATGAGAAATACCGCGAAAGTCTAAATGACCTCCGACTCTTCGGCCGCCTTTATAACGCAGCAGCCCCAGGATTTCATACCCGACGGTGCTCTTTCCGGCGCCGGATTCACCGATCAGCCCTAGAGACTCTCCTTCGTGCAGAGTGAAGTCCAGAGGACCTATTTGAGTCTGAGTCCCTTCCGGAGATTCATAAGCCAGGCACAGACCGCTAGCCTCAAGAATGGGATGTTTCATGCGCGCACCAGCTTTTGAAGACTGTCTCCTGCGCGGTTGAAGGCAAAAGACACCGCTGCCAGGACAAATCCCGGATACAGCACCCATGGATGCAGGGATAAATGCGGCACAGAGACGGCCTCGGACAGAAGATTTCCCCAGCTGATATCGGGTTCTTGAACCCCAAGTCCTAAAAGACTCAGGGCCGACTCCATCAAGATGTAGCCGGGAATGGATACGCTCAGCACTACCGCGAGATACGAAAACGTGTGCGGGAAAATATGTCCTATCAAAATCCTCACATGAGAACTGCCGAGCATTCGCGCGGCCGTGATGAAATCGCTCTGTGCGATCGACCGGGCAAGGCCGCGCACAACGCGTGCCGCACCGCCCCATCCGATAAGGCTGAGAGATGCGGCGGTAAGTCCGTAGATTTGCAGGGAATTAAGGCCGGCGGGCAAAGCTCCGCGTACGGCGAGTAAAAAATAAAATGCCGGAACCATCATAAAAAACTCACTCAGGCGCATCAGCACAAAATCAGTTCTTCCGCCAAAATAACCCGCGATACTGCCGGCTGTAAAACCTAACAAGACCGTGAGCAGAGCTCCGGCAAGACCGACAGCAAGAGACACGCGTCCGCCGGCAAGGATTCGCGAAAACAGATCGCGGCCTCGCGAATCGGTGCCCATCAGTAAGATACGCGCCGGTTCTTCAGCGCGGAAAAGCCGCCCGTCAAAAAACTGCACATAAAACCGTCTTTCCCTCTTCTCCCGATAGACCCTGCGCTGATTTTCGTCAAAAAAACTCTCGGTCGCATAAACATAGAGCCGCGGCATCGATCCTTTCCATTCGGCATAGAGGGGCGTGGGCGGATGATAGGGCTGGCGTCGAAACTCCGCACGGGCATCTCCGGGTGAAAAGAAGTCCGCAAAGACCGTGAGGCCCCCGATCAGACCGAGAAAAACAAAAGCCAGAAGGGCCCCTGGAGAAATCCTGTTCACAGCGCTCCCCTCTCGGCGCGGATCCGGGGATCCGCCGCAGCAAGTAAAATGTCCGACAGCAGATTACCGAGGATCAGCAGCACCGCCATGAGCGCCATGCTGCCAAGCACAAGAAATTGGTCCTGTGCCCGCACAGCCTGAAGCATCAGGGATCCTAAACCCGGCCAGCCCGAAAAAATCTCGACCATCGCGGCGCCGCTGAAGAGCGCGGGAAGCTCCATGCCGAAAAGACTAATCAGCGGATTCACAGCGTTCCGGGCAATGTGTTTAAAAACAAGGCGCCGCTCCGAGATCCTCAGGGATCTCAGAAAGAAAACAAAATCTCTGTCCCGGACTTCAAGCACTTGGGCCCGCATTAAACGGAAAAGAAACGCGAACGAGGAAAATGCCAGGACTGAAACCGGAATCACCATGCGGCTGAGCAGATCAAGGACTCTATCGGGCCAGGCCATGTGTTCCGAGAATGGCGATAACATGCCCCCGAGAGGCCAACCGCTCAGCCATGACGCGCCCCAGAGAAGCAAGAGGCATAGGAAAAAATTGGGGATCGACAAGCCCAGATAAGCCAGCATTCTAACCCCTCTATCCAGAGAGCCTCCTGGGTGAAGACCGGCCCAAAGCCCTAGCGGGACAGCCGTGAGCCACGCCAGAAGAAAAGCGCTGACAGTCAGCAGAAGGGTATTGCCGACTCGCGAGCTGAGGACCTCCAAGACAGGCTGCTGGTAGCTGAATGAATATCCAAAGTCGAGGAACAGAAGGTTCTTAAGCCAAGACAGGTACTGAACGGCAACCGGGGCGTCCAGTTGATACATGCTCTCATAGCGCTTCAGGGTTTCAGCCGAAATCTGGGGATTCATCCTCAGGCTGTCGAAATAATTTCCGGGAATCAAGTTCAGAAGCAGGAATGTGAGAAAGGGCAGAAAAAGAAAAACAGGCAGAGCTCCCGCGATCCTCTTCACCAGAAAAACAGGCCAGGAACTCATGCAGACGCCTTGTCGATTTCTTCAGCGTTATGAAAAAAACCGCCCAGCACGGAGGGTTGAACGTTTAGGAGCCGTCCGCTGACGGCACCCATCGTCTCCGGAAGAATCGTGTAAATGAGCGGAACCTCCCGAGCCGTTATGGCCTGCCACTCGTCATACAGAGCTTTGCGCTGATCACGATGAGCAAGGCCTGAAGCCTCGGAAAAAATCTGATCGATGCGAGTCTGCCCGCCGCTTACCAGGGAGGGATCGCGGGCTTCCCAGAAATGAAGACTCCCCTGAGTCTTCCAAACCGCCGAACCGAAATGCGGATCGGCAGTTCCCGTAAACCCCATCAAGACAGCATCCCAATCTCCGGAACCCAAAAGTTTTGAAACGAGCGAGTTGAACTCGAGAATCAACAGAGAAACCTTCATACCCACCCGGGTAAGATCCTCGCGGATCATCTGAGCCATCTCTACCCTCTCAGAATTCTCGGCATTTGTGGTAAGAACAAATTCCAGAGTGCGGCCATTTCTATCCTCGAGGAATCCGTCTCCGTCACGGTCCTCGAATCCCTCGTCGCGGAGAATGCGCTTGGCATGCCGCGGGTCATATTCAAAACATTCCGCTCCTGCGTGATAAAAAAAGGGAATCGACGGGCTGACAGGCGAACACTGCAGACCGCCTAAGCCCTGAAAAACAATATTCAGCAAACTTTGCCTGTCGAGAGCGGACGCCGCAGCAGCCCTAAAAGGCGTCCTCTTGAACCAAGCGGCCTTTTCTTTGTCTTTCGAATTTTGATTGAAGGCCAGAAAATTCGACCCGAGGCCCAACCCGCTTTTAACGATTTTAAAATTGCGTCTGCTTTCCAACGGTTTAAGAACCGGATAATCTCGCCCGCTCATCATGTAAGCATCGAGACTTCCCTCAAGGAATTTCAGGAGCTTAACCTCAGCACTCGGAAGAATCATCAAGATCACCTCGTCCAGCCTGGGCAGCGGATCGCCCCGAAGATCACGTTTCCAATAAATCTTATTTTTTTCAAGAATCACCTTCTGACCCGGCTGATATTGTTTCAGAACAAAAGGACCGGTTCCGATGATCTGCCGCGGATCTTCGCTCAAACTCCACGCCTTAGAAAACCTGCCCTCGCCCCATGCCGCGGCCAGCTTATGCTGAGGCAGGATCGGCTGCCCGAGCGCCAGAAGAAAGGGCGCGAAAGGTTCAGGCAGGGTAAAGCGCACGGTTAAGGTGTCGAGGGCCTCGACGAGAATCGGTTTTTTGTTGAGGGTGAAGATATCCCGTGCGGGGATGATCGAGGACGTGTCCTGAATAACACGGAAGGTAAAAACAACGTCCTCGGCGGTCAAATCTCTGCCGTCCGACCACCTGACATTCGGCCTCAAGGAAAAAGTCCATTGCAGACCGGCAGCATCGCTCTTCCAGCTTTCGGCGAGACCGCCCTGAATCTCGCCTGTGAGCGGATTCAGCCTCGTGAGTCCCTCGAAAATGAAACGGGCGACCTCGCTGGATGTGGCTTCCTGCGCAAGAAGGACATTAAAAGTCTTCGGCTCTCCCGAGAGGGCGAGAACGAGAGTTTTCGGAAGTGCCGCTTGGGCGCCTGGAATTTCCGCGATACCGAAACAAAAAAAACAAAGAATCAAACTTCCGGCACTTATCCTCAGACGCATCATCACCTGATTGCAATCCAAATCGTTTTCAGCTGCGTGTAAAAATCCAAGCCGGCATCTCCCCCTTCACGCCCGAAGCCCGACTGTTTAAAACCTCCGAAGGGCAACGCGGGATCGCAGAAACCATAACCGTTCACCCAGATCGTTCCGGCACGCAGCGAACGCGCTAACCGGTGAGCTCTTTGAACATCCCGCGTCCAAACGGATGCGGCCAATCCGTAACGTGTATCCTCAGCGAGCCTCAGAGCTTCCTCTTCCTCTCGAAAACAGGTCACAGCAAGGACAGGACCAAAAATTTCGTCGCGGAAAATGGACATCTCCGGCGTCACATCTTCAAAAACAGTGGGACCGACATACCACCCCTTCATCCCGCAGGTTCTGCCGTCCATCCTCAGCCGAGCTCCCTCTTTCTCGGCCCGAGAGATCGCATCCTGGATCTTCTCATACTGTTCCTGCGAAACAACTGCCCCGATTCTAGATTCAGGGTCGAGCGGATTTCCCGTCTTCCAGCCAGCGGCACACGCCAGAAGCCGCTCCATGAAATTGTGGCGGATCGATTCCTGAATCATAAGGCGGGATCCCGCGCAGCAAACCTCACCTTGATTCAAAAAAATGGCCTCACAGGCAAACCTGGCAGCCTGCTCAAGATCAGCATCCTCAAAAACTAAGATCGGAGATTTGCCTCCCAGCTCAAAAGAAAGTTTTTTAAGCGTCCCTGAAGCGTTTTTCATGATCTCTTGGCCGGTGCTTGTTTCTCCCGTAAAAGAAATACCATCGACGCCGGGATGGGAAACAAGCGCGGCACCGGCTTCATGGCCGAAACCGCAAACGACATTCAGCACACCGTCCGGTAGTCCGCCGTCTCTGAAAAGATCGGCGAGAAGAAGAGCCGTCAGGGGCGTCTGTTCAGCAGGCTTAAGAACCACTGAATTGCCGGCAGCTAATGCAGCAGCGGTTTTTTGCACAGCCATCAGCAGAGGAAAGTTCCAGGGCGTAATGAGTCCGACAACACCCAAGGGCTCACGGACTGTGCACGTAAACTGCCCAGGATCTACGGCGGTTGTCTGGCCTGATATCTTGTCAGCCCATCCCGCGTAATAGCGGAGAGTCTGCACGGCTGCGGGCAAATCAATCTTCGAACTCTCAGAGATTGTCTTTCCGCAATTGAGCGTCTCGAGCAAAGCGGCCTCATCCGACCGGCCTTCAAGGCTCGAAGCCGCACGAAGGAGCACGGCGCCGCGGTCCGCCGGTCTCATCGAGGACCAAGCTCCCGCTTCGTAGGCTTTGCGCGCCTCGATGACAGCGAGACCGATATCCTCAAGCCTTCCTCTGGCGGCGTACGCGAGCACCTCGCGCGAAGCTGGGTTGAGAACCGGATAAGTCTCTCCGCTGACGGATGCAGCTGCCCGCCCGCCGATGCGGTGCCTCGCATCCATGGAATTTGCGATTGAAATATTTTTTTTTGATTCCGTCATGATCGAAACCCCGCAACGCCGAAGTTTAATACGCCGAGGGACGAGAAAACAACCGTTTTAGCAATGAAGACAGCGCCGCCGCGGCACCTGAGCGTAAAAAAACATACCGTTTATTTTTTAAAAATTTGCGGTTTGTGTTTTTTTTTGTTGAAAAAAACTTAAAAATCCATTACAAAAAGCCGTTGAATAAATTGCGGATGATCATTCTTGAGCATTCGCAGTTGTTAACCAAAGAAAAGGAGCCTGTAATGGCGACAAAAAAGAAAGCTGTTAAGAAGGCCGCTAAGAAGAAAGCGACCAAGAAGAGAAAGTAAAATTTTCTCTTGAAGAAAAAAGGCCTGACACATGTCAGGCCTTTTTTTTTGCCTCGCCGCGGAAGTTTTGAAGTTCTCAAAACCACTGACGTTTACTCCGCACCAATCACTTTTGCCGCCGTCTTCTCCGACGTCCCTTTTTTACCGACTTCCGGAATTCCTGAACCACCAGGATATTCACCAAAGATCTCATGAGTAAATAGATCAGCCAAACGAAGACAAACCCGCGGGCAAACTTTACCGCATAAGGCATTACGTTAAGTCTCTCGAGCGGGGTCAAAAGATAAAACTCGGGGAGCTGCGGCCCCGGAAGTGCCTTGCGGGATTCGTCTCCCAACAGCGCGGGATCCTGAACGAGCAGACGTTCGAAGGAGAGGCGGGAGCGCCCGGGTATTTCAGCTTCGAAGGTTCGGCCCGTCGAGGTCTCGAGGAATGGGTAGCGCAGCTTTTTAACGTCGGCAGGATCTGTGGAGAAAGCTCCGGCGGCGCCCACAACAAGAGAAAGAAGGAAGGTTAACCACGCTAATGTTTTATCCTTCAATGCAACGATTCCTCTGCGCTGCTGCGCTCTTTTTAGCTGCTTCGGACTGCCGTGACTCGGCCTTCGGGATCGTACTCCGTTCTGCGAACTCTTCGATCGTCCTGGTATTCTTCGATGAAAAGAAGAGCTCCGGCATCTTCCTCATAAGATTTA
Source organism: Candidatus Omnitrophota bacterium (assembly GCA_018883425.1). Lineage (GTDB taxonomy): Bacteria > Omnitrophota > Omnitrophia > Omnitrophales > Aquincolibacteriaceae > ZLKRG04. The sequence continues at coordinate 11,432 of VFQY01000016.1, read as the reverse complement.
GTGGTTCCGTTTTTCTTTCCTCCGCTGTACACACTCACGGCCTGAAGTCTGCCATTGGGATAGAACCATTGACTCTCACCCTCTAAAAGACCATTTCTATAAGGAAGCTTGGATTTAATCTTCTTGTTGGGATAATATTGCCTGGTCATCCCATGGACCTTGCCGTTGGCATAACCAATCTCGGCAGTGAGATTGCCTTTTTCATCGTAAAACTTCTCTATACCATTTTTAAATCCCTGCACGTAATCCGCTTCCCTCTTAACACGGCCGCTGGGATGATACTCAATCTCCTTCCCGTGTATCTTACCGTTCTGGTACTGCGTGTCCGACATCAACCGTCCGGAGCGGTCGTGCTTTCTGTGATTTCCGTCTCTTGGACTGCAGCCCGTGAGGACCGAGCATAATAGGAGCAGGAAAACGGCACTCTTCATCATTCCATCTCCTGCAGGGCAGTCCAACAGGCGCTCGGCCTAAACCCAAAAGGAAAGCACATGCTTTTTTGCGCTCCTGGTCTCATGGGACGCTCTTTCACCTGACCCCGCCATCGATGTGAGAGGCTATCCTTTCAACGCGTTTGATTCCGCTCCCGTTAGTCATCCGGACGCTTTTTCCCGAAACTCGCGTTTGCATCTAGTTTTCAGTTCCCCCAGCGCAAACATCAGGCTGCCGGCACTTTCCGGAACCGCAGGATGGCGTTGGCTTTTCAGCAGCCTCCCCGGAAACGGGCTTCTTATAATCGGTCTGGTAAAAGCCGCTGCCTTTAAAAATGACGCCGGTTCCTCGACCGAAGAGTCTCTCAAGCTTTTTTCCGCACTCCGGGCATCGGCTTAGCGGCCGCGAACTCATAGACTGAAAATGCTCGAATTCATGAGCGCATGATTCGCATCGATAATCGTAAGTCGGCATAGTCTTTCCTCCGCACATTTTTGAAAATTATAACCTGCTCACATCATTCCTGAAAGCTTCAGGAATGATTTTTTACCTCACCGGAATCACCCCCGGAACGGATCATGTCTGAGGGAGAACCTTGCCGCCCCCCCTGATGCTGAGCAGATGAAGCTCCGAGACCGCGCAAGACTTCACTTTCCTAAAAATGGAATGCCTGCCCAAGAGCCTTAAATTGACAAAAGAAGTGAGAATGCTATACTCCCGGCACATGAAATTAACTCTTCAAGAAGCCGCTCAAATAGTTCAGGGATCCTTTCACGGGGACCCCCATCTCAGCATCAGCGGAATCACCAACAGCGAGAATCCCCTGCCGGGGCACATCACCTTTGCGCAGACTCCGCTAATCTTAAAGAAACTCGAAGAGACCCCGGTAAGCTGTCTCATACTGTCAGCCAAACTCACGTCGTCCAAGAAGCCCTACATCCAAGTCAGTGATCCCAAGCTTGCGTGGGCGAGGCTTTTGAGAAAATTTTATCCTGCGCCTGAGTTTCCCGCGGGGATCTCCCAGCAGGCCTATATCTCACCCAGTGCCAAGATAGGGAAAAATGTCACGATTGAAGCTTTTGCTTTCGTCTCAGAAAAAGCGGAAATCGGAGACAACACCGTTCTTCGTTCCCATGTTTTTATCGGCGAGTACGCTAAAATAGGAAAATCCTCGATCCTGCATTCGGGCGTTAAAATTTACGATCAGACCATCGTAGGAAATAGTGTCACGATTCATGCGAATACGGTCATAGGAGCAGACGGTTTCGGTTATGTTACCACTCCCTCGTCCCAGGAGAAAGTTCCTCAGGTGGGATGCGTTGTCATCGAAGATCATGTCGAAATAGGGGCCTGTTCAACGATCGACCGCGCCACGATCGGCTGCACGAGAATAGGCGAAGGTGCTAAAATCGATAATCAGGTTCAGATCGGCCATAATGTCACGATCGGCTCGCACACGATTATCTCAGCACAAACCGGAATCTCCGGGAGTTCAAAGGTGGGAGCCCATGTCACGATGGGCGGTAAGGTCGGTCTTGGGGATCACGTCGAAATCGGGGACTGGACCATGGTGGGCGCAGGTTCAGGTTTTCCAAGCGGTAAAAAAGTTCCCTCGAAGCAGATTGTTTTCGGAGAACCCGCAAGGCCCTACGCTGAAGCGAGAAAGCAAATTGCAGCTCAACTGCGTTCTGCTGAAATGCTTGAAGAAATCAAATCTTTGAGAAAGCGTCTGGAAATTCTAGAAAACCGCGGCAATCCCGTTTAAAAAATCTTTTCAGGCTGTTCTCTTCCCTATAAAGCTCAGAAATTCCATTCTGGCTCTCTCTGAATCACGGAAATTGCCGAGCATTGCGCTCGTAACTGTGAAAGAATTTGTTTTTTCGACGCCGCGCATTGCCATACACAGATGAAGCGCCTCAATGACCACCGCGACTCCTCGAGGCTGAAGGGCCTCCATAAGGCATTCTGCAATCTGACTCGTCAAACGCTCCTGAACCTGCAGTCTTTTCGCAAAAACATCGACAACACGAGGGATCTTGCTTAAACCGATGATTTTTCCGTTGGGTATATAGGCCACATGCGCTTTGCCGTAAAAGGGAAGCATGTGATGCTCGCAAAGTGAAAAGAGATTGATGTCCTTAACCACCACCATCTCGTCGTAGGGTTCGTGAAAAATCGCCCCGTTCAAAACGTCCTGCACATCCTGAAAGTAGCCGCGTGTCAGGAAGGCGAGGGAATTAGCGACCCTCAACGGCGTTCTTAAAAGACCTTCCCTCTCGGGCTGCTCCCCCAACAAAGAGAGTATCTGCAGAACATGGCCTTGAATGTTCTCGAGCTGCTTCTGGCGCGGTCCTTGGGGTAAACTCGAAAAGTCATCATCGGTATCAGACATCACCCCGCCTCCGGTTGGTTGAGCGCCTCAGCGAGCTGTTCCGCGGCTGAACGAAACGCCTGGAGAAGTTCTGGGGAGCTGTTATCCGAAATCGCCGCAGGACGCCCACGGTCTCCGCCCAAGCGTATCGAACTATCCAGCGGAATTTCGCCCAAGAAGGGCGCAGAAAAACGCCGTGCAGTCTCCTCGCCTCCCCCTCGTCCAAAAACCTCGCCGGTCATATTTTCAACAATTCCTAAAATCGGAACTTCTGTCTTTCGAAACATCAGAATTCCTTTACGTACGTCCATCAAGGCTACCTCTTGGGGCGTCGTCACGATCACAGCACCCGTCAAAGGAACCGTTTGAACGAGAGAAAGCTGAACATCCCCTGTGCCGGGAGGCAGATCCACCAGGAGAAAGTCAAGCTCTCCCCATTCTACTTTCTGCACAAATTGAGTCACAGCACTATGCAGCATCGGACCTCGCCAAACCATCGGCTGATCAGCGGGAACCAAAAGCGCCATGGAAATCATCTTGATCCCCAGAGAAACAACCGGCAGAATTTTGCCGTCGGGCGTTACAGAGGGCTTTGTCTCAGGCGGGACACCAAGCATCAGCGGTATGTTCGGCCCGTAGATGTCTCCGTCCATGATTCCGACACGAAATCCCAACTGCGTGAGAGCACATGCAAGATTCACCGTGACCGTGCTCTTCCCCACACCGCCCTTACCGCTGGCAACAGCCACCATGTGCCGCACTCCGGGAATCGGCATTTTAGGCTGAAAAGCGGGCCCTCTCTTCTCGGGCGCCGTGAACTGTACGGTGACTTCTTTCACACCTTCCAAAGTCTTCAAAGACTGCTGAACAGACGACTTCATGAGTGCTTGGTCAGAGCTCGAGGAGCCCGAGGACTCGAGCTGGACAAAGACACAGCCTGATTCAAGCTGAATATCCTTGACCATTCCCAGAGCCACAATATCTCGGTTCAGCGACGGGTCCTTGATTTGACGAAGCTGGGCCAGTATTTTCTCTTTTATTTCAGTTTCCATGTTCAAGCCTCAACCTTGCCGGAATAGCCGGCAGCTGCGCCTCGCTCCAACGAACGGAAATACTCAAGGGTTTCCCGGATAATACCTGCCACATCCAGTGCGTCCTGCTCTGAAAAAAAACGACCGAAACTGAAGCGAAGAGAGGAATTCGCTTCTTCATCGGTGAGCCCCATGGCTTTCAGAACGTGTGATGGTTCGGGTGAGCCGCTGAGGCAGGCTGATCCGCTCGAAGCGCAGACGCCCTTCTGATCAAGCGCCATCATGAGAGCTTCCCCGTCAATACCGGCAAAACGAAGATTGCTCGAGGTGGGCAGCCTGCGATTTAGATCGCCATTGACTGTCACGCCGCGGTTTTGCCCGCATACGGCAGTCTCAAAAACTTGACGGAGCTTGCGGAGCCTCAAGATTTCATCATCCAGGTCACTGAGCGCTAGGCGGCACGCGGCCCCGAAACCGACGATTCCCGCTACGTTTTCAGTTCCGGCGCGCCGTCCCCTTTCTTGCCCCCCCCCGATCAAGTAGGACTGAAAAGGAGTTCCTGATTTGACATACAGGGCTCCAACTCCCTTGGGACCGTAAAGTTTGTGCGCCGATGCCGAAAGAAAATCAATCGGGCTGTTTTTGACACAAAGTTTTTGCTTACCGACGGCTTGTACAGCATCCACATGAAAAAATGCACCGGCAGATTTGACGGCCGTGCCGATCTCATCCACAGGAAAGAGAACTCCCGTTTCGTTATTACCGAGCATAAGAGAGACAACAGCCGTCTCGGCATTTAAAGCTCGCTTCAGTTCATCCATCAAAAGGAATCCCTGGGCACTAACGCCTATTTCAAAAACCTCGTATCCCTGCTTACCCAAATGTTTGAAAAGCTTGCGTATGCTGGAGTGTTCGACAGCACTCGTAATGATCCGTTTCTTGTTAGGTGCAGCAGCCAATGCGGCAAACACAGCGGCGTTGTTACTCTCCGATCCGCAGCTCGTAAAAATCACCTCACGCTCGTCCGATGCGCCGATCAAGGCGGCAAGCTGGCTTCGAGCTTCCCTCAGGGCCTTGGCCGGTCCCCTTCCGAGATGATGCAGGCTTGAGGGATTACCGAAATGGTTTTTCAAGTACGGCTCCATGGCGTGGAAGACCTCTTCGGCCAAAGGAGTTGTCGCATTGTAATCGCAGTAGAAGCTTTTCATCGCTTTCCTAAAAAGGATTTCGATTTAAGAGTGACTAGACAATTCTGAGGGGAAAAGGCCGATATTATGAGCCTGGGACCCAGGAAAGTCAAGCTCACCTCAAGGACCGAAACCGACGGTAAAACAGAAATTCAGGACGTGCTTTTTTCCTCAAAAAGAGTCCGAAAGGTCTCTACGGCAGGCGCTGAGAGCAGAGGTTCGATCTCACGGTACTTAGCCAGACGGGGGTTGAGCTCCAAGCACCTCTGGTAATGTCTGAGAGCGAGCGCCTTGTGACGCTCTTTCTGGGAGGGTGACGCCTCTTCCAGGGATCTCTCGAGATAAAAGGCGAACATGACGGCATGCGCCAGATAAAAACCGGGCAACTTTTCCTGCATTTTCACGAATGATTCTTCAGCCCGGGCTGACTCTCCGGCGGCATGCAGTATCTCCGCACGTTTCTTGTAGAGCCCCACATTGAGAGGCTCTTTATCCAGAGCTTCGTCGATCGATTGAACAGCACGCTCTAAAGAATCTCTGTCTGCGGGATTTTGCTGAAACCTAGCAAGGTACAGCGAAGAAGCAGCGAGGTCATAGTAGCCGTTCAAAAAGTCTGCTTTTCCCGCTTTCTCAATTCCTTCAAGCGTTGGAGATCCGCTCGTAAGAAAAGAGGCTGCAACTCTGCCCGCCGCCAGAAAAGTCAAAGGCATAAGCATGAGGAAAAGCAATGCAAGCGGCCGTGCTGAATTGAGAGATTTTGGAAATTTCCCTGGTTGCCCGGAACTGTTTCCCTGCTGCGCCTCCGCGGCATCAAGACCTGCAAGGCCTCCGACCAATCCCATCACAATTGAAATTTCCCAAAGAAGCGCAGCAACATACAGCGTAGGATCAACTAACGAATGAACCAAGAAGGCCGAAAGGGAGGCCAATGACGCCGCCGAGAAGTAAGCGACGAGACTGCTGGGTGATTTGAGGATCAGACGGATACCCGTCCAATAAACACGAAACACCAACGCGCCGAGGAGCATGAGCCCCGCTAACCCCGTTTCTGCACCAAACCACAGAAAATCATTGTAAGAGCGTTCGGGAAACATGGTGTAGGCTGATTTCGGAAAGAAAATCCATGCCATTTGGAACTGACCCAAACCGGCACCCCAGAAAAGATTTTCTTTCATCATCTCCCAGCTCAGTCCGATGGTCATAAAACGCAACCCGCTGAACTCCTGAGCATTCTTACCGAGCTGACCTAAAGTCATGAGCTCTTGAAAAACATCTTTGATTCCCGACGCTCCTAAGAAAACAACAGCGGTAAGAGTGATCAGAAGCGTCATCCGCCATAAACTTTTCCGGCTGCGCTGTGCCATTGCAAAGAGAAAGAAGAAGACTGCGCATGCGGGCGCGAACGCGAGAATCCCCGCTCTAGATTTCGTAAAAAAAATGGCCGCTAGAAGCACCGATGAGGCACAGAGATTCAGGATAATCTCAGAATGCTGACGAGACGGATCTGGAAAACTTAATTTGCGCCGATGTGTGTAAAAAAGCAGCGCCAGCGAAAAAAAGAATGGGACGATAAGCAAGTCGATGAAATTATTCGGCTGGAACGTCACAGGGCTTAGAAAGCCCAAATGCTCGAGAAGGATGAACGGCGGGCGGAGCCTTTCGACAGGCACACCCGCGACTGAAAAAAGATAAATGAAATAGAGCGCCGCGGCTGCCCCCATGAGAACGAAGAAACGAAAGAAACGCAGGGTGACGCTGCGGTCGCAGAAGCTCGCCTCGGCGCAAAGCATCAGCACGGCTGCGCACGAAAACATCGAAACAAATTCCGTCCAAATCAGCCAATTGGGCTTGTAGGAGATGGGAAGCAGAGCCGCCTGCAGAGCCAGCTGATGGATCCAAAACCACAGAATGAGGAGGGCGAGACCAAACGCAAATCGGCTTCGCCCGAATCCCCATTCACCGCGTAAATGCTGAAAGCAGAGACAGAATAGCGCAGCTCCTCCCGCGAGGATCAGAACCGAGACCGCGGTCGGGTGCGGACTGGAAAGCGAAAAAAAAGCAATGGCGCTTGTGAGATAAATAAAAAAAACCGGAACACCCCGAAGGAGCCGGCTCATCATGGTTTAGTCATCCTTCCCGCCGTCGCGGCGATAGTAACGATTGTACGTGTGATAATAGTGCTTGGAATAGCCGCCAAGGCGTTCCTTTTCCATATCCACCTGATTCAAAACGACACCCATGATTTTGATTCCGGATTTATCGAGCTGCGTTTGTATGCGTTTGATAAGGTCTGACGGCGTCCGAGCTGCGGCCACCACAAGAATGACATGCCCCACCAAGTTCCCCACAACAAACGTATCTCCGAGTCCGGTCAAAGGAGGAGAGTCGATGATGATTCTATCAAAACGGCTTCGAGCCTCCTCTAAGAACTGCTTCATGCGGTCGGAACCCAAAATCTCCGCAGGATTAGGCGAAACAGGTCCGCTGGTGACAAGCGTCAGATTGTCGACGTAGCAGGGTTTAAGAACGCTTTCCATGCCGACTCCTGTGGTCAGGTAATTGGACAGACCGACGCTGTTGTCGACCTTAAACTGCTTATGGACCACAGGACGGCGGAGGTCGCAGTCGACAAGCAGTGTTTTATTCCCATCCAAAGCGAGAGAGGCCGCAATATTGTGATTGATAAAGGACTTACCCTCGTGAGGCAGACAGCTGGTCATGATCAAGTTCTTGAGCGTTTCAGGAGGGGCGGAAAAATTGATCGCAACTCTCAAGTAACGGAAAGACTCCGTGATCTCGGACTTGCGGTCGTGAAAGACAACAAGGCTTTTATCATCATAGTTGGGCTTTTTATCCTTCACCATGGCGACAGGACCGAGGAAGGGCAGCACAACGCCCTTGCGCTCAAGGTCTTCCATCGAATGAATCGTATCGTCAAAATGATCCAAAAGAAAAAGCAGGAGAAGGCTGATGAAGAGCTCTCCCAACGCGACTATGACGATGATCTTCAGGCGGTTCGGGCCGATCGGAGCATCCGCAGGTAAAGCCTCTTCAATAACCCGGCCCTGCGTCGTCTGCATAGCTCCCTGCATCTTAGATTTGAGGCCCTCGACGATCCTCTTTTTTTCGGCATCGATGCTCTCATCGAGAAATTTCAGAGTGGAACGGGCTTTAACGATCTTTGGATGTTTTTCTCTGTACTGCTTAAGAAGCAGTTTAAGCTCGGACTCAAGGGCATTCTTCCTCTCCTTGAGACTGCGTATCGTCGGGTCCGTCTGTATGGTCGGCAGATTTTCAATGAGCTCTTCTCTGGAAATCTGCCGTACTCTGCCGAAAGGGTCTTCAATTGTAACGGTGCCGGCGTCGGAAGCGCTCTCAGGCAGCCAGCCCAGCAGTTCTTTGGAGTAATACAAGGAATCTTCAAAATTCTTGCGAATATAGGCGCGCGCGACAGCGTTGGCGATATTCGCCGCAAGATTCGCGTCACCCGCAGTAACCTGAACATTGAAAAGCCGGCTCTGTTTGACCTGAGTCACGGTGATCATCTTCCGGACGTCTTCGAGCAAACGATCCTCGTCATCCTGCTCGAAATAGCTGGTCAGTTTCAGTTCCGTGATTACCTGACGCAAAACAGTCGGCCCGGTCATGATCTCAAGCTGCGTCTTGTAATAATCTTCCGACCAGCTCTGGGCGCTCAAATCCGCATCGGTCATCCCTTCAGCCATAAGATTCTTGGGTCTCTCAATGATAAGCTGTGCGGAGGAAACAAATGCATCAGGAATTTTTGCCGCGTAAATCGCGCTCAGAGTGCCTGCAATGACAAAGAATGTCAGGAGGATATAAAAATTCTTTTTGAGCAGGAATAAGTAATACTTGTAATCAAACGGCTTATCGACATCGTCGAAACCGTAGCTGCCGTAGGCCCCTGAATTTGGGCTTGTCGAATTCATAACTCTCCGCAGGGTGTATTAAAAAAGACTCTCGCTGACGTGAACCACGTCATCGGCATTTATTAAAAGATCCGGACGGCGTCCGCTGATAATTTCTTCGGCGTTAACATCCAGAACCTCTCCGGTCGTCTTACGCCGGATCTTTATTTTTTTTATGTTCGCTATTTCTGAAAACCCTCCGGCCGTCGATATGGCCTCGAGGAGGGTGACGTTCATGGCTCCCGGTTTAAACGTATAAGTGCCCGGCTTCATGACTTGTCCCAGCACCACAAAGTTTCCCGATTGGTACTTCAGAACCTCGATCACAACCTGAGGATCGACCAAGTAATCCTGCTCCAGAAGCGCAGCGACCGCATGCTCTGCTTCCTGAACTGTTTTTTGGACTACAGGAACCTTACCAATCAAGGGCAGCGTCACGGTCCCCTCTGAGCTCACCTCCGTCTCACCGCCTTTAATGAATTCATCTTCGGGATAAATTTTGATGCTGATCTTATCCCCGGGCTGCAGAGGATAGGACTTATTCAAACCGCCGGGGGAAATCGCCCCTTCTTTGTTGGGCGCCTCGGCGTATAAACTTGAGGCGTTCGAATGAAGAAAAAACGCCGTCAAGAAAAGAAAAATTACGGCCTTCATTTTTTCGGCACTTAAAACCGCCGGCTGCGTCATCAGCCCCCTCCTGCTAAAAGACAACATTCACACCCGATGTCAGCGTGTGCGCCCGATAAGTATCGCTTTTTTCGTTTCCTGTGCGGAACGCATAGGTATAACGGATGCGCAACTGAATCCAGCGTTTCAGCGCGTAATTTGCCGTGAGGGAAACAGGAAAAGTCCATTGCCTGCCCTCGACGTCTTCGTCTCCGCCTTTCGGCGCTTGATTTCGAAATTGCGACATCCCCACATTGACGATGCCCGTAAGTTTTCTATTCACCCGGCTGTTGAGAGAAAGAATCACGTTATCATTCGTAAAATGACTGTCCGTCTTGACCGCAGCATTCTCGTCGGCGCCCGGAACAGCGTTTGAACTGGTATTCTGAACGGACCGTATCGCCTGAACCATCATCTGAGTCTTCGGCGTCACTTGAAGGATATAGCCCGCACCGACTTTCACAGTATTGATCTCCGGAGTTTCAAGAGACCGCGCAGTCTGATGACTAAACGACGCATCAAAACTGAGCGAAGACTTTCTCGTGACACGTCCAAAATAACCCGCATGAACTTCGTGCGTATTGGTGTCCCCCACTTTGGTGCGAATGCGGCTCGGACCAAAAATGTAACCAGCAGAGAAACGGCTCTTCGGCGTTACGCTCCAGAATAGACTCGGAGCCATGCTGGCTTCCCACGCAGAATCCTGATCGAACGGTTCTGTCGTATAGAGCCGCTTGAGTGCATTCAGTTCGAGATTTGCAGAGAATTTCTCTGACAGCGTGTAATTAAACGCCGTATTCTGATGGGAATCCCATCGAACCTTCTTCTGGTCGAGCTCGATGGTGCGTTGACTCTGGCGAGCAATCCGTGACTGCAGAGAATGCGCCACTTTCTTGAAATAACGCCTTCGGTAACGAACTCTCTCTTCCGCCAGCCAGAAATCGCTCTCCGGGAAGTGGATATTCCACTGCCTTCCGCCCCGCCCTTCAATTCTAAGATCGGTTTTACGCCCCCCGAGGTCCACTTCAGAAAAACCGCCCAAATCCATGATCTGATCACTCTTCGACTGTCTCGGCGGAAGCCTTTTGACGTTCGACTCAAAGGCATGCTGTCCGTCCAACCCAAATTTGAGGCGGTCTCTCTTGGGTATTTTTAAAATCTCTCTCTTGAGCTTTTCGAGCTCTTGCGCATCTCGAGAAAGCCCCCCCTCAGCAGTCAAATTTTCATCGCCTTCGAAAGATGCGCGAGATTCCTGTCTCTGACGGCTTTGTTCCTCCTCGAGGATTCCTGAGTGAAACTCCTCGATGTCCCGGGCCTTGAAAGGGTCATACTCTTCCGCCTGTCCCACAACGGCCCAAGCCGTCGATGAATGACTCCAAGCGATAACTCCCGCCGCAAGAATCAGGATTTTTTTCGTCGTTCGAAGCGAAAAGCCGTGTCTCACTTCATCCCCAGGCTTATAGTTTGCGGATCTTTTCCGGATTCTGCGTAAGTCAGATTATTTTCGGCATCTTTAAATCCGGGGGTCATCGAAACGGCCTGCTTGAAATCTGCCAGCGCGGCCTTCTTATCCCCCAGATGCCACCGGGCATATCCACGGTTGTTCAAAATCTTCGACTTCATGAGATTGCGGTGATCCTGAAATTGTTCATCTAGGTCTTCAAGCAGTTCCAATGCTTCACGATATTTTTTTTGAACAAGATAAATCCCCGCAAGATTGTACTCCGCTGGAATGTATCCGGGGCCCATTCCGAGCGCTTGCTGATACCTTTCAACGGCTTCGCTCAGCCTGCCCTGGTAAGCCAGCACATAACCC
>VFQY01000154.1 GCA_018883425.1 Candidatus Omnitrophota bacterium | reverse complement strand
GTCTATTTCGTCGGTCCGTAAATCAGGGCGATTTGCATTTCCTGCAGCTGACTGGATGCGATGCCACAACTCGTTCGAACGATCGTGGATCTGCTTGAACAAGTCACGGATGATCGGTTGGGCGTGCTCGGGATGTAACGATGAGTCCCATTCGAGGGCGCTCAACAGCTCCTCCTGGATCGCGTGGTCGTGCGGATGACCGAGGGCGCGCAGGCATGCCTGATCCAGCGCTTCGGCTTTTCTCTGGAGTCTGCTCAGCATCGGCCCCCCCCCCCGTCAGTGGCGTGCTATTCGACCGACAAGTCCTGTCGCCCAGCACGGGCGACCAGCGCATCCTCTGCGACCGGCCCAGGTTCAAGCCGACATCGCCCGGCTGAATTCGACGACCGGCGTGAACGCTATCATTCCGCCGGGTTGGGGGGAAGTTGCGGACGGACGATCCCGCTTTCCCGGCGTTTCCGCCGCGCCCGGTCGACCGATCCTTCGCGAATGCCCCGCCGTCATCGGGCTTCCGGGCACCCGCCGCCGCAGGCGAGCCTGTTCGCTCGGGCAGGTGCCTGTCGGCGGCTTTTCGAGCAAGGACACGACTGTTAGTGTCTCCAGCGGCCGGGGGAAGGCTCGTCTCGGTTCGCTCATGCCAGGCCCCTCGGAGAACTCGGAACAGGGCATTGCGATCTCTTGTCATCACCGGTGTGTCCACGGGCATCGGCTACCACGCCGCGGCCGAGTTTTGCAGACGCGGTTTCGACTTCAGCGCTACTGCCGAGAGAGTCAAGGGTTCGAGAGGCAGCAAAAGCATCCTCGGCCGGCAGCATAACCGCGAACGAGGGATTGCGTTCCATGAAGCTTTTGAGAAGGCCGAGCGCCTCTCCGAAAAGCTTTGAAGCGGAAGCGGCAAACCCCAGGAGTTTAGCTTCGTTCGAGCGTAAGATTCCGGATTGCGGATTTGAATCGAGCAATGCGCGGACACGGCCGTGAAGACGCTCGATCATCGTGAGAGATTTTTCAATTTCCCGGACATAATCCAATGAACTGCCGAAATCAGGCGTTTTCTTCAGACGCTGAAGGCGGGCGTTTATCGAGGCCAACAGCTCCTGCGATTCAGTCACCGCTGATGCCCCTGCTGTTTCCCAGGCAAGGGCCTCATGCGCCCCGAGCAGCGATTCTTCCGAGAGTTGCTGCGCTTTCAGCACATTTCTGCGGATAGTCTCAAACTTCATCTGCGCAGCCGCGGAATCAGCGCCCTGTTTCCCTAAACGGAAGCCCAATCCGGCGCTAGAGGCTGCGAAGCGATCAAGAGTTTGACGGGCCGATTCAGCAAGCTTCACGGCGGCCTGACCGCTTTGAGCCTCTTTGGCTTTGAGAATGAGAGTCTGAACTCGGCCTGCCATTTCCTCGGACTTCAACAGCACGCGCTCGAGCTCCTCCGCTGAGTCGATCCGGCTGAAAGCTTGAGAGGCCGTTTCCGTCTTCACCATGGCCTCAGCCGCCGCGTTGAGATCCTCCTTCAATTCCTTCTTCGCGCGGTCCGCCCGCCAGGCTTTTTGGGTGTCGTGGAAAATTTCAAAAATGCGGGCCTGAAGGAGCGCAAAGAAATCCTCCCTTATCTTGTAGCCCGCCATCGTCAGAGAGGCATCTTTCTGATAGGCCTCTTCAAAATCACGCGCTTCGATCCGAAGCACTCGGCTGAGATCTGCTGTTTGCTGAACAGGCGTCCTCGGCAGCCCCATCCAAAAGGCCTGCTGGGCGGCGATTTTCTTGGCCTGAAGATCCGCGGTCAAAGCATCCAGAGTTCTCTCAACAGCCGAAATTAGCGCGGTATCAACACCCGCTAAACTCCCGAGCTCCATGAAGC
>VFQY01000094.1 GCA_018883425.1 Candidatus Omnitrophota bacterium | reverse complement strand
AGCCTAACCCGCTCCAGTGAACCGTCAGCCCGATCCTCCGTTTGAAAAGCTTCGTAGGCAGGATCCATCGTGATTTGAAACGCGATCTGTGACAGATTCCCCGCGCTGTCCCTGGCTTCACGCGTAAGACTGTTGATGCCCTCGGTCAAGTTCACGTTCTCTTCACGGAGCTCGCCGTCCGCCGAATAACGCAGAAGGTAGGAGCTTTTATTCGTTACGGGCGGCGAAACTAAAACTAAAGCGGGCGGAAGCGTGTCGAGAGTCACCCAAAAATCAAAGACCCGCGTTTGACCCAAAGCCCCTGCAAACTCGACCTGTAATTTATTTTCACCTTCGTGCAGAGTCTGCACCTGCTCATAGGTTTTTCCCTCCGCCGAAAAGACCAGGCGGTAAGGCGTGTCCTTTGTAACCGAGGGTGAAATTAATCGCGCCGAGGGAACTTCAGGCGGAAAGAGATATTGACGGGCATGCACCAGAAGTGCCGCAAGATCAGCCCCCTCTCTCTCTGCGAGAGTTTCTCTTGAAATCGGAACTGTGTAACCCTCGGGCTGGGCCGCGTGCGACGCAGCGCGGCTCTCTCCCTTCATGAAGGTCAGCTGTCCGTCCTTGCTGACGGAGAAACGGCTGGTCCTGGGAAAGGGAATGCCTCCGCTGTATCCATGCAAACGAAATTGAAAATCTTTAGGCGCTGCAACGAAAGCGCCCTTACGGATAAGGGCCGCCTGTCCTCCGGTGTAGGGGTCGCCTTTGTCCTGCAGATAGGCCGTGATGAAGTTTCCCCCGTCGCCGAAGTTTTTGTAATCATCCCCCAGAGAAAGACTGACCCAATAGGTCTGACCCCCTTTCAGCAAAATCGGCTCCGCGAACCGGAAGGGCTGCCAAGAGGCGTTCGTGATTGCCGTCGCCGTCTTCGACGGAAGCGAAGCCGCGTCAACAGGGGCCGACTCCGCAAGGAGCTTCCCCTGCGTGCCTGATGCGGACGATTCGTAGAGTTTCACTTTGAGACTGCCCGCAGGAAACTTGTATTTGCTCAGGAGAAAATCTGCTTGCTGAAGTGCCGTATCCGATTGGAACCTGATACTCTGAAGGGCTTCCCGCACGCCGATATTGCTTCCGATCTCAACAGGTGAAGCGCCAGCAGTGTCCTGTTCGGCGATGCGCTCGGGGGAAGGCCTATCTTCCTCCCGGCCCTCCGTGATGGTGAGTTCTGCGGCCGTTCCCGAGGTATTCAGATGCCGCTTAAAAAAAACCGGTACCTGGCCTGGGCGCCAGTCCTCGTTGAGGAACTCATGGTCGAAACGGCGAATCCGGCCGTCGGGTGATTGAATCTCGCGGATCTGACCCTGCTCTATCTCGAGACGGTCCCCTCGCGATGTACGGATGGATGCCGAGAGAAGTCCGGCATCGGCATCGAAGCGGAGATTGTCATAAAGCACGCCGTCTTTCAAGGCGCTCGTCAGCTGACCATTTCTGTAGCGCAGAATGGTTCCGTCGTCGAGCCTAGGCTGATAATCGAGGGCAAACTCCGTGACGGAAGTGCCCCAAGCATTGCTGAACTCGCGTCGAAACACGTTGCGGCCTACGGCGGGATAAACGGTTTCCGTACCCAGCACGCCGTCGACAAAATAAGCGAGCTGAGTTTTCCCGGAATGCGTAATACCTCCGCTTTCCTGCCGAACCACAGGCGGAAAAGTATCCGAATAGACCGAGGCGCGAATCGTGATTCTGCGCCCATGCGATTCGTAGCTTTTCTCGAGATTGTTGACTCCCGGCTGAAGATCAAAGTGCTCGGAAAACTCAACGCCCCCGATCACGAAACGAAGATCAATCTGCCTGGCCGCCGTGCTTGCGGCGGAAACGATCCGAGGAGCGGACGTCTTGGCCGAAAGATATGCCCGCGTAAGTTCTTTCAGAAAGGCCGGGTCCTTGCGGGGTATGACGTAGCCTTCGTTTTGAAATTCCTCGGGAAGCGCAGAGGTTCCGGATGCAGGTTTAAATTCACCCTGCGCGCCAGGCACAAACCGGACTTTGGAGGGTCCGGACCGCGACAACCTTCCGTTCAAACGCATCATCAGATCAAGACCGCTCAAGGATCTGGTGCCCTGCCGCGAACGAGAAACGAGAACGCCGCCCGGGTAAGCATCGCTCCCCTTCGTACTGTAGACGCGGAACATGTGAGCGCCGTCCCCCATAGAAGCATACCCAGGTGCCGTCTCCAGACTGAGCCAATAAGTGGTCTTTGCGTTCATCTCGAACTCATCCGGGAAGTTGAATTTCTGCCAGGGTAGGTTTGACAGCTGCGGGTAAGCGGAATGACTCTCGAATTCAGAAGCAGAGCGCTCCGCGCTGAGCGCAAGAATGGAACCGGGTTTTCCGCGGTCATCTGCGTAAATGACAGCCCGAAGATTTCCGCTGGGCTTGCCCCACTTAGCCAGCTTGAACTCAAGAGACTGTATTTTTTGAGACTCCGCAGGCGTCATCGACTGAAAGAAAGCCGAGACATGCTGATTGCTGCCCAGTTCATAATGATCCGCTTGAGGACTTGTGATCTCCTCAAGCCTCACAGGCGGCGGAACACTGTCGAGAGGGCCCTCAATGCGCGTGATCTCCGCCGTCCTTCCCTGAGCATCAATTTTCCGCGCGTAGCTGCGGGTGCTCCCATCCTTCAGGATCCTTTGGATCACATACCCGCTATCATCGAAAATTTCACTACTCTCGCTCGTGATCCTCCGCTTCAATCGGCCGTTTTCATAGTCGAGGTAACTTCCGGAGGCATCGGTCACACGTCCGCTCAGAAACATTCCTTGCGGGTCGAATTGCGCATTTTCTAATCTACCCGAAGCTATCGCCGCGACCTCAAGGCCGCTGTCTCCGTACTCAGCCGTGACAAGCTTGTCCTGAGTCATGTTCGCGAAACGGCTGATCACGGCCTCCTCTGAGGCTCGGACAGCGCCCGGCTGCGTTTTAGCGACGTCACTCGCCGATTCGGGATGGCTAAGAGCAGATGCGCCCTCAAGAAATCCCAGCGACGTTTGAACCCTATCTTCCGCGCGGAGAACGCCGTCCCTCAAGAATTGACCTTGGGTCTCAGCAAGTCCCTTTTCCGGCCCGGTGTGCGGCGCATAAGATTCCCCTTGGAGGATGTCAGCGGATGCCACGTTCTGGAGAGTGAACGTCAAAAGAGTGAAACAGGCGGCGAATCGGGTCGAGCGGATAAAAGAATACTTGGACATTGGAGCCTCCGTTGCGGTGGTTTTGACAACGGAGTCACCATAGAAAAAAAACCCGGAACCATCAACGGCGGGTATTAAAAAAAATGCTCGCGGATCTTTTTATAATAGAGCGAATCTATCCTGATAGATTTCAGCGGTCACAGTTCTTTCCACTCCGAAAAGGATGCCGCCTGACCGGCATAACGGCCTTCCTCATCCAAGACATTCCAGACCGAAGCACCCCTTATCTCGAAGAGCCGTCCTGTTTTCGAGATCCTGATGCCGCAGTAATTATCGATGAATCCCTGCTCACGAACGGTTTTCAAAAAGTGCTCGCGAGCCTGCCGTTCAGGCGCCTGAGCGGTTAAACGCCCGGGGGTCCTCGTAAATTCATCCCAATTCATTTCCCAGAGGCTGAGCGCCTGAGCGTTCGCGTAATTCAAAATCGGATCGGCCTCGGCACCGGCGGAGCAAAGAACGAAGGGCGCGTGGAAGATTTCTTTGACGAGCGCTTCGGGCTCGCGTTCCGAAGGCCAGAGATCGCGGCCTAGAATCTGACGGTAGCTGCGGATGATGCGCCGTGTCTGGAGGATCAGGAAAGAATCGCCTGCAGGTATCTCTTTGAGAATTCCCATGAGCTTTCGTTTTGCTTGGGCGCTTTTTAGGGCTAGCATCCGTAGGGGGGCCCGTACAGGGGTCTAGGCTTCAGCCTTTGAGCGCTTGATCCGGCGGTACTCTAAAAGAAGAAAGCCGCGCCTTTGCGGCACGGCTCCCTTCTCTTTCGAGCGCTGTTCAATTAAATGGTTCTGCCGATCGCATTGGCAATAAGCCGCAATTCTGCCATCAGCGACTCGAACTGATCCGGTAGAAGAGCTTGAGGACCGTCGCAAACCGCCTCCTCCGGATTATCGTGAACTTCCACGATGATTCCGTCCGCCCCGGCGGCCACAGCCGCTCTCGTGAGAGCCGGCACAAAAGCTCTTTTCCCGGCTGGATGGGACGGGTCGATGACGACCGGCAGATGCGTCTTTGTTTTCAGGACAGGCACAGCCGCGATGTCGAGGGTAAATCGTGTCGCCGTCTCGAAAGTCCGGATGCCGCGTTCGCAAAGAATGACGCTGTGATTGCCGTGCGAATAGATGTACTCAGCCGCCATTAAAAAATCCTGAATCGTATTGGCCATCCCCCGTTTAAGGAGAACAGGCTTGCGCGTCTTTCCCAGCTCTTTGAGCAGGTCGAAATTCTGCATATTGCGCGCCCCGATCTGGATAATGTCGGCATACTTTTCAAAAAGAGGAAGATCGCGAAGATTCATCAGCTCGGTCACCACGGGCAGCCCCGTGAGCTTGCGAGCTTCGGCCAGATATTTGAGACCCGTTTCACCAAGCCCCTGAAAATCGTACGGGGATGTCCTCGGTTTGAAAGCTCCGCCGCGAAGGACCGTCGCCCCGGCTTTCTTGACGATCTTGGCAAGATCCAGCGTTCTTTTGCGAGTCTCAATCGTGCAGGGTCCGGCCATAATAACGATGCGGTTCCCGCCGATTTCGACGCCGTTGCCGAGTTTGATGACAGAGGGCTGATTGTGATTTTCGAGGGAAACCATTTTGTAAGGGGTCTGAACGGTCATCACTTTCTCGACGCCCGGAAAAGCTTCAATAGGCTGAACACGGAGACGGCTCTCGTCCCCTATAACGCCGATCACGGTGCGGTCAACGCCGCGAGAGACCATGGGCCTCAACTTGATCTCTTTGAGCTTTTTAACGATGTGATCTACCTGTTTCTTCGTGACGTCTTTCTTCAAAACGATAACCATTTTCAAAATCTCCTTAGAGCGTTAGTTTCCTGAATGAGCCGTCTTTTGGTAAGTTTAACACAGATGACTGCGAGGCCCTGCTTACCCACAAACTCGAGTAGCATAACACACCCCGATATTTTTTTAAAAACCCTTTAGCCGGAGGCACTCCGGTGAAAGCCTCACGTGAATGGCTCAGCCCCGGCTAAGTTCATCCTCCTGAAAGAACCCCAGAATCGTGTCCTCCAGCCATTTCTCCTGACTCCAAGGCCATCGTCCTGCCATATACCCAAGATGCCCGCCCTTCTCCGTCATGAGGACTTTGACAAAGGGATGGGCGGCCGTTTCATGATAAGGAAAAACCTTTCCGGGAAAAAAGGGATCGTCCTCAGAATGGATCAGAAGCGAGGGCACGCGGATCGAATGCAGGTAGCGCGACGCGCTGGATTCCCGCCAGTACTGCAGCTCATCCCGGAAACCGTTGAGCGGTGCGGTCACTTGCCGGTCGAACGCGGCGAAGGTGCGGCATCGGCGCACCGACTTTTCGTCCAGACAGCCCGGATAGACCTGCGCTTTATGAAGCGCCTTTCTTTTCAAACTCGAAAGGAGAACCCGCGTGTAAACCTCGCGGTTGAATCCCCTATCCATGAATCCAACGGATTTCACGAGATCATAGGGCACCGAGACTGCCGCCGCACGGCGGATGACAGGGCGTGCGGTTTCAGAGCGTTCGCCGAGCCATTTCAGAACAATGTTCCCGCCGATGGAAAATCCCACCAGATAGATGGGTTTCTGTCCGGCAAGACGGAGCATATGCGACAGAACAAAATCGAGATCGGTTGTTTTGCCTGAGTGATAGGTCGTTTTAAGCTTATTCGGTCTTCCGCTGCAGCCGCGGAAATTTACGGAACAGGCCGACCACCCGGCCAATCGAACCTGCGCTAGGAAGCTCATCATGTAGGGGGCATGCGTCGAACCCTCGAGCCCATGCAGGACAACCACCCAAGGCGCGGCCGCATGACCCTCGAGGTAGTCGAGCTCCAAAAAATCGTCGTCCGGGGTATTCAGAACCTCGCGCCGAAGGGGCAGCTTATAGGGATGAGAACGGAAAAAACGCGCGATGATTGTTTGCAGATGCGGTCCCGGGCACCACCATGAAGGCCGGAAAGCCGCAGAGTCAGCCGGACGCGGCATACCTAAACCACCGGAATAACCTCAGCCGAGGCTGAGGACTGCGAGGGCGCTGCTCGAGGCTCTTCGTCGACCGGTTTCCCGTCTCCTGAATCAGACACCGCTTGGGCGGGCAGATCGTAATCGTAAGCTTGTTCGAATTCCAGGCGGCCCTCAGCGTTAAACTTGCGCCGATGAATTTTCAAACCATCCCGGTAATTGTCGATCGTCAGAATTTCTCCGTCTTCGTAATACGTCGTCGCCGGACCGTTGAGTTTTCCGCCGGCCAGCGTCCAGCGAGTTTTCAGCGCTCCGCTGGGATAGAAGGTCTCGACCGTCCCGTCCGACACTTTCTTGACCACCATCTCGGCATGCTGGGCTTTGACGATCATCGGCAAGTCCCTGAAGGTGGTCGTATCCAACCTGAAGGCGCCTGTCTCGCCGTCCTCGATGTAAACCTGCTCCACCCTTCTGACCAGTTCCTCATAATCGGGCTGAGCCAATCGCATCGGCCTCACCGCGCTGTCCAATTCCTCATAGAACCGCCGAATCAGCTCCTGCTGCTTCGCCTCGATCTGCCGTTCCTTCACGTAATCCCCGAGAGACTGCGTCACGTTCCGGGCAAAGAAGCCGGCTTTCTCCGTCGCCGTCCACAGCACGTCCATCAGTTTTTGATTGGCCATCGTTTGGTAGGGCGCCGCCCATGCGGCGCTGGGCAAAGGTGAAAAAACCGACTCGCGTTCGGTTAACGGCAGCCCCGCGGACGCCAGCCTCGCCGCCGGATACTGCGCCGCACCCGAGGCTCGGGCCGACTTGTCGGCATCGGCGGGCTTCACGCCTTCGGCTTCTAAATTCGGCAGGACGAAGCCTGCCAGCAAGAAGAGAAAGAAGAAGCAATAGGATACAGAGAAAACTGTCGATTTTGCTTTTTTGACCATGAGTTCACCTGATTTGAGTGTTTGATTATCGGCTCTTGTGATTTTTTTTTGAGGCAAAATCTTGACTCCGATCCCGTGAGGCTTTGCCGATACAAGAGACATGATTCGGCGCATAGTCACTTTCGGACTCTTCCTCACTCTCTTGCTCTCAGCCGTCACCTTGACAGGAGTCCTTTTGTCCCCCCCTTGGCAGAGGAATCTCCTTCAATACGGGGCCAATTCTATGCTTCGTGAATTTTTTCATGGGTCCTTACGTCTCGAATCCGGCGGCTTTCGACCGGGCTTCACACTCGCGCTTCAGGGTTTGACGGCTGAGCTCAAAACCCGGGATGCCCAGACAGCTCTGGCAATCAGGGAAATCGTATCGGAGGATTCTCTCTTGGGGTTTTTGACGGGACAGCCGGTCCGATTCCGGTTTCGGGGTTTAAAAACGGGCCGCTCCTCTTACGAGGGCGGTGAAGGGCTCTTAACTGTCCGAGGCGGCAAGGACGCTTTTATGGATTTTCGCTGTGACGTAAAAAGTCTGGGGCTTGAAGATCTGACCTGGCTCAATCCCTCCTCACTGGAAGGTTCTACCGGGATGCTCAAAGGTACGCTCACCCTCAGGTCTGATGCGCGGCGATCCCGTCCTCGGCATGGAACTCTTGGTTCAGGAGCCGGGCGGTCTCATTCAAGCGCAGTTCTTCGATGTCCTGCGCCCCTATCTGCCCGCTTTCAAGGAGGAGCAGAAGCTTCGTGCGCTGACAGCCGAAAAGAAGCTTTTGCCTTACCGCAACGCAGCGCTGATCGTCTCGATGAAAGAATCTGACCGCATGAAAGTTTTTCTGCATATCATGATTCCCGGCTATAATCTAAACCTCAATTTAAATCTTGAAATCAAAGCCGATAAAAAAAACGCCTTCACAGAAATCGCACAGCTGATGGGCCTCTTCGAGGTGGCCTT
This sequence comes from Candidatus Omnitrophota bacterium, assembly GCA_018883425.1. Taxonomy (GTDB): domain Bacteria; phylum Omnitrophota; class Omnitrophia; order Omnitrophales; family Aquincolibacteriaceae; genus ZLKRG04. The sequence goes on along the minus strand of VFQY01000094.1, from coordinate 42 downwards.
GCCATGAAAAAAAAATTATCGTTGATTGCCGCGGGATTGACC